>DAOUHS010000068.1:0-10180 GCA_034428415.1 Dehalococcoidia bacterium
GCTTTGAAGTCGATGATCTGAATTGGATCGACCTCGTATCGACCCCGCACGGCGGCCGGGCCGTCGTAGGCGGTGTACTCGCTCTTGTAGGGGTTGTAGAGATAGACCGAGATGTCGTCGGTGACTAGTTGCAGGAGGTCGCTGTCCAGCGTGCAGATCCAGGTGTCGAAGCCGTGCGCGACAGCCTGGTCGGCGATCGTGCCGAGCACGTCGTCGGCCTCGAAGCCGGGTTCCTGGTAGATCGGTACGGAGAACGCCTCGGCGATCTCGCGGCAACGCTCAATCTGCGAGGGCAAGTCTTCAGGCATTGGATCGCGGTGGGCCTTGTAGTTTGGGTCGATTTCGCGCCGGAAGACGGTGGCGTCGTCTACGTCGAAGGCGAAAGCCGCGTGGGTCGGCTCCAATGTGCGGAAAATGTGCAGCAGTGTCGCCGTGAAGCCTCGGACCGCTCCGGTCGGTTCGCCAGCGGTGGTGCGGAGATTGGCGCGCTGCATTGCGAAGTAGGCGCGGAATATCAGCGCATAGGCGTCGAAGATGACGATTCGCTTGGGCTGCTCGGACGCATCGCTGTCCGGCTCCGAGAGCGTCGTCATTTCGGATTGTTGTTCGGATACGGCAGTGTTGGTTGACATGATTCGAGTATAGGAAGCAGGCCGACGGGCACGGGCCAGAACCGGGTTTGAGTTACGCTGGACTGGCTGACTTGCGAGGAAGGTTGGAGAGCCTACGGTGCCGTCTGATCGGATTCTGGTCCGCGGCGCGCGGGAGCACAATCTCAAGGACATCGACGTCGAATTGCCCCGTGACCAGTTGGTGGTGATCACCGGCCTGTCGGGATCGGGCAAATCGTCGCTGGCTTTCGACACGATCTATGCCGAGGGCCAGCGCCGCTACGTCGAGTCGCTGTCGGCATATGCCCGCCAATTCCTGGGCCGGATGGAAAAGCCCGATGTCGATTACATCGAGGGGTTGTCGCCGGCGATCTCGATCGACCAGAAGACCGGCTCTCGCAACCCACGCTCGACTGTGGGCACGGTGACCGAGATCTATGACTACCTCCGCCTGCTCTTCGCTCGCGCCGGCCGACCTCACTGCCCGATCTGCGGCGACCCGATCGCCCAGCAGACCGTCCAGCAGATGGTCGACGCAGTGATGTCGATGGGCGAGCGACGGCGGCTGATGATCATGGCGCCGGTGATTCGCGACCGCAAGGGCGAGCACAAAGGCGTGTTTGAGGACGCCCGTGGTCGAGGATTCGTGCGAGTCCGCGTCGACGGCGAAGTGCTGTCGCTGGACGACGAGATCGAGCTGGAGAAGAACAGGAACCACGCGATCGACATCGTGATCGACCGGGTTGCGTTGCCAGCCGAAGAGATCGACGAAGAGGAACGCAACATCCTGGCCAATCGGCTGGCCGATTCGATCGAGCAAGCCCTGGGTCTCGGTGACGGGATCGTCCGGGTTCGACCGCTCGATGCCGACGACGACCTGATTTTTTCTGAGCAACTCGCATGTCCTCGTGACATGTTTGCCCTGGGAGAGATCGAGCCGCGCTCGTTTTCGTTCAACTCGCCTCACGGAGCCTGCGCCGACTGCACCGGTCTCGGGATCACGATGCAGGTCGATCCGCTACTCGTGCTCCCCGACCGGTCGAAGTCACTTGATCAGGGCGCGATTGCGCCTTGGTCGAGGTCGACCACTCACACAGGCTGGCATCGACGCATGTTGGAGGCGGTCTTCGAGCAGTTCAACGCTGAGACTGACGCTCCGTTTGACGACCTGCCGGACGATTTGGTGGATGCCGTGCTCTACGGACTACCCGATCCAATCGTGGTCGACTTTGTCAATCACCGAGGCCGGCATCGACGCTATGAGACCCAGTTTGAAGGTGTGGTCAACAATCTTGACCGGCGTCATCGTGAAACCGACTCGGACTGGTCACGGACCGAGATCGAGCGCTACATGACCGCTGTGCCCTGCTCGTCCTGTGGCGGCGCGCGGCTCAAAGCCGAGTCGCTGGCTGTGCAGGTAGACCAGCGCTCCATTGTCGACGTCACGCGCATGTCGGTCTCGGAGGCATCGCGCTGGGCCAATCGCTTGAGCGGCGACCACACTTCGCTGACCGCCCGCGAGATGGCAATCGCGACGCAAATCCTCAAAGAGATCCGCGAGCGGTTGACCTTCCTCGTCGATGTCGGGCTGGACTACCTCACGCTCGACCGTGCCGCTGCGACACTTTCCGGAGGAGAAGCACAGCGGATTCGACTGGCGACCCAGATCGGCTCGTCACTGATGGGCGTGCTCTACGTATGCGATGAGCCGTCGATTGGACTGCATCCGCTCGACGACGAGCGGCTGATTCGCACACTCAAGCGGCTGCGCGACCTGGGCAACACGGTGCTGATCGTTGAGCACGACGAAGCGACGATGCGCGCGGCCGACTACATCGTCGACATGGGTCCCGGCGCCGGCGAAGCCGGCGGACGGATCGTGGCCGCCGGCCCGCCCTCGACGATTATGGAGCACGACGGCTCGATGACCGGGGATTACCTGAGCGGTCGACGCACCATTCCCATGCCGTCGCAGCGGCGCCCGGGCAACGGGGACGAACTCACCGTCCTGGGAGCGTCGGAACACAACCTGCGCGAGATTGACGCCACCTTCCCACTGGGCACCTTCGTTTGCGTGACCGGTGTCTCGGGGTCGGGCAAGAGCACCCTAGTCAATGATCTGTTGCACGCCTCGGCAGCACAGCAGTTGCATGGGGCGCGACGACGACCGGGCGCGCTGCGCGGGTTGCAGGGCCTGGACGCGATCGACAAGGTGATCGACATCGACCAATCGCCGATCGGCCGCACGCCGCGGTCGAATCCGGCGACGTACACCGGTCTCTTCACTCCGGTGCGGGAACTGTTCGCCTCGGTGCCGGAGTCGAGGATGCGCGGCTACAAGCCTGGCCGATTCTCGTTCAACGTCAAGGGCGGCCGCTGCGAAGCCTGCAAGGGCGACGGCTACAACACGATCGAGATGCAGTTTCTGCCCGATGTGACCGTGCCTTGCGAGATCTGCCAGGGTGATCGCTACAACCGCGAGGCCTTGGAGATCCGTTACAAGGACCAGACCATCGCCGACGTCCTGAACATGACGGTTGATGAAGCGGCGGTCTTGTTTGACGCCAATCCCACCGTCGCGCGCAAGCTGCGCACGCTGCAGGCGGTCGGACTGGGATACATCAAGCTCGGCCAACCGGCGACGACGCTCTCGGGCGGTGAGGCGCAGCGGGTGAAACTGTCGACGGAGCTCTCGAAGCGCTCGACGGGACGAACGCTGTATTTGCTGGATGAGCCAACGACGGGTCTTTCGTTCTCTGATGTCGAGGCGCTCTTGCAGGTGTTGCAACAGCTCGTGGACGCCGGCAACACTGTCGTGGTGATCGAACACCACCTGGACGTGATCAAGAACGCCGACTGGATCATTGACCTCGGACCGCTCGGCGGCGACCGCGGCGGGCAGGTGGTGGCGGAGGGTACGCCCGAGGACGTGGCGCTCGTCAAGGGGTCCTACACCGGCCAGTTTTTGCAGGACGTGCTGGCCCAACATGGCTGGCGCGCACCCGCCGAGGCGGTGGCCGCGTCCTAGTTCTTTGGCCGTCTCTGGCAGAGCCTCTGAAGGATAAAGATCAGTGTTTGCAGCAAACTCAGTTGGCTATTGCGGAACAGGGAATGCCGTCCTATAAGTGTGTTAGTCGCGAAAACGTCGGAAGCGGCGTAGCGCAGGATGAGTGGATGAGAGGATGAATCGATGACCTATGTGATCGCGGAACCGTGCATCGACGTCAAGGACCAGTCCTGCGTCGAAGTTTGCCCCGTGGACTGCATCCACGCCGACGACGATGACCGCATGCTCTACATCTCCCCAGACGAGTGCATCGACTGCGGCGCCTGCGAGCCGGCCTGTCCTGTGACCGCGATCTTCTCTGAGGACGACGTGCCGGACGAGTGGCAGGCGTTCACCGAGATCAACGCCGAATGGTTCGACGACCCGGATTCGGCCCGCGCCAAGGTCACCGAACTCGCCCCGTAGCCGGAGGAACTCTGGCGCGCATACACAAAACGCTGTCGCGCAGGCGGGACGCCAAGCTCTTGGCCTGGCCCCGTAAACTGCGACAGCGTTCTTGTGTTTAGAAGCCCAATCGATCCCTCAGGACGTCCGTCAGCTCATCAATCTTGACCCGGACCTGCTCTTGGGTGTCGCGATCGCGGATCGTGGCCGCATCATCGTCAAGCGACTCGAAGTCGACCGTGACACAGAGCGGCGTGCCGATTTCGTCCTGGCGACGGTATCGACGGCCGATTGATTGCGTGTCGTCGTACTGCGTCGTCCAGTGCGGGCGGATCCGGTCCCAGACATCTCGGGCGAGGTTAGCGACCGGCTCCTTGCGCGAGAGTGGGAGTACGGCAACAGTGATCGGCGCGACGCGTGGGCTGAACGCAAGGACTGTGCGGTCGTCGCCCTTTTCGTCGGGGGTGACAGTGTAGGCGTCGCAGAGGAGCGCGAGCATGATCCGATCAACGCCGGCGGCGGGCTCAATCACATGCGGCACGATGTGCTCGTTGGTCTGAGGATCGAAGTATTCCAACCGTTTGCCCGAGGATTCACCGTGTTGCGTTAGGTCGAAGTTGGTGCGGTTGGCGATGCCCTCGAGTTCATCCCAGCCCCACGGATAGCGGTATTGCAGATCAGTGGTGCCGGCTGAGTAATGTGAGAGCTTTTCGATCGGATGGACGTCGCGGCGGATGTTGTCCGGGTTGATGCCCAAGTCGACGTACCACTGCTCGCGCAGATCGATCCAGCGGCGGTACCACTGGTCCGAGTCGTCCGGCGCGACGAAGTACTCCATCTCCATTTGCTCGAACTCGCGGGTGCGGAAGATGAAGTTGCCCAACGTGATCTCGTTGCGGAACGACTTGCCCTGCTGCGCGATCCCGAACGGCAGGCGGCGGCGAGTCGACGTGAGCACGTTCTCGAAGTTGATGAAGATGCCCTGCGCGGTCTCGGGTCGTAGGTAGGCCTGCGAGCCTTCTTCGGCGACTGGCCCAACCTGCGTGCGGAACATCAGGTTGAACTCCCGCGCCTCGGTGAATGAGTCGTTTGCGCCGCAAGTTGGGCAGTTGGGGCCCTCGAGATGGTCCTCGCGGAAGCGGCCCTTGCACTCGAGGCAATCGACCATCGGGTCGTGGAAGTTCTGCACGTGCCCGGAGGCTTCCCAGACACGTGGCGACTGGATGATGGCCGAGTCGAGACCGACGACGTCCGAGCGCTCACGCACCACCGAGCGCCACCAGAGATCCTTGACGTTGCGCTTCAACTCGACGCCCAACGGGCCGTAGTCGTAGGTCGAGCCGAATCCGCCGTAGATCTCGGAGGCGGGAAAGACAAAGCCGCGCTGCTTGCAGAGTGAAACCAGGGTGTCGAGCGAGACAGCGGTCATTGGGTTCGCCTTTCTGGAGGGGCTATCGGCGGTCGTATGGTGGAAACTGAAGCCAGCGTATGCGGGAGGTGACTTATGCGGTTCTTGATCGGTTTGCTGCTGGGTTTACTGATCGGCGCGGTGCTTACGATTCTGGCGACGGGGAACGCGGGGCGGGCGTTGCAGGAGCAGATGCGCGAGCGCTCCGCACGCGAAGGGCCTGCGGAGCGCTCGGAGTAGTTGCGGCGGAAGCCCCTCCGCCCATTCGGGACACGTCCTCGAAAGGGCGAGGTTTAGCTCCCTAGAGGAAGAGCGGTCCAAAGACCACGGCGACGATCGACATTAGCTTGAGCAGGATGTTGAGCGAGGGGCCGGAAGTGTCCTTGAACGGATCTCCAACGGTGTCGCCAACCACTGCGGCAGAGTGAGCGTCGGAGCCCTTTCCGCCGAAGTGTCCCTCTTCGATGTACTTCTTGGCGTTGTCCCAGGCGCCACCGGCGTTCGCCATCATCAACGCGAGCATCGCGCCGGCCGCGATTGAACCGATTAGCAGACCGCCCAGCGCCTCGGCCGAGATTACCGCGCCGACGAAGATCGGCACGATCACGGCGATCAGGCCGGGGACGACCATTTCGCGCAACGCGCCGTCGGTGGAGATGGAGATTGCGCGCTCGTAGTCGGGGTCCTGTGTCCCGTCCATGATGCCGGGCATTTCGCGGAATTGCCTACGGACTTCCTGGACCATGGCTTCGGCTGCACGTCCGACCGCGCCCATTGAGAGTGCGGAGAAGACGAACGGCATCAGCGCGCCGATCAGCAAACCGATCATCACCTTGTAGTCGAGCAGATTCAGAACGGCGGATTCAATGTCGCCCCAGACGGTGAGTGCATACGTGGCCAACAGCGCGAGCGCCGTCAGCGCCGCCGAGCCGATGGCGAAACCCTTGCCGGTCGCGGCGGTCGTGTTACCGAGCTGATCGAGCGCGTCGGTGCGTTCCCGCACCTCCGGGTCAAGGCCCGCCTGTTCGGCGATGCCGCCGGCGTTGTCGGCGACCGGGCCGTAGGCGTCGGTGGCGAGCGTGACGCCGAGCGGCGCCAGCATTCCGACCGCCGCCAGAGCCACGGCGTAGAACTCGCCGAGCTCGAACGCGATCACAATGGCAACCACGATCGTGATCAGAGGGATCAGGGTGGACATCATGCCCAGGCTGAGGCCGCCGATGATGATCGGTCCGGTACCCGACTCAGCCTGTCCACTGAGGTTGACGGTTGGCGAGTAGCGCTTACCGGCGAAGTTGAAGCCTTCGGACGAGGTGTAGCCCTCGGTCACGGTTCCGATGATCTGGCCGGCGACCAGTCCAACCAGGATCGCGAAGAACAAGTTCCATTTGCTGCCGATGAAGGAGTCGAGGTCGAGTAGCGCGACCGCGACGATGGCGCCGACTAACACGAGGCCGGATGCGCCGAACACGCCCGCGCGGAGGGCCCACAGCAGTCGTCCCTGGTCAGCCTGCTCGCCGGTGCGAACGAAGAACGTGCCAATCACCGCAGCGAGAATTCCAATGCCTGCGATCAGCATCGGCAGGACCAGCAGTTCGTCTTTCCAACCCGAGAGGGTGCCTGTGGCCAAGACGGTCGCGGCCAGCGCCATCGTGGCCACCATCGAGCCGACGTAGGACTCGAACAGGTCGGCGCCCATACCGGCGACATCGCCGACGTTGTCACCAACGTTGTCGGCGATCGTGGCCGGGTTGCGCGGGTCGTCCTCGGGGATCCCTGCTTCGACTTTGCCGACCAGGTCCGCGCCGACGTCGGCGGCCTTGGTGTAGATGCCACCGCCAACACGGGCGAAGAGCGCGATTGAGGATGCGCCGAACGCGAATCCCGCGAGTGGAGCGACATCTTGCCAGATCAGGTACATGATGACCAGGCCGAGCAGCCCCAGTCCGACGACCGTCATGCCCATCACGGTGCCGCTGCCGAACGCAACACGCAGGGCGGGGTTGAGTCCCTCGCGGGCCTTAGCCGCTGTGCGTACGTTGGCGCGGACGGCAATCAGCATGCCGGCGTAGCCGGCCGAGGCGGAGAGGATTGCCCCAATGATGTAGGAGATTGCGGTCGAAGACCATCCGTCATCCGGTTTGACCTGACCAAACGTGCCGCCGAACTTGTCGAGCACGTCGAGGTCGATGAAGATCAACAGGACGACGAAGACGACCCCGACAAAGACCGCGAGGAAGGTGTACTCCCGCTTGAGGAAGGTCGCCGCGCCAGCCTGGATGGCCCGCGCGATCGTCTTCATCAGGTCATTGCCTTCGTCCTCGGCAAGCACGTCGCGGACACGGAGGGCCGCGAACAGCAGCGCCACAACCGCCGCGATGATGGCGAAGATCAGAATTTCCATGCAGGCCCCCTCACGAACAGATAAGACAGGTCAAACCAAGGCGGTGCCGGTAGCGGCAGAGCAGGCGGCTCCGCCAGACGGCAGGCTACCGCCCAAGCCATAACGCGGCAATTCAGTGATTTACAGGGCCGGAAGCCACGCCCATCGAACGGCTCCTCCCATAAGGAAGCGTGTCACGATACCGCGGAGCCCCCTCAGTCGCTTCGCGCCAGCTCCCCCAAAGGGAGAGCTCTTGGTTCCGCGGGACTACGGTCTGTGCCTTACAGATCCTTCACCGGCTCGGGAAGATCTCCGTCGCGGGCTGCGTCGATCATCTGCTTGGCCTCGGCCGGCATTTCGACGCCCATCTGATCGAATCGTTCTTCTGCCCAGCGGCCGATTTGACGTGGGTCACGGTAGGCATCTGGACCAGCGCCCGGGCCGGGAGATCCGTATTGCTCGAGCACTTGCGATTCAGTCTTGGGCGTAGCGAAGCGCGAGACGACGCGTTCCATTTCGTCCGTGGCGCAGGATTCGCAGGCTGGGACCTTCGCCCGCTCCAGTGATCGATGGAACTGCTCCTGCACGTTGCCGCATTGCTGGCATCGATATTCGTAGATCGGCACGTGTGGCCTCCTTCAACGCTGAAGCGCGGTAGTCAGGCGAGGTCGGCTGGTAGCTCCGGAGCTGCGCCCGCAGACTCACGCCAGGCGGCAACGGATTCAGGATCGTCGGCATCGACATCGTCGAGCGTGTCGAAGCCGGCGAAGGACAGTTCCGTCTTCGAGCGGAATCTGGAGAATCGAGTCTGCAGCCCGGCGCCTTGGCACTTCGGACAGGCGGGCAACGCTTCGGACTCGTCGCGCACGCGGCGCTGAAAGACTTCGACCGTTCGCGCGCAGTCGGGACAGTAGTACTCGTAGATCGGCATGTCTCAGCGTCCGGCTCCAGCTTCGCACTCAGCTTAGTCGTCGATCTCGCCGTCTTCGACTGCGTCCTTGATATGCGCGACCACGGATAGCCGACCGTTCTGATCGGGCGCAATGACCATCACATCCACGCGGATGTCGATCTCTGTCTCCTGCTCGGAAAGCAGTCCGTGGGCCAGTCGCCGCAACTGACGCTGTTTTCGCGGACCGACCGACTGTGCCGCCTCGACCACGTACCTCCGATCGCTCCGGCTGCGCACTTCGACAATGACCTGCGTTCCGTCAGAATCCAGCGCGATGATGTCGGCTTCGCCCCAGCGTCGGCGGTAGTTGCGCTCGACGATTTCGTATCCGCGGGTTTCGAGGTACGCGGCCGCAAGATCTTCACCGGCGGCTCCGAGTGCGCGTCGACGATCAAGCGGCCGATCAGGATGCTGCGGCATCGAATGCGAGGCTTGGCTGGATCAGCGCGGCGACAGGGGCGAATAAGCGTCGGTGCTCAGGACAGGGACCCAGCTCGCTCAGCGATTGGAGATGCTCCGCAGTGCCGTATCCCTTATGGCTCGCGAAGCCATAGCCGGGACACTTCGCCTCCAGTTCAATCATCCAGTCGTCGCGGGCCACCTTGGCGATGATCGAGGCGGCTGCGATTGACGCGACAGATGCGTCGCCCTTGATGATCATCTCAGTACAGACCGGCAACTGCAGATTGTCTCGACCATCGGCGAGGACGACGTCCGGCGGGTTGGGAAGCTGGTCGATCGCTCGACGGCAGGCCAGTCTCAGACCAGCCGACATTCCCATTTCATCGAGTTCCGACGCATGGACCCAGCCGATCGCCCACTGGATGGCACCGTCGCGGATCTTCGGCGCCAACCGATCACGCTGTGTCGGACTGAGTTGCTTGCTGTCGCGCAGATCGGAGAGCCAGCCAGGACGACGATCCAACGGGAGCGAGACCGCCGCCGTGACGATCGGTCCGGCAAGCGGGCCGCGACCGACTTCGTCGACGCCAACGATCGTAGACGCGCCGTTGCGCCAGTGATGCAACTCGCGGCGACGGGTCGGACGTTGCGCAGCCATGGGACGAGGGTAGGGCCAATGCGTTATGTCTGCCAGCGCCTGGTCCAGCACCTGGTCCAGCACCTGGTCAAGCACCTGGTGTGATGAGGCTATGTGTCGGCCTCGACCTGCACGGTCACGATGTCCACGCCATGGAACCTCTGGTGAAGCACGGCTGACGTGTGGCACCACAGCAGCCGCAGCGAAAGATCATCCACTGTCGGAATCGGGGCCTCGTCGCTCAGATGGGCGAGTCGATCTTCGATGTTCTCCTGCCGGGTCGTCGCGACGAATTCCAACTCGACGAACATCGGCTGAGGCCGAGCGACGATGCTC
>DAOUHS010000069.1:0-6727 GCA_034428415.1 Dehalococcoidia bacterium
GAGGTCGGGGTGAAGTTGCCGCCCGAGGCCATCACCTTGAGCACGTCGGCGCCCTGGTCGACGTGCGCCTGGGCCATCGCGCGGACGGCTTCCGGCGAGTCGGCCTCGCCGCCCCAGAACCAGCAGTGGTCCATGGTGCGGGTGATCGGAGCACCGGAAGCAAGCAACCGCGGGCCAGGAATCACGCCCGACGCAATCGCATCACGGACGGCGAAGACGACCTCATTCTTGGAGCCCAGATCGCGCATCGTGGTGATGCCGCTGCGTAGGGCCAGGCCGACCGCGTGAGCGGCGCGCATGAGTGCAGGTTCGTTGGGTTCCTGCGAGATGATGTCGAAGGCGTCGACCCTCGGTGGACAGGGAATGTGCGTGTGCCCTTCGACCAGCCCGGGCAGCAGCGAAACATCGCCAAGGTCAACGGTCTCATCCGCCGGCGCGTCGGCAGCGGGTAGGACATCGATGATCTTGCCGTTGGCCACACCGACCGCGTGGTCGAGCAGCCAGCCATCCATCGCCTCGTTGGCCACGCGCGCGGCTTGATAGAAGCGACGCTCGGACTCCGTCATCAGCCTGCGCCCTTCCCTATTGGGCTTGCCAGCTGGGCGAGCGCTTCTCGCGGAAGGCCTGCGGACCTTCCTTGGCGTCGTCGGTGACACGCGCCACTCGACGCATGGTCTCGCCGAAGCGGATCGCCTGGACGAATGGGAGTTCCTGGCCCCGGTGGGCGACTTCCTTGGTCGCGCGGACGGCCAGCGGCGCGCCCTTGCAGAGCCGCTCGGCAAGATTGCGAGCGGCGAGCATCAGTTCGTCATGGGGGACGATTTCCCAGACCAGCCCCATCTCCTTGGCCCGCCAGGCGTCGACGCGGTCGCCGATCAGCAGCAGCTCCATCGCATAGTGCCAGCCGATCTTCTTGGGCATGCGGATCGCGCCCTGGATCGTGGGCACGCCAATCTGCACCTCGGGAAATCCGAATTGAGCCCGGTCGGAGGCGATCACAAAGTCGCAGGCGGCCACCATCGTCAGGCCGAAACCGAGCGCATAGCCGTTGACGGCGGCAATAGTCGGCTTCCAGACCTCCATGCCCGATTCGAGCGAGGTCAGCGAGGGCACCTCCCAGAAGGTGTGCTCCTCCGGCGGAGCCGGCGAACGCAGGTCGGCCCCGGCCGAGAACGCGCGACCGGCGCCTGTGACGATTCCAACCCAGGCCTCGTCGTCGTTGCGGAATGCCTCCCAGGCCGCGTTCAGGTCCGAGCGCAGCTCATAGTTAATCGCGTTCAGCGCCTCGGGCCGGTTATAGGTAATCGTGCCAATCCGCCCGCTGCGCTCATAGGTGACCGTGTCGCCCATTGTTGCCTCCAAGGATGCATCGGTCGTACAGGTTCAATCAAGCCTATCCGCCGTGCTCGTTCGGTCATGTCCAGCTAGGCAAACGGATTGAGTTCCTCGTTGAGCGTGCTGAGGTAGTCGGCGTAGACATAGCGGCGATCTCGCCGGCGACCGGTGACCTCCTCAACGATGCCCAGTCGCTCCAGGTGCTGTACGGCGGCGTCGGCGGCAGAGAACGACAGGCTGGTTCCATCGCGAACCGCCGAGATGCTCAGCAGGGGTCGATGCATGAACTCATGATGTGCACGGATCGCCGAGTTGGCGCGGCGCCCCGAGACGGCTACTCGCTGCCGATCATCCTCAAACAACTTGGTCAGTCGTTGTGCCGTTTCGACACCGTGCTGGGCGGTCAGGCGCACGCCTTCGAGGAAGAACTGCAGCCAGGCCTCCCAATCGCCGTCGTCGCGCAGTTGATTGAGCAGGTCGTAGTAGGTCGAGCGGAACTGCTTGAGATAGAGGCTGAGGTACAGGATCGGTTCGCGCAGCGCCCCGGACTGGACAAGGATGAAGGCGATCAGCATCCGGCCGACCCGCCCGTTGCCGTCCAGGAATGGGTGGATCGATTCAAACTGGGCGTGTGCCAGACCGGCGCGAATGAGTGACGGCAGTCCGTCATCCGTCGCGTGAATGAAGCGCTCCAGATCCGCCATGCACGATTCAACCTGGTCGTGAGGCGGTGGTACGTAGAGCGCCACACCGGGCCGCCGGCCGCCGATCCAGTTCTGCGATCGGCGAAACTCGCCCGGTTGTTTCTCGGAGCCGCGTCCGCTCTGCAGCAGCCGCTGATGCAACTCTCGCAGCAGCCGGTTGCTTAGGGGGAAGTCGTCATCCCGCATCCTCTGCAGTCCATGGCTAAGCGCTGCGACATAGTTGGACACCTCAGTGACGTCGTCGATCAGCGCCCCGGGTTTGTTGCCCAGCTCAAACTCCAACAGGTCGGAGAGCGAGGATTGGGTGCCTTCGATCTCGGAGGACAGCTGCGCTTCGCGCCGCACATATGAGTAGATGAAGAGCTGCGGGTCCGGCAGGTGTCTGGTCACTGCATCCAGCGATCCCAGAGCAATCGTGGCCTGTTCCAGCGGTCGATGCAGGTCGGAGAAGTCGATCGTTGGTATCGGCGGCATCGGCGCCGGGACGAACGCCTTGACCGGCTCCTCGGCGAAGAGCGTTGTTTCGAAGTGGCCGGTTGTTGTTCGCTTCACGGGAGAGTGTTCACTCGTTTGCTGGCGACGGGATGGGCGAGCCTGGTTGTTCTGTGAATGCGGCCGAAGTTGGAATAGCAGTGTTTCTTGTTCCAAAAGTCGGAATAGCGCCGGACGTTATTCTTAGTTCAGGTATAGAACAAGAATAACAGAAATCCTTGTTCTCGAAATCGGAACAGTCGGGCTCGTTATTCTGACTTCGGACGTGAATCGGAATAGCGGAGCTGCATATCCTGGAAGTCAGAATAAGAACGTGTGCTATTCCACGTTTGAGATGTACTAAGAATAACTACCGGAACTCAGCCGCTCTGCAGGCCCTGCAGATGCTTCCCCGAGAACTCCGCCAACACGCCTTCGGCATCTGCAGCAGGGTGCAGATTGGCGATCGCCTGGTCGAAGCCTCTGGACTTCATCTCGTTGAGCGTCTCGGCGGCCTCGTCGATCGTGTCCTCCGACAACACCGTGATCCGGTTGATCATCAGCTCCAAGGCCGATGAGTCGCGGCCGTGGGACTCAGCCTCCGACTTCACCAGCGCCCAGTCTTCATCCAGCGTGTCGAGCATGGCCGGGTTGGCCAGGTAGCCGTCGGCGAAACGGCCGGCTCGACGGAGCTGGCGCGGGTTGTTGCCGCCTAGCAGGATCGGCACGCGACGCGGCGGTTGCGGCCGACAGTACCAACCCTTGGTGTTGTAGAACTCGCCCTCGAACGAGCCGATCTCGTTCT
Source organism: Dehalococcoidia bacterium (assembly GCA_034428415.1). Taxonomy (GTDB): domain Bacteria; phylum Chloroflexota; class Dehalococcoidia; order Bin125; family Bin125; genus Bin125. The sequence continues at coordinate 3,316 of DAOUHS010000069.1, forward strand.
CCCAGAGGTCGCGCAGGACCTGCAGATACTCGTCCATCCGCGCGCCGCGACGATCGAAGGGCATCGAGAGCGCCTCGAACTCTTCCTTCCACCAACCGACGCCGGCGCCGAGGATCAGCCGGCCACCGGCCAGGTGGTCGAGGGTGGCCATCAGCTTGGCGTGCAGGACGGGCGCGCGCATCGGCGCGACGAGCACCGCGGTGCCGAGCTCGACCCGCTCTGTCACGGCGGCAGCGAACGTCATCAGCGTCAGCGGCTCGAGGAATGGCGCTTCTGCCGGGACGAGGAAGCGACCGTCCTCGGAGTATGGGTAATCCGATCCCTGGTCAGGTCGCAAGACCACGTGGTCAAACGTCCACAGCGAGTCGTAGCCGTTGGCCTCCACGGCCATCGCCACTCGCTTGATGTTCTCCGGGCTGGCCACGCCGCCGACCTGGGGTAGATAGATGCCGACCTTCATGCTGATCTCCCGTTGATTTCCGGATGAGCGATACCCTCGGCAGATATGCCCCAACCGATGTTGTGTTCGCCGAACAGTATGCCTGACGCTGTTTGCAAGCGGCTTGGCTCGTGAGTCAGCGTCCGGCGTTCTCCCGACCGCCGCTGCGCAGCCTGTTCCGGATCCGCGACTACCGCGTGCTCTGGGTGGCGGCGCTGTGCATGATCATCGCGCAGCAGATTCGCTTCATTGCGATCCCCCAATGGTTCCTCGACCAGACCGGCGCAGAGTCGTTCACCGAGGTCGCGATTATCGGCGCGGTGCAGCTGCCGATCCAGGCCTTTGGCGTGCTCTACGGCGGGGTCCTGGCCGACCGCTTCGATCGTCGCTGGCTGATGGCCGGCGCAAACATGACCGTGCTGGCGATTCTCGTTGCGGTCGCAACAGCCGCCACGATCGATGTGCTCGAGTTCTGGATGGCCTGGGTGGCACTGGGCGCGCTGGGCGGGCTGGCGACCTTCGTCGCGCCGGCGCGGGCGACAATCACGCCGCGCGTGGTTCCGCCGCGATACCTCAGCGCCGCCGTCACCCTCGACACCAGCACGCAAATGAGCGGTTGGATCCTCGGCGGCCTGATCGTGACCGCGCTGGCCGTGGGGCTCGACGCGGTGGGCATGCTCTGGGTGGCAGCGGGATTTGCCGCGGTCTCGGCCGTGATGCCGACGCTGATTCGAACCTCGGCCCGCGCAGTTTCCGAGCGGCAGTCGACCTTGCGGATGGTGATCGAGGGCACGCGCTACGTCATCCGACACCCGATTCTGCCCGGCCTGTTCATTCTCGACTGGGGCATCACGGTGATCTCCTACTACCGCGAGATCCTGCCGCTGCTGGCGACCGGCCTGTTCATGGCCGGCGTGGGCTCGGCGGGCGCGCTGGGCACGGTCAATGCGGTCGGATCGGCCTGCGGGATGATGCTGGCGCTGTTTCTGGTCAACTATCGAGCCAAGGGCATCATGGTCCTGGCCGCCTCGGCGTTCTATGCGGCCCTGCTGTTTGCGCTGGGCGCTGCGCCATTTCTCTGGGTTGGAATGATCGTGATCGCGATGCTCGGCGCCGCCGACGCCGTCACCGTCGCCGTCCGGCAGGTCACCGTGCACCTGACCACGCCCGACGAGATGCGGGGACGGGCTTTCTCGGTCATGGTGTTGATGGCGCAAACGGCCAACAATCTGGGCATTATCTGGGTCGGTTTCTGGGGCAATGAAATCGGAGTGGACAAAACGTACTTCCTGGGCGGCGCGATCGGATTGGGAGCGACACTGCTCATCGGTCTGCTGTGGCGCTCGATCACCCGCTATCGAGCTCCCGATCATGCGCCCGATACCCTCGTGAGCTAAGAGGCCGAGCCGGAAACGGGGGCAAGCATGGCGTTCAGCGAGCAGTTGATCGACTTCTTGGTCGAGCTGTCGAGCCACAACGACCGCGAGTGGTTCAACGCCCACAAGGACATGTACGAATCCGTGTTGCGCGAGCCGGCGCAGGAGTACATCCGCGAGATCGCAGGTCCCCTGGCCGACATCTCACCGCACATGACCGCCTCCGACCGCAAGCAGGGCGGCTCGCTGATGCGCATCTACCGCGACGTCCGCTTCTCGCGCGACAAGTCGCCGTACAAGACCAACGTCGGTATCCAGTTCCGCCACGAGTCCGGCAAAGACGTCCACGCCCCCGGCTACTACATCCACATCGCGGTCGACGACTGCTTCATCGGCGTGGGCAGCTACATGCCCGACCGCGACGCCCTCGTCGCCTACCGCCGAGCCATCGATGAGCATCCGCGCGAATGGCTCGACATCAAGAAACTGACCGAGTCTGAAGACTGGATGCTCGGAGGACACGGCGACAGCCTCAAGCGTCCACCCAGGGGCTACCAGGCCGACCACCCGTTGATCGAAGACATCAAACGCAAGCACTTCATCATCACCCATTACGTCGACATTGAGGACGTGACGGCACCGGACTTCGTCGACTACTCGATCGAGCGGTTCAAAGAATCAAGAGACTGGATGGCATTCCTGACCAAAGCGGTCGGCCTGCCGTTCTGACGAAGACCTCCCCCTCTGGGGGAGGTGCCCCAAAGGGGCGGAGGGGGCTCGCGCCCACCCTGCACACCACTGCGTGCCCCCTCAGTCGCTCCGTGACAGCTCCCCCAAGGGGGGAGCTCTTCGGGCCGCTGTTTATCCTGCGATCCACTTGCGCTGACCCATGACCTCACGAGGAGGACGCGATGACCCAGGAGACGCCTGAACGGAATATGCCGCCCGTAGCCCCGGCCCTTGACGGCGATCCGGTCGCGCCACCGGACGATTCACGCTTCGTGATCAAGCCGATGTCGGAGACCCCGGTCAGCGTCGGACGCAATATCCACGCTCGAAGGATGTTCACAACCGCCGAAGGCCGCTTCGAGAGCTCGTTCCAGTTTGTGCTCTACAACGTCCTGCCCGTCGGCGAGACCAACGTGCGCCACATTCACGAGGACATCGAGAAGGTCTACTACTTCCTCAAGGGCAACGCCGAGATCGACTGCGGCCCCTGGCGCACCACGGCGACAGCCGGCGATTTCCTCTTTTTCCCCGCCGACATCGCGCACCAGATCTACAGCCAGGGTCCCGAGGACCTGGAATTCATTGTTTGCGCGGCGCAGACGACGGGCGATGCGCGCGGCATGTCCGACGGCGGACTGCTTGACTCCAGTGGCGGGGACGACGACTGATGGCCGACCAGGATGCGACCGAGGTCGTCCCGCTCGAACCGCTGCGCGGCTTCGGCAAGGCCGTCTATGAGGCCTGCGGTGTGCCTTCAGAGGATGCCGAGTTCACTGTCGAGATTCAGCTCACCGCCGACCTGCGCGGCGTCGACACGCACGGCTTTCAGCGGCTCGGCTGGTACGCAGGACACTTACAGGCGGGCCGA
>DAOUHS010000070.1:0-10004 GCA_034428415.1 Dehalococcoidia bacterium
GTCATGGCGCGCTGGGACGCCTTCAAATCGAGCGACCGGGTTCGCGTCGGCGGCCGATTGGCCCGGGGCATGGGCCTGGTCTGCGGCCGAAGGGCGGAAGATGGAGATCGTCGTCCTTTCGGCCGATTTCCAGTTCAATTGCGTATCCGTCCAGTGGAAACGGGTGCCGACCTCGCTGCTCGAATGAATGCTGTCGCAGGTCGAGAGATGGGCGACGCGGCTGCCCGACTGAGCCTGAAGGTCGACGATCAGTCCGCCCGGCAACGAATCGGCGCCAATCAGTTCGAGGACGAATCCGCCTTCGCTCTGTAACGCGCTGAGCACCCCGAAGTGGGCGGCGCCAAGAGTGAGTCCGCTTGACGAGATCGAACCCAGCCCCAGTCCGACGGAGTAGCCGGATTTGGGCGGAGAGCGTTCGGCCTGCTCGACGGTCAGCGTGGCCGACCAGAGCAACTGGTGATGCGTCGTCGAAGCGCCGCGAGGTTCGAGGCCGGGGACGTGGCTTCGCCTCGAATCGACGGAGCCGGTCTCCGCATGATCATTGACTGGCGGCCAACCATCCCAGCCACCACAGATGCCTCGCCGGGCGAGGTCTGCGTGAATCTGTGAACCATTTGAGGGGATGGTCGCCGCTGCTGGAGGGGCAGTTGGAAGATTGTCGGCAATCTCGCCGGCTGCGGCCCTGGTCGGCCATTGGAGGGGCAAGACGGGCAATACTAACAAGAACCCGCCGAGGGCCGTGAACGCGCCGAGTGAGATCAAGTGGCGCCGCAACCCTTCGTGTCAATCCCGGAGCAAGTTGGGATGTGACTGGTCGCGGTTGCTGAGCGCATCAGCCAGCATTGTATTGAGGCGTTCCAAGCCGACCCCGGTCACGCGCTCACGCCGAGCATGGGAGAGGCGATCTCGCTGACGTAAGCTGTGCCTGAACCGCCGACCCGGAGCCGCCATGACCGACTATGTAGACCGCGCCAGTGAAGCGCCGGCGATCGACGAGGTCAGACGGGCGGCGGCCGTTCACAACATTCAGACCCTGCCTGCGGACATCGGTCGGTGGCGGGCCGCCGTGCTGATCGCCCTGTTGCCCTACGACGACCCCGAGGTGGTGCTCACCGTGCGCTCCCACCAGGTGGAGCATCACAAGGGTGAGATCTCGTTCCCTGGCGGCGCCCTGGACTCGATTGACGAGCATCCGATGGCGGCCGCGCTGCGAGAGGCCGACGAGGAAGTCGGTTTGCGGGCTGAGCATGTCGAGGTGCTGGGCGAGCAGTCCCACTATCGGACGCTGTCGGACTTCCACGTCACGCCGTACATCGGCTTGATCGACCGAGCGCCGTATCCGTTTCGACCGCTGGCGATCGAGGTGGGAGAGATCATCACGCCCTCCCTGTCGCACCTGCTGGATTCGGCAAACATCGCATTTGAGCAGCGGGAGCGCGAGGGCGAGATCTTCCACATGCGCGAGTACTGGTACGAAGGACATCGGATTTTCGGCGCGACCGCAACGATGCTGGGACGGTTCCTGGACGATGTCTCGGGGCTGCGCGGTTTGGCGATTCCGAAGCCCCTTTAGTCGCCGGGCTCAGCCCCGGGCGTGGTGAGGACCACCTGACCGTTGAGCGCGACGGTGAGCACGCCGTCCTCGCCGAATCGCACGATCAGTTCCAGTTCGTCGATCACTTCGATTTCGCGCACGCCTTTGACTACCCACATGTGCGGACCGACTGTGACGTCCACGCGATCGATCGCGGGCCAGAGCAAGACGCGGATGTTACCGCTCTCAGAGCGATGGCTGACCGACCAGACGCCGTGATCGTCGTAGGGCAGGTCATAGGGTTGACGCTCAGGCCGGCGATCGAACAGCTCGCCGATCGCGCTGACCGCGCTTTCGGTGACGCCGGCGAACCGCTGCCGCGGCTTCACGGGGACACGTCCCGCTTGGTGGGCTCGTAGAAGGTCGTGTCGCGCAGCGCGTCGGGCAGGTGCGCCTGGTCTGGCGACCGTGCGTCGTCGTAGTCGTGGACATATTGATATCCCCGACCGTATCCCTGGGCAGCCATTAGGCCGGTCGCCGCGTTACGCAAGTGCAGCGGAACCGAGAGTGCGCCGTGCTCGCGAACGGCGCTGACGGCGGCACCGTAGGCCTTCATGGCGGAGTTGCTCTTGGGCGCGCGAGCCAGGTAGATCGCGGCCTCGGAAAGTACGAGCGTACATTCCGGCGTGCCGATCAGGTGCGTCGCTTGCTGCGCAGCGACGGCGATCGACAGCGCCTGCGGATCGGCGAGACCGATGTCCTCGGCGGCGAGGATGACGATGCGCCGGGCGACGAACATCGGGTCTTCTCCAGCCTCAAGCATCCGCGCCAGCCAGTACACGGCGGCATCCGCATCAGAGCTGCGGACCGATTTGATGAAGGCCGAGATCGTATCGAAGTGCGCGTCGCCGCCCTTGTCGTAGGGCAAGGCGCGCTGAGCGACTGACTCCACCGTCTCGATGCCGACCCGTCCTCCATGCGCTTCGGCGTCGCGGACGGCCGCTTCGAGCGCGTTGAGCGCCACGCGGGCGTCACCGGCCCCGTACCGCGCCAGGGCGTCGATCGCCTCCGGATCGATCAAGGGCGGATCGGGCGCCAGGCCGCGGTCGGCGTCGTTGAGCGCTCGGCGCAGCAGGGCGCGGATCTCGTCGTGTTCAAGCGGCTCCAACTTGAACACACGGGCGCGGCTGAGCAGCGGGGCAACGACTTCGAAGGACGGATTCTCCGTCGTCGCGCCGATCAGGGTGATCGTGCCGTCCTCGACCGCATGTAGCACAGCGTCCTGTTGCGCCTTGTTGAAGCGATGGATCTCGTCAATGAAGAGGATCGTCCGAGCCAGCCCGTCGCGTCGCCCGGCCTCCGCAGATGCAATCACCTTGCGCAGGTCGGCAACCCCGCTGGAGACCGCCGACAGGGTGGCGAATCGGGCATGCGTGACGCTCGCGACCACCCGGGCAATCGATGTCTTGCCGCTGCCGGGCGGTCCCCAGAGGACGCAGGATGGCGGCGAGTCTGCCTCGATCGCCCGGCGGAGCGGCGCTCCCGGGCCAACCAGGTGCGTTTGTCCGATGACCTCGTCCAGCGTGCGAGGCCGCATTCTGGCCGCTAACGGCGCGGAGCGGTCCAAGGACTGGGGGTCGTCGAACATGCCGCGCATGCCCAGGTCGGTCTGGCGTCGTGGACTGGCCATGGTCTGAGGGTAGCTGGGGGAGACTCCGGATACGCGAAGTGGAGTTGCAGCGCTAAATCAGGCGACGGCCCTGTGATCGACGCGCTTCGTTCCAGCCCTGGAGTAGCATCTCGGCTCGGCCCTGGGCCTTTTTCCAGGCGACTTCAGGCCCGTGTTGCTCGACCTGATCAGGGTGGGCAAGGGACCAGGCGTCACGAATCTCATCCGGGTGAAGTTCACCAACCATCGCGCCGCGCAACAGAGCGAGACGGAGGATCTCGCCAGCCTGATCGGCGGGGATCAGCGGCGCACCGCTGGAACCCGGTGGCTGGAAAAGCATCACAGCAGCATCGACGAAGCCGACCAGGGAATCGGGTTCGATGCCTTCGAATCCAGTCAGGACTTGCTGGGCGGAGCGTTTTTCCTGGACATACGGTTGGACGGCGGCCTGGTCCTGGTAGATCTGGCCGAGCAGTGTCATCGCGAATCGCTGTCGGCGCTGGCTGAGCAAGGCCATGCTCCAGAAGGCGGGATGGGCGAGGTTGCTGACGTCCCAACCGCTGACGCCCCAGGCACCGGAGCGGCCCTTGCGCTTGGGTAGTTGATTGACAAAGTCCTCGGACGCGATCTGCAGCACGCTTCGCCGGACCCGATAGGTGTTGGGCCGGCGGTCGATGGCTTCGGCGATGCGTCGCAGGACCATGATGTCTCCGGCCAACCGGCTAGGCTCAGCCGACGAGCGTGACGATGGTCACGCCATCGCCGCCCCTTTTGGGTTCGGCGCTCTCGAATGTGGTCACCAATGGATGCTTGCGCAGTAAATCGCGAACCGCGCGGCGCAGCGCTCCGGTCCCCTTCCCATGGACGACCTCCAGCCGGGTCTGGCCGGCACGGTAAGCGACATCGAGAAAGGAATCGACCATCGGCAGCGCGTCGTCGGTGATTCGGCCTCGCAGATCGATCTTGGATCCGGGATCGACCGGCGGCTTGGTCATGTTTGCGACCGTCGCGCCCATGCCTCTGAGCGGCCGTGAATCGTTGGATCTACCAACCGCAGCGGGTGCAAGGCGCTCGATCTGCTCCACTCGGACGCGGGTCCGAAGCGAACCAAGCTGGACATCAAGCGCGCCATCCTCGACCGCCGTCAACACCTCGCCGGGCTCGGGCAGGCCCCGCAGGTAGATGAAGTCTCCTGCCGAAAGACGATCGGGATCCAGAGCGCCCTCGGCCGAAGGAATCGTGGAACGTCTGCGACGCTGCTTGGCGCGTTCCTGGCGCACCCGCTGGAGTCGCTCTCGTCCGTCCTCGGCCCGACGTTCGGCAAGTTCTTCGGCCTGTTCGCGAGAACGTTCGCGTTCGAGCTGCTTCAGGGTGGCTTTTGTGGTCCGGCGCAACGCCGCCAGCTCGTCCTCCATCGCACGTTCGGTGCGTGCGAGCATCGCGTCACGCTCCGCTTCGATGGCTTCTCGGCGTTCGGCCAAGCTGGTCCGGATGTCTTCTGCTTCCTCGCGCGCGATCCGCTCGGCCCGAACCTGATCGGCGATGGCATCGCGCTCCTGCTGCAACTCGCCCAGGAGCTGTTCCATCGACGCGGTATCCGTGGCCGCGCTGCCTCGAGCACGGTGAAGGACGCGCTCCGGCATGCCTAGCCGCTGTGCGATGGCGAGCGCGTTGGAGCGCCCCGGCGTGCCCATCAGCAGCCGGTATGTCGGCTGCAGCGAAACAGCGTCGAACTCCGCGGAGGCGTTGACCACGCCGTCAGTGGCATGAGCGAAGACCTTCAGTTCTCCATGGTGGGTCGTGGCGACGACCATTGTGTCGAGGTCGAGGAACTCCTGCAGGAGCGAGCGAGCGAGCGCTGCCCCCTCGGCCGGGTCGGTGCCGGCGCCGAGCTCATCGAGCAGGACCAGGGTGTGCGGTCCGGCGGCCTCCACGATGCGAATGATGTTCGTCATGTGCGCGGAAAAAGTGGAAAGCGATTGCTCGATCGACTGTTCGTCGCCGATGTCGGCATAGATGTCGGAAAAAACCGGAATCCGCGTGCCCGTTTCGGCCGGAATGGGTAGTCCGGCCTGGGCCATGAGGCACAGAAGTCCGACGGTCTTCAGCGCGACCGTCTTGCCGCCCGTGTTCGGTCCGGTAATCAGCACGCAGCGCGCATCGGACGTCAGCGCAGTTGAGATCGGCACGATTTCGCCGGTCAGCAGCGGATGACGGGCGGAGTGGAGGATCAGATCGGTTGGTTCGGCGCTCAGCCAGTTGAGGTCGTCGTTCTCCGCCGGCAGCGGGGCATCGAGCTCGCCAGCCAGCCGAGCCTTGGCCTGCGCGAGATCGATCTGGGAGAGACAGCGAATCGCCGCTCGGATGGCTCCGGCTTCCCCGCCGATCGACTGACAGAGCGCTCTGAGGATGCGTTCGACTTCGCGCTGTTCCTCGCGCCTCGCCTCGCGCAGGCGGTTGCCTAGTTCGACGACGGCCAGCGGCTCGACGAACAGCGTGGCACCGCTGGCGGAGACATCGTGCACGACGCTCGGCATCGATCCGCGCAGCTCGGCCTTGATCGGGATGACGTAGCGACCGTCGCGTTCGGTAATCAGCGACTCCTGCGCGACGCCCTCGGAGACCGCATGCCGCAGCGTGCGCTCCAGCTGACGCTCGAGCCGCTCCTGGACGGTGCGCACGCGCTCACGGGCCTCTGCCAGGGTCGGGCTTGCCTCGTCCGGAACCTCGCCGCGCTCGTCGATCGTGGCCTCGATCTCGCGGATCAGCTGAGTGAAATCGGCAATCCGTTGGGCGACCCGGGCCAACTGCGGCAACTCGCGACTGAGCGGCGCAATCTGGTTGCGCGAGTAGCGAGCGGTGCGGAGTAGTGTGGCAATCTCGAGGATCTCGGGCGTTGGAAGCACAGCGGAGCGAGAGGCCGCGAGCAGGGAACGATCGATCTCGGGCGCCTGACCCATGCGGAAGTGCGGCTTGATCCGGGAAAGCGCCCTGGCCTCGCCAGTCGCGGCCTGCCTGCGTTGCACCTCGTCATGGTTCGCGCTGGGTCTGAGTTCTCGCGCCAGCGCTCGACCGCCGGGCGATCCACAGAGTCCGGCCAAGCGATCGATGATCTTGGGAAACTCGAGGACAGCGATGCTCTTGGCGTCCACGCTCAGGCGCTTTCTCCGGAGACCTCAACGAGCGAGGTGACATAACCGACGCCCCAGGGGTGCTCTGAGGCAAGGATACGCGGATGTACGCTCACATCGGCCCCGGCGCCCAGCGCGCCCATCAGGACCAGTGTCGGCGAAATCACAGACTCGTCGACCTCACGGCGCAGGGACTCGTCGATGGCGCAAAGCCGTTCGTGATCCCAGTCCGTCAAGGCTGCTTCAAACTCGGATTGGACCTCCTGGGCGCGAGGGTGTTGCTTGTAGGCGGACTCCTCGGTCAACGTGTGGACGGCATCTCCCGAGGCGAGGATCGCAATCGGTTCTGTAATGGCGGACAGTGCTTCGCTCATCGCTTGTCCGAATCGATAGTGATCTTCGGGTGGGCGAAAGCTGATGCTGACGACGGCGATCTGCGAGGGGACGGAGTCCTCCAACAGCCTGAGCGGTACTCCGAGCGAGTGGTCTGATTCCTCCCAGCTTGCCGTTGCCGTTAGCGGCAGGTCATGCTCCTCTGCGGCACTCTCGATCAAGGTCACCAGATCGAGATCAGGATCGCGGGCAAACGTGATTTGCGGCGCCCGGAATCGGCTCAGATTTCCAGAGAGTCTGGCGTTGAGGATGTGAAATCGGCGCAGGGTGACGATGCCGTGGGTCGAAATCATCAGCATCCGCCGCACTTCCAGGTCCAGCAAACGTCGCCCAATCAGGTCGTAGGCGTCGAGCGTCGCACGCACGTCTCTCTGCCGACCCTCCGCGATCTCCGGTAGCAGGATCGGTGGATGAGGCAGCACTGCGCCGAGAACAATCAACCGATTCCCCCGACAATCTCTCTCAACGCGTCCAGAATGATGTGATCCTCGTCCGGCATCACCGTGCGCGGATCTAAAACGAGACTGTTTCGTTCGACCCGAGCGATGATCGGGGTTTCGCGGTCGCGAAGCATGCTCGCCGTGTCGGACGCCTGGGCGTGGGCCAGCGACCAGACGAAGGTCGGGCGGGTTTCGGTTGGTAGCGAACCGCCGCCGATCGGAGACTCGGACGGCTCGACGTCGCCGGCTCCAAGCGACGTGCGCCACATTTCAGCCCGGCTTTGGAGTTCCGACGCGTCGGTGGCAATCATGCGCCAGATCGGAATGGCGTCAACAGCCTCCTCGGCGAGATAGTGCTGGAGGGTCACCGCGATACCGGCGATCGCCGCCTTGTCCAGTCGCAGTGCGCGCATCAATGGATGTCGGCGCAGCGGCGAAACCGCTCCTTGGTTGCCGATGATCACTCCGCCCTGCGGACCACCGAGTAGCTTGTCGCCGCTGAACAACACCAAGTCCGCGCCTGCGTCGATGCTGTCCTGCGGCCTCGGTTCGTAGGCGAGATGGAAGTCTCGAGTATCCAGGAGGCAGCCGCTGCCGATGTCGTCGATCAGCATGATCCCGGCTTCGTCGGCGACCTCGCGCAGTTGGCTCAGGGTCGGTTCCTCGGCAAAGCCGACGATGCGGAAATTGGAAGAGTGTACCCGGAGAATGGCGGCGGTCTGCTCCGTAACAGCTTCCGCGTAGTCGTCTGGACGCGTGCGATTCGTCGTGCCGACCTCGACCAGTTCTGCGCCCGCATCCCGCAGGACGTCCGGGATGCGGAATCCGCCGCCGATCTCCACGGACTGGCCTCGGGAGATGATCACCTGTTTTCCGGCACAATGGCCGGAAATCGCCAGATACAGCGCGGCCGCGTTGTTGTTGACCGCGATGCCCGCCTCGGCGCCGGTTGTGGCCTGGAGCAGCGACTCGAGGTGATTCGACCTCGAACCGCGAGCACCCGATTCGAGATCGTACTCGAGGTTGGAGTAGGCGCCGGCGACGGTCGTCATGGCGAGCGCCGCGGCATCGGAGACCGGCGCGCGGCCGAGATTCGTGTGTATGACAACGCCGGTCGCATTGACCACGTGGCGAAGTGACAGCTGCAGGCGATCGCGCAGCGCACGCTCGGCAAGATTGGCGAACTCCTCGGGCGCGGACGGAGCATCACGTCCGTCGACCATCAGCGTGCGGGCGACATCGACTTCCGTGCGGACCGCATCAACGACATGAACCCGAGGCCAGCGTTCAAGCGCCTCGCCCAGCGCGGCCTCGGAGAGTATGCGATCCACGCTTGGCAGCGAACGCAATTTTGCTGACAGTTCGCGTCGATGATTTCCCGCGTTTGACATTGTCGCCATTTGTAGCGCTGGTACGATTCGACCAGCGATTGGTCGCTCAACATTCATCGCGCGCCAGTAGCGTCGGAAGAACCGGTGCGCCACCTCATCGTAGAGAACGGTGCGAAACAGCAATGCCCACGAATCTTCGCATTCCCGGTCCGACACCATGCCCGCCGCAGATATTGGCCGCGGCCAGCGGCGAAATGATCAACCATCGAGGTCCGGAGTTCGCCGAGCTGCTCGAGCGGCTGACCTGTGGAATCCAGCCCTTCTTCGGGACCGACCAGGAGATCATGATCATTTCGGCATCGGGAACGGGCGCGATGGAAGCGGCGATCGTCAACACGCTGTCGGTTGGCGACAGGGCGCTGTGCGTGACAGTCGGCTCGTTCGGTGATCGCTTCGGGACGATCGCAGAACGCTATGGGGCCGAAGTCACGCGCTCGGATATCGAGTGGGGCGAGGCGGCGACGCCCGAGCTGGTCGCGGAACTGATCAAACAGGACGAATACGATGCGTTGCTGATCACGCACAACGAGACGTCGACCGGTGTGACCAATCCGATCGGCGCGATTGCGGCGGCGGTGCGCGAGGTGGCGGACCCGTTGATCATCGTTGACGCCGTGTCCTCGCTCGGCTCGATCGAGATGCGGATGGACGATTGGGGACTGGATGCCGTGGTGACGGCGTCGCAGAAGGGCTGGCTCTCGCCTCCGGGGATCGCAATGGCTGCGCTGTCGCAGCGCGGCTGGGAGGCGGCGAAGTGCTCGACGATGCCGAGCTTCTATTTCGATCTGACCACGCACCACGACTATGCGGAGCGCGGACAACCGCCCTGGACTCCCGCATTGCCGACGATGTACGCGATGGACGTGGCGCTGCCGATGTTGATCGCGGAGGGTCCGGAGGCGATCTATGCGCGGCATCATCGCTATGCGTCCTGGACTCGTTCGGCGGCGAAGGCGCTGGGCCTGGAGTTGTTGGCGGACGAACAGTATGCGTCGGATACCGTCACGGCGATTAAGGTGCCGGATGGCGTCACGGGTTCGGCGGTCTCGAAGCGTCTGCGGGAGGACTATGACGTCGTGATCGCCGGTGGACAGGGCAAGCTGGCGGCGTCGATCTGGCGGATTGGGCACCTGGGCTACCTGGAGGAGTCGGAGTTTGTGGCCTGCTTCTCGGCGCTGCAGCAGGCGCTCGTGGCTGAGGGGTTCTCGGCGGCTGAGGGTGCGGTGATTCCCGGGATCGACGGGTAGGCGGGCGCCGAGCGGGTCCCCGCGCGTAGGAGGGGACTGGGAAGTCCGATGAACCGAATCCTGGTCAGTGAGTCGCTTGCCGAGGAGGGGTTATCGATCCTGCGCGGGGGCGCGGAGGTTGAGGCTTGTTACTCGCTGTCTCGCGCTGAGCTGTTGTCGGCGATCTCGGATTGCCAGGGGCTGATAGTTCGCAGTGGGA
>DAOUHS010000071.1:0-13088 GCA_034428415.1 Dehalococcoidia bacterium
GGCGGCATCGAGTACCTCGACGAGGGCTACAACCTCCTCATGCTGATGCGCAAGAAGCAGATCAACGAGTACTACCACCGCCTGCAGGTCGTTGGACTCGGCGATCGCCTCGACCGGATAGCCCCTGAGCTGCGCGAACTGATCACGGTCTAGACGCACATGACCTGGACTTGTCTGGATCATTCTGGATTCATCTGTTCGGAAACTGTTCAAATCTGGATGGACCTGGACAATCTGGACTGTTCCGGACCCCGGTTGAGCCACCAACACGCCGTTCGACCTGAAAAACACGGGAAATCCTGATGCCGACTCTCTCCCCCGCCCAAAAGATGCGCGCCCAGGTGCGCGGTTGGGATGCTGATCTGATCGAGCGCGCCGAGCAGTCCACCGCTTCTGGTCGGCAGATCGACAACATCCTCAATGTGTCGATTGAGCCCAATCGAATCGGCAAATGGCTCGACTTCATCGAGTCAAATCCCGACCATCCATCCGCCCAGGCGCAGTTCATCATGTTCGAGGACGGCGGCGAGACCGGCCTCAAGCCGACGCCGTCCGAGGACGGCATGCGTCTCAGCGATGTCGACATCGGCTCTTATGGCCATGTGCCGGACGTCTGGAACTACCGCAACGATCTCCCTCGCGGAACCAAGCCGGTTCCCGGCATGTACATGCCGGCTGGTTACGCGATCTACGACCGCACTGAAGTCTGGGCTGAGGGAGTCTCCGACCTCTATGAGGACGCGATCCGAGACCGCTGGATCCCCGCCACCGATCTCGACTGGGAGAACCGCGAGGAACTCTCGCCGGAGATCGAGCGAGCCACCGGACAGATCTGCGCGATATACTCCACCTATGGCATCGCAGAGCAGAAGATTATCTCCAAGTGGCTCGAGGAAATCTCTTATGGCTTCCACGAGGTCAAGCTGTTCCTGGCCACCCAGGTCTATGACGCCGGTCGCAAGGTCGAGGCGCTGCGCAAGCGAGCGCTGCACGGCTCCGGCGTCATCGGCAAGGCGCCGCTCTCAGACGTGTCCGAGAGCTGGTATAGCGCGCTGACGTTCACCGACATGATCATCGCGCTCGACGTGGTCTACAAGTCATACGAGCTGACCGCGTTCGAATGCGCGACTGACTGGGCGCGCTCGGACTTCGACCGCGACCTGTTCGCTCGCCTCGCTGAAGACAGTAAGCGGCACCTTGAGTACGGCCTCAAGCACCTCGAGTGGTACAACCGCTACGCGGAACGCGCCGACTTGGAACTGCCGATTTTCTTCATCAAGGCAGAGGGCGGCCTGTCATCCGAGTTGGCGCAGTCGCCGCTCGAGCGCGAGGCCCTCGCAGTGCTCTACGCGGACGGCGTGGAACGGCTCGACGCCGGCGTCGAGTCGCTGCGCAAGCTGCGTGAGAAGCAGTACCACGACTACCTGCACCGACTGCACGAGCACGGATACGACCGGATCGGCGAGACGGCGAGCATCCTCGGGATGGTGACCCAGGATCCGTTGCTCAAAGCGCTCAGTCCTGAGGCGCTGACCGAAGGCGCCGCCGCCGGCACGACCGCGACCGACCGCGACTAGTCGGTGTCGCGACGCGGTCCCATGCGTATCCTTGCCGCGTGACTTCGCCTGAGATTGAACTGAACTACGTCATTGACGGGCCGTCCGATGGGCGGCCCGTACTGTTCGTTCACGGAATCCTGACCTGCCGAGCCCATTGGCTGCTCAATCTGCCCGCCTTTCACGACGCCGGCTTCCGCAGCATCACGGTCGAGCTGTTCGGCCACGGATCGTCTCCTGCTCCTGAAGAGGAGGCGGCCTATCACCCCGATCGCTACGCCGAGCGATTCAGCGCGCTCCGCGAGTTGGTCGAAGTCGAGCGCTGGTTCGTCGTTGGTCAGTCTTTGGGTGCCGCGCTGACGCTGAACTACGCGATGTCCCATCCGGACGAGGTCATCGCCCACGTCGTGACCAACTCGCACTCAGCCTTTGGCGAACTCGAACGCATTCGCAACCCAGAGGCGGCCCGTGAGCGGGCGCGAACGATGATCGACGGCGGGATCGACGCGGTCATGAGGCATCCGCTCAACCCGCGGCGGGCACGGGCCTTTGAGCCTGCACATCGCGCGGAGTTCGACGATGCCATGCTGCTCAGTACGCCTGCCGGGATCGCCCGAACGATGATGTTCACCTCGCCCCATACACCGCTCAGGCATCGATTGCCGACAAATCCGGTCGACACGCTGCTGATCGCCGGTGACCGCGAGGAGGCATTTGTGACCGCACGAGAGTGGGTCGAGTCCAACGCCGCCAACTTCCGGGTTGAGCGGGTATCAGCGACTCATGCGGTCAACATCAGCGCCGCTGATGACTTCAATAGAATCTCGATACAGTTTCTGGCGGGGTACACATAAGCATTTTGTCGGCTTGAAAGTGGGGTCGTGGAAGAGTCGGTAGATTTTACCCCGCTCTTGTTGGTCAGCGTGATGGCTGTCCTGGTCCCGTTCATCGCCTGGCGGCTGACCGGCGGCCTGGTTCCGGCTGTTGTAGGCGAGGTGCTGGTTGGGATCATATTCGGCGAGCCGCTGCTGGGGATCATCAACAGAGATCACATCTGGCTGACCTTCCTGGCGCTGTTCGGTTTCGCCTATCTGATGTTCTTGTCGGGTCTGGAGATCAACCTCAGTTTGCTCGGACAATCGCCAGGCCGACGCTGGTATGTGCCCAATGTTGCGCTTCGTCACCCTCTAATCTCGGGCGCCGCGTTGCTCGGGATGGTGGTGGCGTTCACCTTCGTGGCGCTGCACCTGATGCGCAGAGTTGGCCTGATTCAGCCAGATCAGATTCCCATCCTGCTCTTCATCCTGATCGCGACCGCCGTAGGCGTGGTGGTGCCGGTGCTGAAAGATCGGCCCGATCTGGGCCGGATGGGGCAGTCGCTGCTTGTTGGCGGCTTCCTGCTCGAGTTTGTCGCGATCGTCGGTGTCGGCGTCGTTTCAGCGCTCGAGCGCGAGGGGATCAGCTGGAAGATGCTCCTGATCCTCGCGGTCCCGGCCGCATTGTGTCTCATGGTCTGGCTGTCCCGGGTTGGCAGCGGTCGCTTTCCGATCATTCCCCGCACGATGCACGAACTCGCTCAGACCTCGTCGCAACTGAAGATTCGGGCGTCCCTAGCGTTGCTGGTCGTGTTTGTTGCGCTCTCACAGGTCGCGGGTACCGAGATGGTTCTGGGCGCCTTTGTCGCCGGGCTTGCGGTGACGGTCGTGTCGCCCCGGCACGGCTCCTCGCTGCGCGGCAAGCTCGATGCGCTGGGTTATGGCTTCTTCGTGCCCATCTTCTTCATCCATGCCGGGGCGACGCTCGACTTGGGCGCTGTCTTCGACTCCGCGGATTCACTGATCCTCGTGCCAGTGCTGCTGCTGGTCGCGTTCGGGGCGAAGTTGGCGCCCTCGCTCCTGGGGTTGGTCCCTGCGTGGGGCTTTCGCCCGGGACTGGCCGGCGGCTCCCTGCTGAGCGCCAATCTGTCCCTCGTCCTTGCGGCCGGCGCAATCGCCGCTGACCTGGCGCTGATCGACGAGGGTCTGCACGGCGCGCTCCTACTGATGGCCCTGCTCACGACCGTGATTGCACCCCTGATGTTTTCCGCCATCGCCGGCCGTGCGCCGGAACAGGAAGACGGACATACGCTGATTGTCGGCGGTGGAGAGCTGGCTGTCACGCTGGTTGACCGCTTGATGGCCGCCGGTCGCCGTGTCATCGTTCTGGATCGTGATCCTCAGGCCGCCGACCGATGGAGGCCGCACGGTGTCGAGAGCGTTGTCGGAGATCCACTGGACTCGCTAACCCTGATTAGCGTTCGACTGCTGCAGACCGAGGTCGCGGTGATCGTCGACGAGGGACGAATCGAGCACGTCGCGGATTACACGAGGTCGATGCGCCGCATTCACCCGACGCTGCGGGTCGTGACGTGGGTGTCGGAACGTGACACCCAACTCGAACACCTCGGAGTCGAAGCCTATTCGTTGTCCGACGTGACTGCGCTGGCCCTCGAAGAAGCGGTCCTGCGACCGGCGCTGCACGCTGCCCGCAGCGATCCCGAATCCGGGCTGGTCGAAGTCGAGATGCTCAATCACGAGTTCGATGGACAGGCGCTACACGAGATTGATTTCGAGGGCGACGTCCGCGCCCTGGTCGTCATGCGAGAGGGGGAGTCGAGCGTGGCAGCGGGAGATACCACGATTTTCCTGCACGACCGCGTGACGTTGGCGGGCGAACCCTCTGCCGTAGCGCTTATGGCCAGCCGATTCCAAGAGCGCAAACGGAGCCGCTGGTTCGTCGACGTGCGCACGACGCGGAAGTTTGAGACGGAATTCTAGCCGGAGCGCATCGTCTGCTCGGAGCCGATGCCGGCCAGGTGGCCCAGGTAGATCGGAACGAGCGGCAAGACGCAAGGGCTGATGAAGCTGACGAATCCGCCAACGAAGGCGATTGCGGCGGAGCCGGCGTTGAGGTTCAGCATCTCGGTCGAGGAGCCGTCCGCTCCGGCGACGATATCGATCCCGAAGCTGCCCAAGGCTTCATTCAGCACGACCACTCGGTCGAGTGCGATCAACATGCCGACAAACACGAGCAATACACCCGAAACGACGCCGATCAGCGGCATCCAGCGGTTGAGCTTGCGCAAGAACTTGGTTGAAGCGCCGAAGGTCGCACCGACCAGCAGGAAGGGAATGCCAAGACCGGCCGCGTAGCAGATGAGCAAGATGACTGCTTGGAAGAGTGAGGCAGAGTCGAGCGCGAGCACCAGGATGCCAGCCAGGATCGGTCCGACGCACGGAGTCCAACCGACGGAGAAGGCGACGCCGACTACGAGCGAACGTCCGTAGTCAGCTGCAGCTCGGACGCGGGATTCCTCTCCGGCCGGTGCGGATGCTGTCGGTCCGCCCGGTGCTCCAACCTGGAAGCTGCGGTAAAGGAAGGGGATCGTGATGACCTCGGCGAGATGGAGGCCGAGCACGACCAGTAGCGCGCCTGCGACTCGCTGGAACCAGATGAGTTCGTTTTGGAACGCCGAACCCAGCGCCCCAAGCAGGGCTCCGAGAGCGACAAAGACGACGCTAAATCCCAGCACGAACGCTGCAGAGTGCAAGAAGACGACCCGTCGGGCCGTGACCTGGCCGCCAACTGCCGTGCTGGTTACGATCGCCATGGCCTCAGTGTAAGTCAAGCGCGAGTCGGCAGAGCCAATGTGCGTCTAGTGAGACACGCCGGCATCCTCTTCGGCTGAGAGCAGCGTGGCCATCACCGACTTCATGTCGTGGCCGCGATTCTTCGCGCGATTCAAGGTATCGCTGGCCGCAGAGGCGATTGGGGACGGGATTCCGGTTTCGCGGGCGACCTGAACCGCCAACGAGACATCCTTTGCGGCCCACTTGAGAAAGAAGGATGACTCGTCGAAGTCGCGCTTGAGGAGGGTCGGCATGTTGCCGACGTAGTTCTGCGCCGAGGCGACGCTCATGACATCGTAGGCCCGCTGCGGATCAAGACCGGCCGCCTCCGCGATCACCATCGCTTCGATCAAGACCTGGATCGAGGTAATGCTGACCATGTTGTTGACGATCTTGGTCAAGGCGCCCATGCCGAGATCACCCATGTGGAAGACGTTGTTGCCGATGCACTGGAGGACCGGCTTGTACCTCTCGAACGCCGCCTGGTCGCCGCCAACCATCACGGCGAGCGTCGCGTCGATGGCGCCCTGGACGCCGTTCGAGACCGGTGCATCGAGGAAGGTCACGCCGCGCTCGGCGGCGCGTTCGGCGAGCAGCTTGACTGTCGAGGGCAGGTTGGTCGAAAGGTCGAAGCAGACCAAGCCCGGCACCGCGCCTTCGAGGATGCCGTCGGCGCCTCTAAGGACGGCGGTCACCTCAGGCGGCCCGGGCAGCGAAGTCAACACCACTTCGCTCTGAGACGCGACCTGGGCCGGTGACTCAGCCCAGTTTGCTCCGAGCTCGATCAGATTGGCCGCATGCTCTTCAACCAGGTCGTGGACGACGACGCGGTGACCACCCTTGATCACGTTCGCGCACATGGGATTGCCGATCTTGCCGACGCCAATGAAGCCAACGTCCGTCATGGTCTGCTCCCGGATGACTGATGGAAACGATCTGACGGGCAGGGTAACGCGGGTCCAGGACTATCCTGCCTCGGTGACTGGGCACGAACCTCCTCCTGACGCAGGCCCGTTGGACGGCATCCTCGTCATTGAACTGTCCGAGACTCCAGCGGGCGCGTACTGCGGTCGGCTGCTAGCCGGCTTCGGCGCGAGCGTGACGATGGTCGAGCCGACTTCGGGGTCGCCGTTGCGACGTCGAGGCCCGTTTCGAGACGACGTTCCCGACATCGAAGGCGGCGCGACACACTTGCATCTGAATCGACGCAAAGGCTCGGTCCGGCTCAATCTGGAGCAGGCATCAGGCCGCCGACTGTTCCTTGAGTTGCTTGACGAGGCGCATGTCCTGACCATCGATATCGATCGCCGGAACTGGACTGAACTTGGGATAGATCCTGAATCGATTGGCGCCCGTTATCCGGACTTGCACGTCTGTCCAATCACTCCCTATGGCCTGGAAGGGCCGAAGGCGCACTGGCTTGGGTCCGAGCTTACGCTCTATGCGGCGGGCGGCTACCTGCGAATCGGCGGGGAGCCGGATCGTGAGCCGGTTAAGGCCTGGGGAGAGCAGGGTCACATGCAGGCCGGGCTGCATGCTGCGCTTGGCATCGTCTCTGCGCTTCATGCGGACGCGGGCGGTCAGCGGGTTGACACGGCCATCTATGAGGCGCTCGCCTTCCTGTTGGGCGGCGGTTACCAGCATGCCTGGTTCTCCGACCGCGAGCCGGTCCGCAACGGCGCCCGCCTGGTCGGTTTTGGACCAGGACATCTGTATCCCTCGACGATCCGACCCTGCGCCGACGGATGGGTGCACGCCCACTGCAACAACCGCTACCCCGAGGCGATGGCCGTTCTCTTCGATGAACCGCGTCTAGCTGAGCCCGACCTGCTGGCCGAGTTGATGGGCCGCGCCGACGAGGTGGATGAACTGATGGCTCCCGCTCTGATGCAGACCCCACGGCGTGAAGTCGTCAAGCGAGCGCAGGAGCTGCGGATCCCGTTCACCGAAGTGTTGGCGCCCTCGGAGGTGATGGCCGACGCAGACGGTCACCATCGATCACGAGAATTCTGGCAAACAAGGGAACATCCGCAAGGCGGCGAGTACCTGGCGCCGGGACCGGCGGTTCGCTTCGGTCGAACGAAGTGGGTTGACGGGGATGCGCCGACGCTTGGTCAGGACAATGCGAGGCTCGGGTCACCTGCGGAGCGGGTTCGTTGGAGGCGCACCGGTGTTGCCTGAGCCTGAGCTGACGCTGTACCCGTCATCGGAGTGCCGGCCACTGAGCGGGATTCGGGTGCTCGATCTGACGACCGCAGTCGCTGGACCAGTGGCCGCCTTGCTGTTGGGAGCGCTCGGAGCGGAGGTGCTCAGGATTGAGACTCCCTGGGCTCGTCCGAGCCGCCCGGCCTCAGCTCTCCCCTATCGCCGTGAAGGCGCCGACGAACCCTGGAATCGCGAGCCGAGGCTAAACGAGTTGGCGAACAGCAAACGCTCGGTGGCGCTCAACCTGACCAACGAGGACGGGCGCGAGATCTTCCTCGGTCTCGTCGAGCGATCCGATGTGGTGCTGGAGAACTATTCGCCTCGGGTCATGGGAAATTTCGGCCTCGAATGGGACGTGTTGAGCCAACGCAATCCGCAGATCATTTACGTGGCGATGCCGGCCTTCGGGAAATCGGGTCCCTGGCGCGATCGAATCTCGTACGGTCCGGGGATCGATGCGATGAGTGGGTTGTCCTGGCTGACCGGCTACGTCGACGGCTCGCCGCTGAAGCCTGGGAACTTCTATTGCGACCAGAATGCGGGTCTCAGTGCGGCGCTCACCACCGTGGCCGCGCTGATGGCTCTCTGCAGAGCCGGCGGACAGACCGTCGAGTTGGCGATGCTCGAAGGGGAGTTGCAACTCATCGGTGATGCGATGGTCGGACAGCAGCTTTCGAGGCGTGAGCCGACGAGGATCGGCAACGATCACTCGTCCGCCGCGCCGCACGGCGTCTATCCGGCTCAGCCGGTGCTTGATGATCCCGACTCATGGATCGCGCTCGCCTGCCGCGACGATGCGGAGTGGGACGGTCTGCTGGAGGTCTGGCAGGATGAGTTTATTTCGGGCGACCGCCGGTTCGGGACCGGTCTGCGTCGCTGGCGGCATCGGGCGGAGCTCGATGAGTTGCTGCGCGCCTGGACATCGGAACATGACCCCTTCGAACTCGCCGACCGACTGCAGGACGCCGGCGTGCCAGCGTCACCGGTCATGGGCGCCCGAACTCTGCTGCGCGACGAGCAGGTGATGGCCAGGCAATCGGTCGGCGGGTTGGAGCATCCGCAGATTGGGCTGTCGCCGGCGCCGCAGGCCGCGTTTCGACTGTCGCAGACGCCGTCGCCGCCCAAGAATGCCGCTCCGCTGTTCGCGGCCGATACCGTTTCAGTCATGCGGGAAATCTTGGGATACTCCGAAGAACGCATTGCCGGGTTGATCGAATCCGGCGCGGCCAGCGATCGGCTGCGTCCGCGCTAGCCGCGCCAGAGTGCCGTGAGAGTGAGGTGTCCATGCCGATCCGCAAACCGTGGATTCAGCCGTCGCCGGAGATGATCCGGGTGATACCAGCCGTGGTCGGTGTGTATGAGATCGCCGATGCCGAGGGCAATCTGCTCTACGTCGGTCAGGCAGGCGGACTTGAGCCGTTCGGGCTGCGCACGCGGATCGCATTGCATTTCGGTGGCGACGACCCGAACGCTGTGCTGCGTGAACGGGCGGCTCAGTTTCGCTGGGAAGCGAATCAGCAGTATACGACCAAGCGCCTGGAGATGCTGATGCAGTTCCAGCGCGATGAAGGCGTCGAGTGGCCGCCGGCCCATCCAGCCGGAGACTGGCGCGACACGCCGCAGCTCGGCCGGCTGCGTCGATCGCAGCCAATTGAACCATCGAGTGACTGAGGGAGAAATGCCATGGAAGTCCTGATGTCCGAGGAGCAACGGATGATCACACAAGCCGTGAAGCGGTTTGTGCGTGAGGAAGTGCAACCGTTGGAGCGCGATCTGGATCCCGACGCGGTGGAGCTGCCACCGGGCGAGCTCGATCGGCTGAAGGGCATCGTCCAGCAGATGGGGTTGTATCACATCGACGTTCCAGAGAACTACGGCGGCCCCGGTCTGCCGCTGACCACCCGCGGACTGGTCGCCGAGGAGATGTCGCAGCACCGCGCCGGTCTGTATCTGCCCTGCTATGGAGCGTTCGGTTCGGCGGGGCTGGCCCAGCTCTACGACGCTTCGGACGATCAGAAGGGCCGTTACCTCTATCCGATGCTGCAAGGCGAAAAGCGAGCCTTCTTTGGCCTGACCGAGCCGTCAGGAGGTTCCGATCCGGCGCGAGCGATCCAGACCAAGGCTGTCAAGGATGGGGACGATTGGATCCTCAATGGGTCGAAGCTGTTCAGTTCAGGCGCCGACCGCGCTGATTTCGGGTTGGTCTTCGCTCGGACAGATCCATCCAAGGGCCGGCGCGGTATCTCCGCGTTCCTGGTCGACACCGACTCTCCGGGATTCGAAGTCAGGCGTGTGGTTC
The DNA here is from genome assembly GCA_034428415.1 of Dehalococcoidia bacterium. GTDB lineage: Bacteria > Chloroflexota > Dehalococcoidia > Bin125 > Bin125 > Bin125. The sequence goes on from DAOUHS010000071.1 coordinate 9,729, forward strand.
ACACACTGCGTTCAGCCAACTACGGGACCGAGCTGTCGTTCGATGATGTGCGCGTGCCGGCAGCCAACCTCGTGGGCGAGGAAGGTGGCGGATTTGCGCTGGCCAACAACAACCTGACCCGGCAGCGCATTCCATATTCGGCGACCTGCGTCGGCATCGCGGTGGCTGCACAGGAGATGGCGATTTCCTACTCGCAGCAGCGTGAGACGTTCGGCGCAGCGCTGGCATCGCGGCAGGCGATTCAATGGATGATCGTCGACAATGAAATCGACATCCGCACCGGGCGGATGATGTACCTGGCCGCGGCCGAGAAGGCGGAGCAGGGCGATCCGTTCCGCTTCGAAGCAGCGATGGCGAAACTGACCACCACCGAGGGTGCGAGCCGCGTCGTTGACCGGGCGATCCAGATTCACGGCGGCATCGGCGTGACCAAGGATCTACCGCTCGAGCGCTGGTACCGCGAGATGAGGATTCGCCGCATCGGCGAGGGACCGTCGGAGGTTCAGCGGATCATCATGGCCCGTGATCTGCTTGGTCGCGGGAGCAGCGGGTAGCCTGGCTCGGTTGAGTTCACAAACAGGAGAATCAGATGAACGAGATTATCGAGGTCGCCGTGGACGGCGCCGTGCGAACCGTGACGCTGAACCGACCTGAGAAGCGCAACGCGCTGAACAGCGAGATGCTGTCCGAGTTGCACGCCGCCTTCGCAGGCGAGCCGTCATCCGAGGAGCGCGTCGCGGTGATCCGCGCCAACGGTCCCGTGTTCTGTGCAGGGCTCGACCTGCGCGAACGCGAAGAAGGTCTGCCCGGCGGCGACGTTTCGATCGAGCAGATGCTTGACGCGATTCAGCACTGGCCGCTGCCGGTCGTCGCGGTTGTCCAGGGCGATGCGATCGCGGGCGGCAACGAGCTCGCGCTGCACTGCGACTTCGTCGTCGCCGATGTCGACGCCAAGTTCGGCATGTCGTTGGCGCAGATCGGGCTGGCGCCGTCGTGGTTCCTGGCCAAGAAGCTGCTCGAGGTTGCGGGACCGGTCGCAACACGAGAAATCTTGCTTCTTGGCGACCGAATTCCCGCCTGGCGAATGCACGAGTGGGGCGTGATCGCCCGTGTGGCCAACGCCGAGGAGCTCGATGAAGCAGCTGAGCAGGTCATCGACAGACTCAGCAACAACGCCCCGCTCAGCCTGATCGCGATGAAGGCGTTGATCGTTCGGGAGATGGACTTCCGCGACCACATCCCGCACGAGGACGTCGACGAGCTGGTCCAAGCGGCGCGCACGTCATCGGACGCGAAGGAGGGAATCCGCGCGCTCTTCGAGCGCCGGCCGCCAGCGTTCATTGGGGAATAGCAGGCCGGCCGGCTAGCGGACCATTGGCGCATCAACCGGGCGGCGGAAAGCGAAGCCTCCTGATTCTCCGTTGAAGCCTCCCTCGACGACGTGGGCTGTTGGCACGACTGATTGGTTGACCACGGGCAATAGCAGACGTGCTGCGCCTTCTCCACCGAGCCTGACGGTGAGGGTGGCTTCGTCTCCTTGCGTGGGGACAACCAGGTTGTCCGCGTCGGCGGCGCTGATCGTGAGGCGCAGGTGATCGCCGGCTCTCACGATGGTTGAGACCGGATAGAGTTCGAGGCCTAGCCACATCGGCTCGCCGGAGGTCACCGGCGACAGGTCCGCTTTGCTCCAGCTATGCCAGAATGGGCCTTCGTGACCTCCTGGGTCGTCGCCGACTCGACGATGGGCGAAGTTGAGGAAGCCTTCCGAGAGGTAGGCAGCGCCGCCGTCGGCAGAGATCTGCTCCAGGGTGGCGACGATCGCGCCGCGGTCGGAATCTGTTGAGACATCGAGTTCCAGCGCCGGCCAGCCGGTGACTTCGATGTCCTCGGTCAATGGCTCGGTGGTGAATGTGAGGCAGCGCTCCGCCCTGGCGTTGAGATCGGTGGTGTTGATGTACATGTCGTCGACGTAGTAGCTGTGCCGCGACATCTCGCCGAGACTGACGTCGTGGTCGACTTCGTACTCAATCGTCTCGGAGTCGGCGGGGTATGACTCCGACAATCGGCCGTCGGCAGTCAGCCATCGACTGCGGAACTGGGCTTCAGGCAGGGGCAGACGCGGGGCGGCCTTCCACTGAGTCTTGCCGGACGGCTCGCTGGCCGCGTAGTGGACCGGCGCTTCGTCCATCACTCCGTTGTCGATGTCCTTGAGCCAGTGGTCGAACCAGCGGCGCAACTCGGGGTCGCCTCCTTGGCCGTGATTCCATGGTCCGACGATCAGCTTCTTGGGCACATCGAGGCGGTTGAAGGCATCGATCAGGTAGCCGGGGAAGGTCAGGTCCCACCAGCCGGTGACAATGTAGGTCGGCACGCCGCTCTTGTTGATCAGGTCGCATGAGTCGAACCAACCACTGGCGACTTCGCCCAGGCCGAGATCCGGACGAGGTCGGCGGCGGTTGAGGCCGTCGAACGACGACATACGTGTGACGTCTCTTGGATCCATCTCAGAGAAGGTCTCGGCCCAGCGGTAGCGGTCGGGCGACCGTTCGGACTCTGCTTCCTGGCGAAGCGATTCGCCGTCGGCACCGTCGACTGGTGCTGCAGGCTCGTTCTCGGACATGCCTTTGTGCAGGCGCTCCCAGACTCGGGCGAAGCTGCTGATCGCGAGGCCGCCGTCTACATAACAGTGAGGCAGTCCCGGGTATTGCGGTGCGATGCACTTGAGTCCTTCGGGTTGATGCGCGGCGGTGAAGAACTGCATCATTCCTTCGTACGAGATGCCGACCATCCCGACCCGGCCGGACGACCACGGCTGGTCGCAGATCCAATCGATCACCGTTGCCATGTCCTGACCCGCAAGCCAGGAGTCGCCATACTCCTCGCCGAATGATGCACCGGTGCCGCGAATGTCGACCGAGACGAATCGATATCCGTGGTGAATCAGATCGCGGGCAATGGGCCGTTCCTCGTACTGGGTGACGAGTTCGCCCGGCTCCATGCGACTCAGTTCGTCGGTGTATCGCGCGGTGGATATGCCATCAGGGGTGCGGACGAAGGAGCGACGGTAGGGCGTTGTGTGCAGAACCGTTGGCGTTTGACCGTTGATCACCTCTCCGTTGCTGGTCGGGTGCAGCACATCGATCGCGATGCGGCAGCCGTCCTTCATCGTGAGGTAGAGCGACTCGCGCTCGTAACCATCGGCTACCTGTTTCGTGAATCCCTGATAGACGCCAAGCAGAGATCGTTTGTCGGACATGGCACTTCCATACGAACGCGCGGGTGCGCCGCGAGCTAGATTGCTACGCTCGATTTGAGGATATCTGCGCCGCCGGAAGCAAGCGGGAGGAAGCCCATGACGAC
>DAOUHS010000072.1:0-3575 GCA_034428415.1 Dehalococcoidia bacterium
GAGTAGAGCGGGTTCTCGCGGTAGTTCGAGACCTGTGCGTAGGCCTCTTCAGTCAGACCGTTCTGCATCGCCGATGCAGAGCGTGTGTCCAGTCAAACCGAACATTGATTGATCTCCGCGATGCGCATGCGCACGAGTTCTCGTTCGCGAACGGGCAGTTGGCTGTACTCAACGACCGCTCGCGAGAGCGCGCTCATCGCGGCTCCGAGTTCGGGGCGCGGCTGGAAGAGTCGGGTGCCTTCTTCGCCGTCACCCGGGGCGATATCGATCCATGCCATGTCTTGCTCCTGGTCCTGCATCGATGCTACCGCTGGCAACTTACGGTCACAACGCGGCGTTGGACTAGTTCGCTCGAGTGCCACCGTCGACGGGGTAGATGCCGCCGGTGATGTAGGAGGCGTCGTCGCTGGCGAGGAAGGCCACCATGGCCGCGATCTCCTCGGCTTCGCCGTAGCGTTTCATGGGTGTCGACGCGGATAGGTTCCTGTGAACGGCCTCGGGGTCGTCCGGGTTGACGCCTCGCTCCATGGCTCGCATCATGCGCGTTTCGATCGGACCTGGACAGATCGCGTTGACGCGGATGCCGTCGTCGACGAAGGCGATGGCGGCTGACTTCGTCAAGCCGACCACGGCGCTCTTGCTGGCTCCGTACGCCGCTGCCGACGCCGTGGCCTGGAGCCCGGCGACCGAGGCTGTGTTGATGATCGCGCCGCCGCCCGCTTGCTGCATCGCTCGTCCGACGGCCTGCAGCCCGAGGAAAACACCTTTGACGTTGACGGCGAAGACTCGATCGAACTCGTCCTCCGGGTAATCCAGCAGTGATCCGACCCAGCCCTCGATGCCGGCGTTGTTGAAGAACACATCGATCTGACCGAACTGGCTGAGCGCGGCCTGGACATAGCCGTCGACCTGGCTCGCGACGGTGACATCGGCTTCGTAGGTGTCGGCCTGGCCGCCGACACGCTGAACTGCGGCTACCGTCTCGTCCAGCTCGGAATGTGGCAAATCGACGGCCAGGATCCGGGCGCCCTCGGAAGCGAAGCGGACGGCGGTGGCGCGGCCGATGCCTCCTGCCGCTCCCGTAATCACGACGACCTTGCCATCGAATCGGTCAGGCATCGGGGGTCCTTGCTCTTCCTTCAGGTACGGCGCGGTCAGTGTAGGAGGAACTGAACGCAAGATTCATCGATCGGCAGCAGCCTGAGCGCGCTCGGCCGCGCACTAGACTATGCATCCCGTACGCGCCGTAGCCGAAGAGGTGTCGGGGATGAGCCTGTCGACGCACCCGCAGTTCCTCCAGACGCATCAAGCCGATGCGCAGTGCGAAGGCTGCTGGACGGCGTTTCCCCGACCATGCCGATGCGGCGGGCAGATCCACGCCGAGCGAGGAGACGAGAGCGACGCCGGTGACGTCTGGCTCAGGCGATGGTGCTCGCAGTGCGGCGTTGATTGGGATGAGCCGATTCGGGCTAGAGCGTAGCTAGCCAGGCTGCCCTGACTAGGCCGTTGGCTGGAAGTACGAGTGAGCCACGGCCTCGTCTGGCCAGAGGAAGTCGAAACCAGCTTTGAGCGCATACTGGCGGTCCAGGTCCTCGCGATCGCCAATGTGCAAGTACACATCCGCATCAAACTTGGCCTTGACGTCTGGCAACATGTGCTTGGAGACGACGAAGTCGACCTCGATCTCGTGCTCGGCCCAGATCGCCCGCTGACCGCTGAGCGTGCGATCGGAACAGCTCCCGATCAAGTAGCCCTTGTCACGCACGAGGCGAACCATATCCATCATCAGAGGGCCCGGGGGATCGCCGACTTCCAGCGTGCCATCAATGTCGAAGCTGATCAGAATTGCCATGAAGTATTCCTCGATCGAGCCTAGTCAGGGCTAGCGCTCCAGACGGTGTAGTTTCCCCCGAGCGGCATCGGCCCACCCGAGACCGCCACTTCCGGCTTGACACCGGTGACCTGTCTCGCGCCGGCTCGCCCCTGCAACTGTTGAATACAGTCCGTGTGCATCCAGACCCGACTACGACCACTACCGACGTTGCCGCCGCTGGGCGACACCGGGTTGGGGCCTTCGATGCTGATGTCGGTCGCGTAGAAGTCCAGCGCTTCGCCGAACTTGATCCCGCGATAGCCCAGCCCTTCCAGATGGAACTGGTGGAAGAGCGAGAAGCCGTCGTACATGTTCTCGAAGGAGAGATCATCCGCCGTGATTCCCGCGCCCTCGTAGATCTTCCGCCCGGTTCGCGCCGTGTCGGCTTCCACCTCATCGAGCGTGGGCAGCAAGCTGCGCGAGCGGGTGTTGCTGGACGCGTGATTGAGAATGTAGACCGGCTTCTGCTTCATGTCTTGCGCACGCTCGGCCGTCGAGAAGAGGTATGCGCCGGACATCATGATCGGAATGTCGTTGTCGAACAGGTTGGCCGGCTTCGCAATCCAGCGCGAGGCGAGATAGTCCTCCGGTCCCAGTTCCTCGGGCCGGTGCTGGTACCAGTAGCCCTCGGGGAACCTGAGCCCGTTGCGGCGCGAGTTCTCCATGAAGGGCGCCATCATCTCGTGCGTCTTGCCGTACTTGCGGCAATACTCGGCGAATTGCAAAGCCGTGCTGTACGAGGCGGGACCGCCCCAGAGCTGAGTGATGGCGGGGGTGCCGGGCAGCGCGTCGCCGGCGTTCGCGCCGCCCTGGTAGTAGCGACCCTCGAAGTTGTGCCAGCTCTTGACGACCAGGCAAGTATGAGCGAGACCATCGCCGACGGCCTGGGCCGTCACATTGAGCGCATTGGACATACAGCCAGGCCCATACATCGTGAACTTGACGTTGCTCAGCTCAGGCATGTTGGCCAGCAGCCACTCGGCGCTGAGCTTCGCGATCCCGTCGAGTGGATCGTCCGTCTGCTGGAAGCTCTGGACTACGTCCATGGGCAACGGCTTGCCCTCTTCCCAGAACGCGCCGGTCGTGGTCTCGCGGACGACGACCAGGCCATCGATCTGGTCGGGCGCGACTCCGGCGTCGGCGATCGCCTGGCGCAGCGCGTGAATACTGATCGCGCCGACGCATGTCTCAGGGCGGCCGTCCCAGCGGCGCGCCGTGGGCGCATGGCCGACACCGACCGCGGCCACCTGACCTCGGTGCTCCCAGATGCCCATCCCCTCGTCGTTTCGGTACATCGCGTCGGGTGCAATGGGTGTCGTCATAGCGGGTACTCCAGGCTGGGCAGTCGTTTGGGAGTTCTGGATTAGTCGGCAACTACGCGCCACTCGGGCACGAGTTGACCGTTGGCTGAGGGTTCGAAGATCACTTCGACGGCCGCGCCGACCGGTACATCGTCGACAGGCACGCCGGGCAGATGCGAGAACATCTGGATGCCCGGATCATCCTCCAGCATGATCACGGCCAGGTTGAAGGGCTGGTCCTCTTGCAGCAGCCGCACCGGACAGTCGTGTACGACGCCGTAGTTGTAGATCGTGCCTCGTCCGCTCACCGTCTTCCACTCGAGCGCATCGCCCGTGGTGCAGCCGCGACAGGTATCCCCGGGCGGGTGCTGCAACTGATCACAATCCACGCAGTACTGGAT
>DAOUHS010000073.1:0-18766 GCA_034428415.1 Dehalococcoidia bacterium
TCGCACCTGGCGTGTAGTCCATCATCTCCTTGTGCGCCGAGAGGTTCCCGGTCAGCAGGCGTCCCAGGCCGACGGACTGGATGGGCAGCATCATCTCATCGAGGCGGCCGCGCTTGCGCACACCGCCCGCGAATCCCTTGTGGTGTCGTGCGCCGTGGTTGTTGGTGTGACCAGCCTCGATCGCGAGCGTGCGCAGCTCCATGATCGCGTCCATCGGTAGGACGTCTTTGGGACAGGCCTGGACGCACATGTAACAGCGAGTGCAGTCCCAGATGCCGCCCTCTTCCTCGGAGAGGAACTTGAGCCGCTCTTCGCGCTTGGAGTCGCGGCTGTCCATGACGAAGCGATAGGCCTTGGCCAACGCGGCCGGTCCGAGGAAATTCTCGTCGACTCCCGCGACCGTGCAGTCGGAGTAGCAGGCGCCGCAGTGGATACAGGTCGAGGCGTGCGACCAGTGGTCGAACTCCTCGACATTCTGGCGGTACTCGCGTTCGGGCGGGTCCTGTCCCTCGTAGGGCTCCAGCCAGGTCTCGGCGCGTTCGAACTGGTCGAGGAACTTGGTCACGTCGACGACTAGGTCCTTGATCACGTTCTGGTTGCCCTGCGGCCCAATGCGGATCGGGTCGCCGCGTTCGGCGGCGGCATCGACCTGCGTCTGACAGGAGAGCATCGACTGGCCGTTGACCTTCATTGCGCAGGAACCGCAGATCGCGTGACGGCATGACATGCGGAACGAGAGCGTGCCGTCCTGCTCCCATTTGATCGCGTTCAGGCTGTCGAGCACCGTCTGCCCGGGCTGGACATCAACGTCGAACGACTCCTCGTAGGACTCGTCCGTGTCGGGGTTGTAGCGCTGAATGATGAATTCCTGCTGGGCCATGGGGTTTCGCCTGTCCTGCGCTGGGTGTTCGTGTTCGAGTTGTTCAGTTCTGTCCTGTTTTGTCCGGATTTGAGCAGCTGCGTCTAGTACGTGCGCTCCTGGAGCGGGAATGGTTCGCGGAATTTCGGTTCCATGTTGACCTCGCAGTACTCGAGCCGCGGGCCGTCCTCGCCCTCCTGCGGTCGGTAGGCGAGCGTGTGACGGTGCCAGTTCTCGTCGTCGCGGTCGGGGAAGTCGCGGCGCGCGTGACCGCCACGCGACTCCTGGCGCGCGATCGCACCGGTGGTGATCACCTCGGAGTACTCGAGCATGTGACCGAGCTCAATCGCGTCGAGCAGGTCGGTGTTGAACGTCGAGCCGTGGTCGTCGATCGACGCGTTCTTGAAGCGCTCCTGGTAATCCTTGATTTCAGAGAGGCATTCGCGCAATTCGGCGTCATCGCGGAAGACGCCGCACTTGTCCATCATCGTGTCGCGCAGCTCAGCTCGAATCTCACCGACCTTCTGATCACCGCTGGCCGTTAGGACGCGATCGACCTCGCCGATCGCGTTGGCCATGTCGCCCTCGTCGATGCTGGTCGGTTCGAGGTCGCGGACAACGTCGAGGATGCCGCGGCCCGCGCGGCGTCCCATCACAACGGCTTCCAGCAGCGAGTTGGTGCCGAGACGGTTCGCCCCGTGGACCGAAACGCAGGAAGCCTCGCCGGCGGCGAAAAAACCCGTAATCTCCGGTGCGCCGTCGAGGTCTTTGATTCGTACCTGGCCATTGATGTCGCAGGGGATGCCGCCCATCGAGTAGTGCGCGGTAGGCTGTATCGGCACCGGTGCCTCCAGCGGGTCAATACCGGCGAAGTCCCTCGCCAGGTGTAGCACGGACGGGAGCGCGTAGCGGATGCGTTCCTCACCGATTGGTCGCAGGTCCATGAAGACCGAATCCCTGAGCGTGGTGACGCCGCGGCCCGCTTCGATCTCCAGCTGTTCGGCGCGGGCGACGATGTCGCGGGGCGCGAGTTCCATGCGCCCGGGCGCATAGTTTTCCATGAAACGGAAGCCGTCGGAGTTGACGATGTGCGCGCCCTCGCCGCGAGCGGCCTCCGAGAGCAGAATGCCGGAGCCCTGCAAACCAGTCGGGTGGAACTGGACGAACTCCATGTCTTCCAGAGGAATGCCGGCGCGGTAGGCCATGACGACACCGTCGCCGGTGGAGGCGAATGCGTTGGTCGTCACGCGGAAGGCGCGACCGTAGCCACCGGTGCCGAACATCACGGCCTTGGCCGAGATGGCCTCGATCTGGCCGGAGAGGATGTCGTATGCGACGAGACCCTGGCAGACGTTGTCCTTGACGACGAGGTCCAGCGCGTACCACTCGGAGTAGACCTTGACGCCGCGTCGAAGCAGCTGCTCAAAGAGCACGGTGAGGACGGCGTGGCCGGTTCGGTCGGCGGCATAGCAGGCGCGCGGCGCGGTGTGCCCGCCGAAGCGACGCTGCGCGACGCGGCCTTCCTCGTCGCGCGAGAACGCGCAGCCCATGTGCTCGAGCTCGAAGATGTTCTCCGGTCCCTCGCGGGTCAGCACTTCCGCCGCGTCCTGGTCGACGAGGTAATCGCCGCCCTTGACGGTGTCGAACATGTGCAGGTCCCAGGAGTCCTCGGCGGAGTTGCCGAGCGAGGCGGCGATCCCACCCTGGGCGGCGCCTGAATGCGACCTCAGAGGGTGCACCTTGGAGAGAATCGCCACATCGAGCGTGGGATCGTTTGAGACCTCCAGGGCGGCGCGCATGCCCGCCAGGCCGGAGCCGACAATCAGTACGTCATGCTGCAACATCGTGGTATCTCCCCGTCATGAAGGCACGGCGGATGCAACGCTCAGTTTCGCACCAAACACCATTGGGCGGTAGTCGAGTGTGTAGCAAGCTCACTCCTGACCGCGGTAGTGACGCACAATCTTGCGTCCCAGCGGCCCGACCGCTTCCAGCGCCAGGTACTGGATCAGGATGACCGACTTGGCGTCGATGATCTCGCCCGCATCAACCAGATCGATTGCCTCGCCGAGCGGCTTCCACTCGACAATCAGTTCTTCATCCTCGTCGGCTTCGAGTGGTGCTTCGGCACAGTCGCGAGCGATGAAGCCGTGGAGGAACTCATTCGCGAACCCCGGGGCCACGTAGAAGCCTCGGGCGAAGTCGAGATGGGCCGGGTCGAGGCCGACCTCCTCCCGCAGCTCGCGGCGCGCGGTCTCTGCCGGCGATTCGCCGGGATCGACGCGCCCGGCAGGCAGTTCCAGCAATGGCCGGCCCGTGGGATGTCGCCACTGTCGGACGAAGGCGATGTCGCCGTCGTCGCGGATGGCGAGGATGACGACAGCGTCGGGATGCTCGACGACTTCTCGTCGGGTGCGCCGACCGTCAGCCATGGAGACTTCGTCGACACGGACGTTGATGCGGGAGCCCCTGAAAACTTGCTCGGAGGTGAGCACCGTCTCGGTCAGGGGGTCATGCGGCTCTGCCATGACCCTCACCCTAACCCTCTCCCAGAGGAAGAGGGGACATTCTTACGTGTTGAGCCGGTCGCGCAGGTCGATCGTGACGGCGATCTCATCGCAGGCGTTGTACTTGGGACAGCGGAAGCACTCGTTCCAGACCTTGCGTGGGAAGGCGGAGACTCCGGAGATGCGGAAGCTGAGGCGCTCGAAGAATGCCGGAGTCGTGGTTAGCGCGAAGACGGTCTTGAGGCCCATCTCGACGGCCTCGTCGAGGCAGGCCTCGACTACAATGCGCCCGAGTCCCTTGCCCTGCGTTCCCGGATCGACGACCAGCGACTTGATCTCTGCCAGGTCTCGCCACTCCACGTGTAGAGCGCCCGCGGCCAGCAGTCGATCACCGTTCGGGTCTCGCACTACGACGAAGTCGCGAATCGTCTCGTAAATCTCGCCCTCGGTACGAGGCAGGACATCGCCGGTCGCCTCGAACCAGTACTGGATCAGCCGGTGAATCTCCGGCGCGTCACTGACAACCGCCTGCTCAGCTCGCAGCGGCGAATCCACCGGCACAGGGCGATCAAGGCTGATCTCCTCGAGGGCGTGGACCTCGGATTCGCGTTGGCGCAGGGTGGCGGCCGGTGTCGGCCCGATGGCTTCGGAAGTCATGAGGCGACCACCGGGTGCAGGAGGTCGGTGGCGCTGGCGCGGTTGGCCTCGCTGACGCCGCCCAGCATCTCCGCCAGTTCGACGACGCGTTCGTCTTCCGAGAGCATGCATACTTCAACGGTCGTTCGGCTCGAGTTGTCCGACTTCGAGACGCTGATGTGTTGCGCCGCCCGCGCTGCGACCTGGGGCAGATGCGTAATGCAGATCACCTGTCGATGCTCTCCCATGCGAGCGAGCCGCTCGCCGATCATGCCGCCGCTGCGTCCGCCGAGTCCGGCGTCGACTTCGTCGAAGACCATGAGCGGTACTAGATCACTTTCTCCCAAAACGGCCTTGATTGCCAACGTCAATCGAGCCGTCTCACCGCCTGAGGCTACTCGCTGCAATGGACGTGTCGGAGAATCCGGGTTGAAGGCAACAAGTAGCTGGACACGGTCGATGCCGGTCTGGTCGAACCCGACCTCAATTCCGCTGATACTCAGCGATCGGCCTTGTTCCGATGCAGGAATCTGCCCGAACTCAAACTCGATCCGCGCGTTCGCCAATCGCAAGCGTTCGCACTCGTGAATCACGGCCTTCGACAATGCCTTGGCGGCTCGCTTCCTTCGCCGGCTGAGTTCCGTTGCGGCGGCCGCGACACGGTCCGCCAACTGCTCCGCCTCCGCCGCGAGTGAGTCGATGTCCGCTGTCTCTTGTTCCAGCCTGTTTGCTTCTGCCTCCGCCCGCTCGCCGTAGGCGATTACTTCGGCGACGGTGTCTCCCCAGCGGCGCTTCATTTCCCGGATCAGTGACAGCCGCGACTCAACCTCGCCGAGCCGGTTCGGATCCAATTCGATCTGCTCCGCGTAGACGCGGAGCGAACGAACGGCCTCGGATAGCTGCTCCAGTGCAGACTCGATCGCCTCGGCAACCGGCTCGGCCGACGGATCAAGCTCAGCAATTCTACGCGAAGCCGCCAATGCCTCGCCGAGAGTGTCCCCCTGCAGAGCGGTCCGCGCTGCTTCGGCGTCGGCGGCGAGGGTTTGTGCGTTGACCAGTCGCCGATGTAGCGATTGCAGCCGCTCTTCCTCATCCGGCTGCAGACCGGCTGCATCAATTTCAGACGCTTCGTGACGCAGCAGCGCGACTCGTCGAGCTCGCTCCCGCTCTCCCGTCGTCGCGTCGTTCAGACGATGATCGAGCGCGTTCAGACGTCGGACCATGGCGCCAATCGCGTCGCACTGATGATCCACCCCCGCGAACCGATCCAACCGGGTGAGTTGATCGGCCGGTCGCAGCAGCGAGAGATGTTCGCGTTGGCCGTGGATGTCTGCGAGCGTCGGCGCCAAGTCCCGCAGCAGGCTCGTCGTCGCGGCTCGGTCGTTGATCCGGACACGTCCTCCCAGCCGTTGCGAGCCCCCCAGCGGCCGGCTGACGGTGCGGCGCAGGATGAGCTCGCCCTCGAACGGAACATCGGCGTCAGACAGCTTGCGCGCGACCGGTCCGTAGGCATCACGATCGGTCAGATCGAAGACCGCTTCCACCTCTGCGACGTCGGCGCCCGGTCGAATCATCTCCACATCGGCGGTCGAACCAAGCGCAAAGGCGAGCGCCTGGATCAGGACACTTTTGCCGGCGCCGGTCTCGCCCGTGATCACGCTGAAACCGCTATCCAGCGCAAGATCCACACGCTCCGCCAAGGCGAAGTCACGCAGATGCAGGCCGATCAACACCGCCGCACTCCTTCGGTCATCGCAGACCCACGTGCCTCTTCGAGCGCATGTTCATCGTAACGGAACGAAGCGTGTTCGCAGTCAAGAACTACGACGGATCGGCCTTCTGGGCGTCGAACGCTTCGACTCCGGTCCGGGAGACCGCCTCAAGCCGCCGTTCATCGAGCCAGGCGAGCCGCTTCCCAAGTTGGGCGAAGAAGGGCCGCTCTCCGAAGCGGATCAGTCGAGCGAGTGACTCGCTGCGCTGCACCTGCACGCCTCCTCCAGGATTGAGCGAGTACGGACGCTGGCCGTCAACCGAAAGCGATCCGGGATGTTCGCGCCCCAGACGCAGTTCGATCACTGCGTCGCCGGGCAGGACCATCGGCGCCGCTTGCGCCAAATGCGGAGCGACCGGCGTCAACACCACGTTGCGTGCCAGAGGATGCAGGATCGGTCCGCCGGCGGAGAGCGAGTACCCGGTGCTGCCGGTTGCCGAGGCAGCTACGACCGCGTCGGCGCGAACCACACCCACAAGGTCGCCTCCGACCCAGACCGCGACGTATGCGGGCTGGCCCAGGCTGCCCCGCCCGATCATTACATCATTGAGCGCGGGAAGCACGCTGGGGGGCGTACCGTCGACGCCGATTGGTCGCGCTTCAAGCATGGTTCGGTCTTCGACCAGAAACTTGCCATCAAGCAGGTTAGGAATCCGCTCGTCGATTTGCTTAGGCAGCAGCTCGGTCAGGAAGGCCTGACGCCCGAGATCGACGCCGAGAATCAGGCAGTTGTGGCCTGCAGAGGCGCGGGCCGCGCGGAGGATCGTGCCGTCGCCGCCGAGACACACCAGTAGGTCGGTTTCCGGCAGACGTTCGGTGGATCGATCCGGCTCCCAGGGCATCGATGTCCAAGCATCGAGGCCAAGCTTCTTCAGTTTCTCGGCGAGGGTTGCTGCCATGCCGTGCGCCTCGTCCAGGCGCGGATGGTAGTAGATGCCGACGCACTGAATGTCTGTCACGGCGTACGCAACCAGACGAACCACTCATGATTGCCGGCCGGTCCCGTCAGCGGAGACCTGAGGACACCGCCAACGCGCCAGCCATGCTCGAACGCCCAGGTCAGTACCGCGCTGACTGCGCGTCCCTGAACGAGGCGGTCTCGAACGACGCCGCGATCGTCGACATCGTCCTGGGCCACCTCGAATTGCGGCTTGACGAGCGCCACAACGTCGGATTGAGGCGTCACGGCTCGTCCAACGCAGGGCAGGACCTGTCGAAGACCGATGAAGGAGACGTCAACGGTGACCAGGTCGGGGGATTCCGAAAGCGGCGGAAGATCGCAGATGTGGCTGCGTTCGAAGACCGTCACGCGCTCGTCGCGGCGTAGCGAATCGGCGACCTGGCCGTAGCCAACGTCGACGGCATGCACCTGTCGCGCGCCGCCTCGGAGCAGCACATCGGTGAATCCTCCCGTCGACGCGCCGACATCCAGGCAGACTCTTCCCGCGATTGGAATCGGCCACGCCTCTAGCGCGGCGGCGAGTTTCTCTCCGCCTCGCGAGACGTAAGGCTTGACGCCGCGAATGTTAAGCTCAACGTCCGCGGCCACTTGCTGACCGGCCTGCGCGTAGCGCCTGCCTTGGCCGTGAACGCGGCCAGCCAGGATTAACGCGCGGGCTGTGGTCAGGTCGGGAGCTGCGCCTCGTTCTACCAGGAGGTCGTCGACCCGCGTTCGGCGCGACGCCTGCGCTACCGAGGCCCGTGACATCAGGCGCTTTCCTGGCGCGGAGCCAATCCTCCGTCGCCTCGCCGGCGGATCGCTTCGTACTCCACCGCGAGTCCCTGATCGTTGAGCAGCAGCGGTCGTTCCTGCCGCCTCACCGTGTCGGCGTTGACAACGCACTTGTTCACTTCGGTCCGGCCCGGGACTTCGAACATCACGTCGAGCAGCAGATCTTCGACTACGGTGCGCAGACCGCGCGCGCCGGTCGCCTCGGCAATCGCCTGCTCCGCGATCGTTTCTAGCGCCTCCGGTGTGAAGCTAAGTTCGACCCCATCCATGTCGAAGAACCGCTCATACTGGCGGACCAACGCGTTCTTCGGCTCGGTCAAGATTCGCACCAGCGACGCCTGGTCGAGTTGGTCGAGCGTGACGACGACCGGCAGTCGGCCGACGAACTCCGGAATCAGACCGTACTTCTGCAAATCGTCGTGGCTGAGATGGTGGAGCAGATGGCCCCGATCTTCAGCAGTCCGCGCCGCCGAGCCGAAGCCGATGTTGCGGATGCCGGTCGTGATCCGTCGGTCGATCACGTTGTCGAGGCCCTCGAACGCGCCGCCGCAGATGAACAGAATCTTGCTCGTGTCGATCTGCAGGAACTCCTGGTGCGGGTGCTTACGTCCGCCTTGCGGCGGCACGGATGCGACCGTGCCCTCGATGATCTTGAGCAAGGCCTGCTGCACTCCCTCGCCCGACACATCCCTCGTGATTGAAGGATTGTCGGCCTTGCGGGCGATCTTGTCGATCTCGTCGATGTAGATGATCCCCCGCTCGGCGCGAGCGATGTCGAAGTCGGCCGCCTGGATCAGATGGAGCAGGATGTTCTCAACGTCCTCTCCCACATACCCGGCCTCGGTCAGGGCCGTGGCATCGGCGATCGAGAACGGCACATCGAGGATCCGCGCCAGCGTGGATGCAAGCAGCGTCTTGCCGGACCCCGTCGGGCCGACCAGCAGGATGTTGCTCTTCTCCAGTTCGACATCGTCCTCGGGATCGACAACGGTGTTGATCCGTTTGTAGTGGTTGTAGACGGCCACAGCGAGGACTCGCTTGGCCTCGTCCTGGCCGACTACGTGCTCACAGAGGCGGTCGTAGATCGCCAGCGGCGGCAGCGTCTGCGGCGGGCTCGAGGCGGCCTTCGGCTCCGGCGGGGCCGAGTTGAGCTGTTCGTCCTGGATGACGGCGCGGCAGGCCTCGACGCACTCGTTGCAGATGTACACGCCGCCCGGCCCCGCGACCAGGCGGCGCACCTGGGCCTGATCCTTCATGCAGAACGAACAGTGATACTGACTGCGTCCACCGCCTTGTGCGCTGCTCATCGACATCCACCTCTCTGCTTCGTCTCAGCGCCCCCGAAGTGGAGCTACCTCAACAGACATTGACGCCACGAACAGGTACCCCGCTCAGATACTAAGCGCCTGCAGCCGCGGCTGCATCCCCAGCGGACTCGCTGGACAACACGGAATCCACCAAGCCGTACTCCTGGGCTTGCTCCGAGTCGAGGTAGAAGTCGCGATCCGTGTCGGCCGCAATCCGGTCCAGCGGCTGACCGGTGTGCTGGGCCAGAATCTGTCGGATCGTCTCGTTGTTTCGCAGGATCTCGCGAGCCGCAATCTCAATGTCCGAGGCCTGTCCCCGCGCGCCGCCGAGCGCCTGGTGCATGTGGATCGTGGCATGCGGCAGTGCGAAGCGCTTGCCCGACGCGCCGGCGGCAAGCAGCACCGTCCCCATCGAGGCCGACATGCCCACGCAGATCGTCGATACGTCCGCTTTGATCAGCTGCATCGTGTCGTAGATCGCAAGACCCGCCGTGATCACGCCCCCCGGCGAGTTGACGTACAGCTGGATGTCCCGGTCCGGATCCTCCCGGTCGAGATAGAGCAGCTGGGCGACAATCACGTTCGCGATCTGATCGTCGATCGGAGTTCCGAGGAAGATGATGCGCTCGCGCAGGAGCAGGGAGTAGATGTCGTAGGCGCGCTCGCCCCGGTTGGTCGTCTCGACCACCATCGGGATGATGTCGCTGGGGCGGGTGAGCGGATTGTTCACGGCGTTGCTCAGGGTCATGAAACCCTCCTTCGCGGGTTAAGTGTAATCACGTTTGGCAAATGCGCGATTGCTCAGCCAACATCAGCAGACAGAACTCGCTGGCATATCGGCAGTGGTTATTCGTCCTCGTCGCCTGTCTCCTCCGCCTCCTCCAAGTCCGGGAGCTCCTCTGCCGGAGCCTCCTCATCCGACTCTTCGTCGTCGGATGCCTCCTCCTCGTCCGATACCCCGGCCGCGTGGTTGGTCAGCGCGATCTGCTGCAGCCGCTCAATCGTCCGCTCGCGCACCAGACGCGCCTGGATGTTGGCGCGAATGCCCTCGTCCTCCATCATCTGCTCGGCCTGCTCCGGGTCGGACGCAGGCATACCGGCGAGCATCTGCTGTAGATCGGCGCTGATCTCGTCGTCCAGCACCTCGATCCCTTCAGCTTCGCTGATGTTCTGCAGGACCAGCGTGTTGATCACGCGCTCATTCGCCTGCGTGCGGAAGCTGGCCAGCAGCTGGTCACCTTGTTCGCCCCCGTCGCGCAGGAATGTGGCCGGATCCTGACCCATCTGCCGCGCGAAATCCTGCCGCATGTGCTCGATCTCGTGCTCGACCAATGCCGGTGGATACTCCAGCGTCGCCCGATCGACGACCGCCTTCATCACTTCCTGGCTGAACAGTTCCTCGGCCTGCCGATCGGTCTGCTCGCGCAGACCGCTGTCGACCCGCTCGCGCAACTCGGCAAACGTCTCGAACTCCTCCGAAACCTCCATCGCGAAATCGTCATCCGCTTCCGGCAGCTCCTCGGCCTTAACGTCGTGGATGGTGACCGTGAACGTCACCGTCTTGCCGGCGACCTCCTCGTCGTCCCAGTCCTCATCCACCTCGATCGGAATCACCTGTTCCTCGCCAACAGTGACGCCGACAAGTTCCTCGCACAGTCCGGGCACGCCCACCACCGCGCCTGCACGCAGGTGGAACTCGGCTCCGGGTTGGTCGAGAATCTGTTCGCCGTCAACCTCGGCGTGAACATCCGCCGTCACCCGGTCGTTGAGTTCCGGCGTGCGATCGACCGGCTCCAGCACCGCGTGCTGACGGCGCAACTCAAGCAGCCGCTCCTCGAGCATCTCGTCCGAGTATTCGCTCTCAGGCCTGGCCACCGCGATCTCGCGGTAGTCGCCCAGGTCGACCACCGGCTCCAGCGGGATCGTGGCCGTGAAGGTGACCGGTTCGCGCTCCGTGATCTCGACGCTCGGTTGGGCGACGGGCTCGAGGCCCTCCTGCTCCAGCGCCTCGGTCAGCGCCTGAGGGATCAGCCGGTCGGCTGCTTCTTCAAACACGGCGTCTGCACTCAGCGCGCTCTCCACGACCCGTCGGGGCGCTTTGCCCTGGCGGAATCCGGGGATGCGGAAGCGCTGAGACAGTCGCCGGGCCGCCTGGTCGAGCGATTTCTTGACGCGCGCGTCATCGAGCTCAATCTCAAGCAGCATCTGAGCTTCAGGAATGCGTTCTGAGGTAACTTTCATGGATCAACCTTCACGGCCTACCGACACGGCGCGGCTCCGCCCACGATATCAGCGGATCGGGCTCGGCCAGTGTTATCTCAGGCGTGGGTTGAGCACATCATTGATGGCATCGCCCAAGAGATTGAAGGCCAGCAGAATCGGCAGCACGAACAAAGTCGGAACCAGCAGCATCCACGGATACTGCGTCAACGACGTAAATCCACCAGCCGCAGAGACCATGGTGCCGAATGAAGGCGTCGGAGCGGTAATCCCGATGCCCAGCCAGGTCAACACCACTTCGGCCCCAGCCATCGCGCCCATCGCCGCGCTGAATCCGACCACGAACCAGGGCAGGACGCCGGGCAGAAGGTGACGTACCAGTATCCGCGGCGTGTTGGCGCCGATCGTCTCCGCAGCCAGAATGTAATCGCGCTCGCGCAACGACAGCACCTGCCCACGATAAAAGCGCGCCGCTCCAGCCCAGCCCAACACCGAGGTCGCCGTGACGATCAGCACGTAGTCGTCGACACCCTGCGCGATCAACCAGTCGGCGCCGATTGCACCTTCCAGTTCGCGGAACCACTCCGTGACCCGATCTCGGAAAACGGCCACGATCACGATCAGATAGACGAGGCCGGGCATCGCCAGGACGAGGTCGGCGAGTCGCATGATCGACGCATCGAGCCGACCGCCGCGGTATCCGGAGAGCAATCCCAGTCCCAACCCGATCGCGAAATCGCCCAGCAAGACGGCGATCACCGTGATGATCACCGTCGTTCGCAACGAAAACAGAGCTCGCGAGAACAGGTCGCGTCCAGAACGGTCGGTGCCAAACCAATGCCGGGAAGACGGTGGTTGCAGCGACTCGTCCTCTCCCAGCACGATCTCAGTTCTGCCGGGCAGCACGGTTTCGGGCGTCAGCGGACCAAAATCCTCGATCAGTTCCTGATTGAGAGAGGCAATCGTGGCGACCTCGACGCCTAGGCGGTCGGAGAATGAGCCGAGCGACTCCGGCTCCCCGTCGATCACGCGGGTAGAACGCCGCTCACTCAGGTTCGTCTTCGTTGGGTCCTGGAGGCCAGTATCAACGCCGAAGGCATCCAGAAATGTGTACATGCCCGCTCCGTAGAGCACCAAGATCGTCACCAGGCACACGACGGCGATGCGCTTCTGGAATAGCGCGCGCATCGCCCGCCTGAAGGGCGTGTCTGGCCTCTCCGGCATCACCCAGGCATCGCGCTGTTCCGCCTGCACGCTCATGCGATGCGCTCCGTGAACCGGATGCGCGGGTCGATGAAGATGTAGAGCACATCAATCAGCGCGTTGGCCACGATGATCAGCGTCGCCACGAGCAAGGTGAAGCCCAGAATCACATTCCAGTCGCGTTGCGTGATCGACTCGAAGATGAACGCCCCCACGCCGGGGATGCCGTAGCGAGACTCGATCACGATGGAACCGGCGATCACGCCGACCACCGCAAGTCCGAAGTTGGTTGAGAGCGGCAACAGCCCATTGCGCAGTACGTGCCGGTAGAGAATGTTGCGCTCCGTCAGTCCTTTGGCTTGCGCCGTGCGGACGTAGTCCTCATCCATAGTCGCCAACATGCTGATCCGCACGAATCGTCCCATTCCTCCGAACGCGCCGATCGACAACGCAATCAACGGCACGATGTAAGAGGCTGGATCGCCCGGCGTCCAGACCGATGGCACATTGAATCCGAAAAAATTGAAGGCGGGCGCGAGAAACTCCACCATCAACCACATGATCAGCACGATTAATATCGGCGACGGTATCGAGTCGAAAATCTTGAGGAAGCCAATCGTCGCAGGGTCTTTCCACGTGCCTCGATTGACGGCCACGTAGACGCCGATTGGAATGCCCAGTCCGAAGATCATCACGAGGACGATCAGATTGATGTGTGCCGAGACCCAGATCCGCTCGCCCAAGAGTTCCTGCACGCTGCGCTTCGGCGATCGGTAGTAATAGGACGGTCCGAGGTCGCCTTCGCTGACGACGCCCCAAACGTAGCGGCCGAATCGCTCGACGTAGTTGCCTTCCAGGCCGAATTCCTCGCGTATCAGTTGAGCCTGTTCAGGTTCGACCTGGCGCGCGCCGCCGATGATCCGCACCGGATCGCCCGGCGCGACGTGAGTCAACGCGTACGTGGCCGCCGCAACGATGAAGACCATGACAGGGACGAGCGCCAGGCGGCGCAGGAGAATCGGGAGTGCCCCGTGCCCCATGCTCCGCCCCCCTTTGTCCGGGCGCTAGTAACCGAGAAGCAACCTACTCCTCGATGCTGACGAAGCGAAGGTGCGGAATCACCATTCGCGTTGGTTCGTAGTCTTTCACGTAGGGCTTGACCACTTCGTGGGCGACCGAGTAGTAGAGCGGCACCCAGATCGCGTCCTCGACCAGCGATTGATCGACTTGCTGGTAGATGTCGATACGCCGTTCCTGATCGAAGGAGTAGCGGGCCTCCTCGAGCAGGCCGTCGATCTCGGCGCTGTCGAGCTGGGTGTCGTTGCCCAGCGATGCGCTATGGAACTTGTAGTCCAGCACGTTGTGCGGGTCGGGGTAGTCCAAACTCCAACCGAGCGAGAAAAAGCCGTACAGACCACGGTCGATCTCCGAGATGAAGGTGGCGAACTCAACCTGCTGAATCTCGATCTCCAGACCGAGATGTTGACGCCACATGTCCTGGATCGCCTCGAAGACCGAGCCTGGTGTAGCGCCTGCACCGGGGATCGTCAGCCGGATGTTCTCGATCTGCCCCGTGCCCGCGTAGGGGGACTCGCTCAGCAACTCCTGCGCCAACTCGGGGTCAAACACGAGCCCTCGGTATTCGGAGTCGTGCGCGGCCAGGCCCGGCGGGACAATCTGGTACGCCGCGACCAGCAGGTCGTCCAGCACATCTTCGACGATCGTCGTCTTGTCGATCGCGTGGGCCAGCGCCAGCCGCAAAGTCGGATCGTCGAACGGCGGCTGAGAGACGTTGAATGCGAGATAGAAGATCGAAAGCTCGGAACGCGAAACGTAGAGTTCATTCAAATCGGACGCCGGGTCGCGCACGCGCTCGATGTCGTTCAGCCCGACGAACGCCTGGTCCAACTCGTCGTTCTCGAACTGTTCGATCGAGCCACCGGCGAAGCGCACCGAAATCTTGCGCACTTTCGCCGGTTCCAGGTGATAGTCGTCGAACCGCTCCAGCGTCAGACCCTCGCCCAGTTGCCACTCCGTCAACCGGAACGGCCCGCTCCCATTCGGCGCCAAGGCCCAGCGCTCGGGATCGGCCTCCACCTGCTCCCGATCCAGCACATAGGCCGTCGGATAGGTCAGCTTGTACAGAAACACCGGAGTCGACTGCAGAATCGTGATGTCCAGCGTCCGATCATCAATCACTTGAATCCCAACCACCTCGTCCACCCGCCCCCGCGTGTACTCCCGAGCCCCCACAATGTCACCCAAGAAGTCCGGTGCCGTCGGCGACAGCGTCTCCGGATCCAGATTGCGCTCCAGGCTCCACTTGAAGTCCTCGGCCGTGATCCGCTTGCCGTCGTGGAACGTCGCGTTATCGCGAATCGTGAAGCGATACGTCACAGTGCCGTCGTCGTTCTGCGTCGGACCGGGAACGGATTCGGCCAGATCAGGCGCGATCCGCAAATCTCGATCGAGCACAAGCAAACCGCCGAAGATCTCGACCGCGATCACCGCCGAACTCACATCCGTAATCTGCGCCGGGTCAAGGTTGATCGGCTCAGCGCGCGCGATCCGGAACTCGCCCCGCTCGCGCGGCGCGACCGGCCCAGACGCTTCCTGTTGACCGACCCCGGCTTGCTGCTGTTGTTCCTGCTGCTGAATCGTGGCCTCGCGCTCACGACGCTGCTGCGGCTCGTCGGCCTGCTCTTGCTGCTCTTCGGTCTGCGCACGGTCGGCCCGCGCCGCGCCCTGGGACTGCTCTTGCTGCTCAGGGCCGCCTTCGTCCCCGCCACAGGCCGCCAGGACGATCGCCGCGCCCAGCGCGAACGCCGCCAGCAACGCCTTCCAACTCAACGAATCGTTGACCGCGCTGCCCATCCGTTCCGCCCGACGCATGATTCGTACCACAGACACGTACCAACCCTCCGCTTCAATATGTCACCCAGACACCGCTATGTCCTGTACCGATCGAAGATTATCACCGAACTCTGGAACCGGCCCCTGCACTGATCTTCAGACACAGCTCGTCAAGCTGCTCGTCAGTGATCTCCATCGGTGCGCCGGTCATCGGATCCGACGCCGACATCGTCTTCGGAAACGCGATCACCTCGCGGATGTTCTCGGTGCCGGCCAGCAGCATCGCGACGCGGTCGATCCCGAACGCAAATCCGCCGTGCGGCGGCGCGCCGTACTCGAACGCATTGAGCATGTGCCCAAACCGTTGCTGCGCCTCGTCAGCCCCCACACCGAGCAGCTCAAAGACTTGCATCTGCAGGTCTCGCTGGTGAATCCGGATCGAGCCCGAACCGAGTTCAAAGCCATTACAGATCGTGTCGTACGCCCGAGCCCGAACCTGCGCCGGATCGCTGTCAAGCAGATGCGCATCCTCCGACTGCGGCGCGGTGAACGGATGGTGCAGCGCGTCCCAGCGCTGGCCATCCTCGTCCCATTCGACCAGCGGGAAGTCGGTCACGAATCCAAAGTTGAGAATCGAATCGTCGACCAGGTCGAGCCGTCGAGCCAGTTCTCGTCGGATGCCGTCGAGCACGGTCGAGACCATGCCCGAGTCGCCCGCGGCAAGCAGCACCAGGTCACCGGCCGATGCGCCGCAGCGCTCCCCAATCTTCCGCGCATCCTCGATCCCCAGGTGACGCAATACCGGAGAGCGAACGTCATCCTCAGTCGCGACCGCTGGGTCGGCGCTGAACTGAAGCGAGACCAACCCCGGCGCGCCCATCGTCTTGGCCAGCTCAGTGAAGCCGTCCACCTCGCGACGCGACAGCGAAGCTCCGCCCGGCATGACAATCCCGCGCACGCGGCCGCCATTCGAAATCGTCGATGAGAACACGCCAAAGCCGGAGGTTGCGGCGATATCGGAGCAATCCGACAACTCGAGTCCATAGCGCAGGTCCGGCTTGTCCGACCCAAAGCGCTCCATCGCCTCGTGCCAGGACAGCCGAGGGAACGGTCGAGGAACCGTCAGGTCAGGTCGCAACGCAGCCGCGACGCCAGAGAACAACTCCTCCAGCAAGCCGAGAATGTCCTCCTCCTCGCAGAACGACCACTCGAGGTCGAGCTGCACAAACTCCGGCTGCCGATCCGCCCGCAAGTCCTCGTCGCGGAAGCAGCGGGCGATCTGGAAATAACGCTCAACCCCTGCCACCATCAGCAACTGCTTAAACTGCTGCGGCGCCTGAGGCAGCGCATAGAACGCGCCCGGAGTCAGACGGCTGGGAACCACGTAGTCGCGCGCGCCCTCGGGAGTCGCAGCCACGAGGATCGGCGTCTCGACCTCAAGGAACCCCTGCTCAGTCATGAAATCGCGGATGAACTGGTTCAAACGGTGTCTCAACTCGAGCGTGGAAATCATCGACGGCCGACGCAGGTCGATGTAGCGGTACTGCAATCGCACCAGCTCGTTGACGTCGTCGTCCTCGCTGACCGAGAACGGCGGCGTCTTCGCCGCGTTGAGCACCTCCACCGATGTCGCCACGACCTCAACATCGCCGGTGCCAAGGTTGGGATTGCGCGTCGCCTCCGAGCGCTCCACAACCTCGCCGACCACCCGCAGCACGAACTCGCCGCGAACCCCGTTGGCGACCGCGTAGGCGTCCGGATAGTCATCCGGGCGAACCACCACCTGGACGATGCCGTCCCGGTCGCGCAGGTCGATGAAGATCAACTGCCCGTGATCGCGCCGCCGGTGGACCCAGCCGGCCAGCGTGACCGACTCGCCCGCGTGCGACGCCCGCAATGTCCCGCAACCATGTGTCTTCAGCACCAGCGCCTCCCAGCATGTGAACGGATCCACTGTGTCACCAAGTCTGGAGGCGGGCAATCAGTTCGAACACTCAGGCAGACTCATAGACTCGGTACATGACCGCTGACCCGCTCGGCCTCTACATCCACGTCCCCTTCTGCACCGTCAAGTGCTCCTACTGCGACTTCAACTCCTACGCCGGCATCGAGGACATGCAGTCCGAGTGGGAGGCGGCAGCGCTCAAGGAACTCTCGCTCTGGGCGCCCAGACTGAGCGGTCGAGAGATCTCCACGGTCTTCATCGGCGGAGGCACACCGAGTCTGCTGCCGGGCGAATCGATCCGCCGCCTGCTTGACTCGATTCGCTCACAGATGCAACTGGCTCCAGACGCCGAGATCACACTCGAAGCCAACCCGGAAAGCGCCCAGCCCGAGCGCCTCCTCAGCTACCGAGCCTCGGGCGTCAATCGCGTTTCGATGGGGGTGCAATCGCTGAACTCGACCGAGCTCGTCTTCCTCGACCGCATTCACAGCGCCGAGCGAGCCGAGGAGGCATTCGCCGAGATTCGAGTAGCTGGCTTCGACAACGTCAACCTCGATCTGATTTACGGACTGCCCGGCCAAACGCTCGAAACCTGGCAATCAACCCTGAATCAGGTCCTCACCTGGTCCGGGAATGGTCCGGACCACATCTCCTGCTACGCGCTGACCGTGGAAGAAGGCACGCCGCTGGCGGCGAGAGTCGCATCCGGCCGCGTCATCGAAGCCGATCCCGACCATGTCGCCGAAATCGCCGACTGGACGGCCGCGAGACTGTCACAGGCGGGATTCGACCAATACGAGACCAGCAACTACGCGCGCAATGGCCTGACATCTCGTCACAACTTGATCTACTGGCGCAACCAGGAGTACGCCGCGATCGGACCGGGAGCACACGGATTTGTCGACGGCGTCCGCTACCAGGTCGTGCGAAGTCCGCGCCTCTATATCGAGCGCCTGAGCACGTCCAACGGCTCAATCGGCGCGCCAATGGCGTTGCCCTCGCCCGCCATCGTCGACGCCGAGCGTCCCAGTCAGCGCGAGAACATGATCGACGCCCTCACCTCCGGCCTGCGCTTGGTCGAGGGCATCGACGAAGGCATCCTGCCCGATGCCTACGCCGAGTTTCGGCCCACGCTCGATTGGGCCGTACAACACGGGCTGGCCCAGCGTCGCGACGGGCGGCTCCGCCTGACCAAGCGCGGACACGCCGTCGCCAACGAACTCTTCGTCCGCCTGCTCGAAACAGCCTCGGCTTAACCTCCTTCTCTCCCGTTCCCACCCCAGCTCCCTCCGGGAGAGGGCCGGGGTTGAGGACTCCGTCCACACTGTCAGCTACGACGCAACAACAGTGAACGCCCATTCTCTATAGTCATACAGAACACACGTGCGCTCTCCTGCCAAAGGCTTCACCCATGACCATCACCCCCTCCCGCCGTCAGCGCGTCCTCCAGGTCCACGCCCTCCGCAGCGCGGTCTGGCCCAGCGCAAGATCGCCAAAATACTCGACATCTCCCAGGCCACCGTGCGCGCCGACCTCCAGCTGGCCGAGTCGCACTGGAGCCTGATCGCATCAGCCGCAGCCGACGACCTGCTGCTCCAATCGCTGCACCTGCTCCAGGTCCGGCTCACGCTCGCGCTCCAGCACGACCGGGTCAAAGACAACGCTCACCTGCTCGCGCCGGTCGACTACCTCCGCGCCCACGACGCCCGGGAGACCCAACTCACCGCCCTGGC
>DAOUHS010000074.1:0-11223 GCA_034428415.1 Dehalococcoidia bacterium
GTCGGTGTCAAGCGTGACCGCCTTGAGCACGCGGCGCATGATCTTGCCCGAGCGCGTCTTCGGCAGCGCATCGACGAAGTTCAGCTCGCCGATCACCGCCACCGGACCGAGCTCGCCGCGGATGGTCTGCAGAATCTCGGTCTTGAGTTCATCGCCAGGCTCGAACCCGGCCTTGAGCACGACGAAGGCGGAGATCACCTCGCCGCGCAGTTCGTCGGGCCGTCCCGTGACTCCCGCCTCAGCCGCTCCAGGATGGCGGAGGATGGCCGATTCGACCTCGATCGTGCCGATCCGGTGAGCCGCAATCTTGATGATCTCGTCGGCCCGACCCGAGAACCAGACATAGCCGTCTTCGTCAATCGAAGTCGCGTCGCCGGTGAAGTACACCTGCCGCCCGGGGATCTTGCCCCAGTAGTCGGTCTGGTAACGCTCAGGCTCGCCCCACAGCCGCGCCGTCAGTCCGGGGAAGGGTCGCGTGATGGCGAAGATGCCCTTGTCGTCGGCGGCCAGCTCCTGACCGTCGGTGTCCAGCACCGTGCCCTCGATACCCGGCAGCTGAATGCCGGCCGAGCCCGGCTTGATCGGCAGCATCTGGATGCCATACGGGTTGCCGATAATCGGGCCGCCCGTCTCGGTCTGCCACATGTGGTCGAGCACCGGAATCTCGTCGTCGAAGATCTCGTGCTGGAACCACTCCCACGCCGGCGGGTTCAGTACCTCGCCCGCAGAGAACACCCGAGTCAGCGATGTC
The DNA here is from genome assembly GCA_034428415.1 of Dehalococcoidia bacterium. GTDB lineage: Bacteria > Chloroflexota > Dehalococcoidia > Bin125 > Bin125 > Bin125. The sequence continues at coordinate 752 of DAOUHS010000074.1, forward strand.
ATGTCAACCGCTTCAGCCGGCTCTGTGCCAGAGCGCATCAACAGACGAATGGCGGTCGGCGATGTGAACATCCCCGTCACGCCGTGGTCCTCAATGATTCGGTAGAACGTGCCGACATCTGGATAGTCGAGCGCCCCCTCAAAGGCGATCGTCGTCGCGCCCGCCAGCAAGGGACCGTAGACGATATACGAGTGGCCAACGACCCAGCCAATGTCCGACGTCGCCCACCAGACATCCTCAGGCTGCAGGCCGAACACCCAGTCGGCCTGGCTGGCGATCCAGACCGGATATCCGCCATGCGTGTGGACGCAGAGCTTGGGTCGAGCCGTCGTGCCCGACGTAGCGAGAATGTAGGCCGGGTCGTTGGCCTCCATCGCCGCGAACGAGCCGTCGCCATCAACACCAGCGGCGAGGAAGTCCTCCCAGCTCATCTCCAGGTCACCACCGATATTGGGGCTGTCGGCCAAGCGTCGCTCGACCACGACGGTCTCGACAATCTCGCCGGCACCCTCGTTCTCAAGCGCGCCGCGGACAAAGTGGTCGAGCGGAACGTTGCGGCCGCGCCGGTAGGTGGAATCGGTGCAGAAGATGGCCTTGGCCTCAGCCAGCTTGACCCGCTCGGCGATCGCCCCGGCGCCGAAGCCAGCGAAGATCACCAGATGTACCGCGCCAATCCGGGCGCATGCCAGCATCAGTGCGATCGCTTCATAGTTAGTCGGCATGTAGATCGCGACGCGGTCGCCGCGCTCAATCCCGATCGCCCGCAGCGATGCAGCCATCCGCTCAACATTGCGCAGCAACTGTGCGTAGGTGTAGACCCGCTGGCCACCGTTCTCGTCCAGGCAGATCAGCGCAGCGCGCCCGCCATTGCCGTTGGCGACTTGAGCGTCCAGGCACGCGTACGCGAGATTCGTCTCGCCGCCAAGGAACCATCGGAAGGCAGGAATCTCCTCCGGCATCCACTCGAACACTTCATCCCATTCGCGGAACCAGGGGATCCGAGCGGCAGCCTCCGACCAGAACGCATCCGGTTCGTCGAGCGCCCGTCGTTGGATGTCTCGCACGATCGGTCCGAGCAGATCAATGTCTGAGGCCATGAATGACTCCAAATCCGGGGTGGGACTGAGTTTCAGAAGTGAGCGGATACCGTATGCGGAGGGTATCAGCGGAGTGGGGTGAACCGATGGACGAAGACATCATTCAGGAAGTGCTGGACGCCCGGGCGCGGGCGATGGATGACGCGCGGCCCGAGGCGGTCTCCAGGGTCCACGCGAAGGATAAGTTCACCGCTCGCGAGCGGATCGACATGGTTCTGGACGAGGGCAGCTTCGTCGAGTACGGCGTGCTCGCCATTCCGGCGAACAAGTCGATGTCCGGCCCGGCCGACGGACTGGTGCAGGGCTTCGGCACGGTCGACGGCCATCCGGTTGGCATTGCGTCCTACGACTACACCGTCCAGGGCGGCACTCAGACCGCGCTCAACCACGGCAAGTTTGACAGGCTCCTGGAGCTGGTGCACGACCGTCGCTGGCCGCTGATCACCTTCGCCGACGGCGGCGGCGCGCGAGCCCACGATCTGGCCGGTTCCCAGCGGGGCCTCACCGGACGCTGGGGCACATTCGACGGGATGGCTCAGCTCTCGGGCTGGGTACCGACCGTTTCGGTGGTCTCGGGACGCTCGTTCGCCGGCAACGCCTCGATCGCAGGGCTGTCCGACTTCATCGTCGCCACTCGAGACTCTGCGATCGGGATGGGCGGACCGCCGCTCGTGGAAGGCGCGATGGGCCTGAAGCTCACGCCGGACGAGATCGGTCCGGCGGAGATGCACGACCGCGTCGGCGGCATTGACCTGATGGTCGAGACGGAAGCTGAGGCGATCAATGCCGCGGGCAAGTATCTGCGCTACTTCCTCAATGACCTGCCCGACGGCGAAGCCGATCCGTGGGCAGAGCGAATCCGTGGCATCGTGCCCTCGAATCGCCGTCGTGCCTATGACATGCGCCGCGTGATCCGGGCAATCATGGACCGAGACACCGTGTTCGAGCTGCGGCCAACCTGGGCGCCTCAGCTGATCACGGCGCTCGCGCGACTGGGCGGCCGTTCGGTCGGGATCATCGCCAACCAGCCGCTCTCGGTGATCGCGGGTGCGATTGACTCCGATGCGTCCGACAAGATTGCTCGCTTCATCCAGCTCTGTGATGCACACGAGATCGCGATGGTCTCGTTGGTCGACAATCCCGGCTACATGGTCGGGCGCCCGGCCGAAGAGGCGGGAATCGCGCGGCATCATGCGCGGCCAATCATCGCGCATCAGAACCGGACCGTGCCGCTGTACACGATTCAGTTGCGCAAGGCGTATGGGCTGGGCCCGGCGGCGATGGGCAACTCCTATGCGCCACGAGACATTCGCCTCGCCTGGCCGACTGCGGAGTCGGGCGGCATGGGGCTCGAGGGGGCATCGCTGCTGGTCAATCGCGATCGGATTCGCGAAGTGGAACAGACGGATCCGGTCGAGGCGAAGCGATTGCGAGACGAGTGGGCAGACGACATGCGCGAGCGCAACTCAGCGATCAACGCAGGTCGTCGGTACGACTTCGACGACGTCATTCCACCGGAGGAGACGCGGGATGTGCTGATCTCGATGCTGCGGATGACGCCGAGAGCGCCGCTCTCGCCGGTGAAGAAGCATGCGGTGGACGCCTGGTAGGCCTGGTAGGGCATCACCCGCCATCACTCGCTGTCGAGCTGTATCGCAGGAATCTCGATTCCTGCGGCGGCCTCGAGGATGTCCTGGGCGGAGAAGTGATGCAGCTCGTTGAAGCCTGCGGCCAGGGCGGTTAGGTAAATCTGATGGACGGCATTGGCAACAGGCATCGGGACCTGCTGGTCGCGGGCCAGTTCCAGCGCGAGCCTGATGTCCTTCTCGGCGATGACCATTGTGGAGGTAGGGTTCTCCCACTCCTTGGCCAGGAATTGATCGACCAACCCCATGTACGGTCGCGCGGTGCCAAGCCGGAGTTTCTCGACCAGGTCGGGCATGTCCAGGCCCGCTTTCGCGCCTAGTACCAGGGCCTCCTGGACGATCATGTGGCCGGACAACACGATCACGTTGTTGACCAGCTTGTAGAGGCAGCCCATTCCCGCTTCGCCGAGATGGAAGACGTGGTCGCCAATGTGGTCAAGGAGCGGGCGAACTCGCTCGAACGTCTCGGGTTCGCCGCTGCCGAGGATGGTCAGGGTACCCAGGCCTGCCCGGACGACGCCTCCGGTGACCGGGGCATCGATGTGGACGACTCCGGCGTCCGATTCGAGCTGAAGGATTCGCTGCACGCCGGTGACCGAGTTCGTGCTGAGGTCGACGTGGATGTCTCCGGGTGACGCGCCGGCGAGGATGCCTTCGGGTCCTGTTGTGGCTGCTTCAATCTGGGGTGGACCGGGCAATGAGGTGAAGACGATTGAGCAGCGTGAGGCGACCTCGGCGGCGCTGCTGGCGGGCTCGGCTCCGAGTTCGAGCAGGTTCTCCATCACCTCTGGTCGCAGGTCGTAGACGACCAACTGATGCCCGCCCCTGATCAGTTGCCGGGCCATCGGATTGCCGATGTTTCCGGTGCCGATGAAGCCGATGAGTTGATCGCGGGGAGAGTCGGGCATGGTCAGAGCCTTTGGTCGAACAGGTCCCCGCGCGAAGCAGGAACGGGGAGCAGCTACAGCGAAGCGCGGCCGCCTTGGATCTGGATAGTAGGGATTTCGGTGCCCGCGGCGGCCTCGAGGGCCTGCAGGGTTGCGAGGAATGACTGGTCGCCGAGGCCGGCGCTGAGGGCTCGGAGATAGGTCTGATGAGCGGCGTTGGCCACGGGCATCGGGACCTGGTTGGCTCGTGCGGCTTCGATTGCCAGCGAGACATCCTTCTCGGCGAGTCGCAGCGTGAATGACGGAGCGTCGAAGCGCTTGCCTAGCAGGTATGGGGCGAGTCCCATGTAGGGACGCGCGGTGCCGAGGCGGAGCTTCTCGACGAGATCTTCAGGGTCGAGTCCCGCTTTGGTGCCGAGAACGAGTGCTTCCTGCACGATCTGGTTTCCGCAGAGGATGATTACGTTGTTGAGCAACTTGAACAGGCAGCCGGAGCCGGCCTCGCCAAGGTGGAAGATGTTTGAGCCGATGTGTTCCAGTAGCGGACGGACGCGTTCGAATGCGTCGGCGTCTCCGCTGCCGAGGACGGTCAATGTGCCGGCCTCTGCACCGGGAACTCCGCCTGTGACCGGAGCGTCGATGTAGGAGACGCCCGCCTCAGCTTCGAGGTGCACGAGCCGACGGACCGTTGTGATCGAGTTGCTGCTCAAGTCGACGTGGATGTCTCCTGTTGACGCGCCCGACAGGATTCCATCCGCACCGGTGATCGCCGCCTCGATTTCGGGCGGGCCGGGTAGCGAGCTGACCACCACCGAGCAGCGCGAGGCGACTTCGGCGCAGCTTGCGGCGGACTCGGCTCCAAGCTCGAGCAGGTTCTCCATCACCTCAGGTCGCAAATCGTAGATGACGAGCTGGTGGCCGGCCTCGATCAGATTTCGCGCCATCGGATTGCCGATGTTGCCGGTGCCGATGAAGCCGATGAGCTGGTCGCGCGATGAGTCGGGCATGTTGGGATTCCTTAGAGAGACTGTTCGGGAGTGAACGTATCGGCGGCGCGCCACATGTACCAACTTCCGACTGAGCGGTAAGGCGCCCACGTTGCGCCAATGGCAAGCGCTTCCTTCGGGGTCGGCATTTCGGCGAGACCGTAGGCGAGTTGCATTCCCTTGCGCACGCCAAGGTCGCCGACCGGCAAGATGTCGGGCCTTCCGAGATGGAACATCAAGTGCATGTGCGCGGTCCACTCACCGATGCCTTTGACTGCGGTGAGCGCCTTGATCACGTCTTCGTCGGCCATGCGGTTGAGGCGTGCGAGCTTGAGCCGATCGTCGGAGGTGTGCAGCGCGAGGTCACGGAGATAGGACATCTTTTGGCGCGAAATGCCGCAGGAGCGAAAGTCCTCGTCCGATGTGGCGAGGATTTGTTCGGGCGTCGGCGTGGTCTCTTTGTCGCCGTAGAAGCCGAACCACTTGCGCTGGATCGCGGATGCGGCTGCGCCGGCAAGCTGTTGAAAGAGGATGGAACGGACCAGTGCGGACCAGGGATCGTTGGAAGGTCGCGGTTCAAATCGACCGTGCTGGTCGATCAGGCGTCCGAGCACCGGATCGACTTCGCGCAGGTGGGCAGAAGCCTTGCGAACGGAGAATTTTCGGCGGACGGGAGGCATGGCGATGGTTATCCGCGCTACGGAAGTACGTGTTCGGTCGAACGGGAGAGATCGAGGGGTTTCAGGTATTCAGGAAGCTTTTTTCGTGGGAAGGAAAAAGGGACGAAGTTCAGCAATACGCTGGAGATCGTGCGAATTCGGGCTTCAGTGTTTTCAGGTTCTTTCAGGTTCTTTCGGTTTGGCTTGTTCGGCTCTGTTCGGGCTTGTTCGGCTTGGTTCGGGATTTTGTCGTGCTTGACCGTGCAACATCGGTGCAATTCGGTCGAATCTCGTTCGGATGCGTTCGGGCTTGTTCGGATGTGTTCGGACAAATCAGGTTGCAAGCCGGTAGAGCCGGAGCCAGTCCCCGTTCGGCGGTGGGGCTGGAGTTTGCTGGCCATGTGACTCAAAGCGTTCATAAGTTCTGATATTAGCGGCATTGCCGATGAAGGGCAAGGTTGTGGCTTAGTCGTTCCAGCCGTTCCACTGGAGCACCTCGGCGAGCGGCTTGCGGGTGACCGGTCCGAAGTTGGCGCTGGGGTGGCCCATCGGAATGATCGCAACGGGTAGCGCGTTGTCCGGGATGCTGAGCTCTGCTCGCAGCTCGTCCATGATTCCATCCTGCGGGGTCGTGAGGACGGTGCCGAGACCCTCGGCGCGTGCCGCGAGCATCATGTTCTGGATGCTGGGGTAAATGCTGCTGCCGGCGAGCAGGCTGTCGGCCGAGCGTGCCTGATACAGATCGGTTCGCATGCAGGGGATAATCCAGACCGGCGCGGCGGCGAAGTTGTCGAACAGGTTGAATGCGCCTCGCATCATTCGGCGGGTCGTGGGGTCTTCGATTTCGTCCGGATTCGGCATGTCGCCGTTGAATCGTGAGCTGAACATCTCGCGGATTGCCGTGGCGAGCCGTTCCCGGATGTCGTCGTCGGTGACGACCAGGAATCCCCACGGCTGGGAGTTGCTGCCGCTGGGCGCCCAGCAACCGGCTTGGATGATTCGCTCGATCACTTCGCGGTCGACCGGTTCGTCGGTCCAGCGGCGAATGGCGCGTTGGGTCTGCATGACTTCGTAGATGTCGGTGGTCTGGTTGCTCATGATTCTGCCCTTTCGGCTCGGCGGGTGTTCCAGGTCAGCAGCCGCCGCATGGCCCGGGCGGCGTCGCGGATGTTGTAGTAGAGCGGCAGTCCGGCCTCGGAGATCATTCTCGCCAGTTGCGCGTTGGACTGGCCGTGGCGGTGATCGATGCTGATCGGCACGACCATTGCGATCGCGATTCCATGCCGTTCGCGGGTCTTGGCGATTTCGGCGATCATCCTACGTCGGTCATCGATCTGATCGTCTCCGAAGAACCCGACTCCCCAGTTCATCCCGACTTGAACGATTACGGCGTCGATGTTCGGATCTTCAGCGACTGCCTCTAGCATCGGGCGGACCCGTTGGCCGTCCCAGAGGGACATCGTGTCGACGGGATTGCGGATGCCAGTTCCGGCAACCGGCGTGACTTCGGCGAGACGCTTGAGCGTGTGTTCACTGAGCGGAGGCAGTTGGAGCCCTTCACGTTCGACGTCGTCGGCGCCTTGCACGGAGATCCCGCCTCCGCCGACCACGAGTCCAATTCGCGGACCTGCGGGAACGGCGAGGAATCGCCAACCGACCAGTAAGTCGACCATCTCCTGCATGTTGTGGACCAACACGGCATTGGCCTGGCGCGCGGCAGCCGCCCAGAGCTCGCCCGAACCGGCCAATGAGGCGGTATGGGATTGCGTGGCTCGGCTGCCGGAGGGGAGCAAGCCGCCCTTGAGGATCGCTACCGGCTTGCTCCGAGCAGCGCTGCGCAGCGAGCGGAAGAAATCTCGCGCGTCACGCATGCCTTCGATGTAGGCGCCAATGATCTCCGTGTCGGGATCGTGGTTGGCGTAGTCGAGCAGCTCGGCGGCGGAGACATCGATGGCATTGCCGAACGATACGACCTTCGAGAATCGAAGCCCTCGCAGAGCGCCGTTGTAGGTCGCGTCGCTGGCGTTGGTGCCCGACTGCGAGAAAAACGCTAGCGGGCCTGAGTCGGTTGGCAACTGCTGCGAGAACGACACCTTGCCGTCGGGCACATAGAGTCCCATGCAGTTGGGTCCGATCAAACGGATGTCCAGTTCGGTCGCCCGCTGCTTGAGTTGCTTCTGCAGTTCGAGGCGATCGGCGATGCCGGTCTCAGCGAACCCGGCGGTGAAGAGGTGAATCGAGCGGACGCCCTTGGCGGAGGCGTCCTCCAGCATGTCGAGGACATAGGCCGCGGGGATCGCGCTGATCACGTGGTCGACCGGACCGGGAATGTCGGTCAGACGAGCGTAGGCGGGCAGTCCTTCGATCTCGTCGGCCTTTGGATTGACCGGGTAGATGTTGGGCTGCCCGGCGTCCTTGAGCGACTGAAGCCAGCCTCCCGGCCCTCTATTCCCGCTACTGCCGCGGGAGGCTCCGACGACGGCGACGCCTCTGGGGTAGAAGATTGGGTCGAGCGGGTGACTGGTCGAGTTGGACACGCTTGAGAGTCTAAGCGCAGATCGACGAATCGCTAGCGCGCTGTGGCGCAGCCGCCGGCGGCGAGCGGCTCGGGGGCTTCGTCGTGGAACTCGTCGAAGAACTGCTCGATCAGGTCTTCGTTCACATCATTCAGCGGCAGTCGCACGCCCCAGGCGACCAGCATGATCGGCGAGCCGAGGCCCCCATAGGGCGCCTGGATCACGTAGTCGCGATCATTGAGATGCCGGGTCGAAATCTCCGTCAGCGCTTGGATGCCGTCCTGATCGAACGAGGAGGGTGTGTACCAAAGGGCGACTGCTCCGTGCTCCATGGCGTGGACGACCATCTCGAACATCGGGGTGGAGCTGTAGATGCCGCAGGCGAGCGGTATTGGCGAATGCTCCTCGCCGTACGGCGGAAGAACCGTGTAATCGGCTGTCTGGTTGCCGAGGAGGTGTATCTGCTCGGCTGTTGTGTGTTCGTTGTCGTAGAGCTCGAGATCAGGGTGGTCGTAGAGGTCGAAGCGGCCCCCAGCTTCGCTGGAGCCGCCGCCGCTGCAGGACGTGAGGGCGAGCGCCAGGAGCAGCGGTAGGGCGAGCGCTACGGCGAGGTGCTTCATTTTGACGACGTTCCGGCGGCGACGGTGGTGTCGCCGCGCTCCAGGCGATAGCGATCGTAGTAGCCGTCAGGAGCGTTCTGGAGGAAGGCGCTGATCTGTTCGTTGCCGTCCGCGTCCCATTGGTTGACACGGAGCAGGGTTCGCCAGGCAGCGACGACAATCGTGGCTCCTTCCTGTTCAGCGGCAAGACCCTCAATCGGCACAACTGCTAGCCGTTCGCGGAACTGGCGCAGACTCTGCATGGCTCCGAGGAGGCCGCTGGTGTCTTCAGCGTCGGTATAGGAGTCCGGGTCGTAGTAGATCACGATGCCGCCGCGCTCGAGCAAGGGCAGCATCTCGGCGGGCTGCGGGATGAACTCGTCGTCGGGCAGGTAGACGTCGGCGTCCGGGCCTACGGCCTGCTGCGGTCCCGAGGTGGGCGGGAACGAGTTGTAGGCGTCGAAGGTCTCGTCCTCGGCGAGATGGCGGCGTCCCTGGTCGGGGAAGGTTTGTACGCCCTCGACCTCAACGACATCGTCGGGTGGGAAGATGAGCTGCATGGCGAAGACGGCGATCATGGCAACGAGCAGACCACCAAGCAAGGCCACCGACATGCGGGGCATGCCGAAGATCGTGCTGCGGCGCTGCGGCTGCTCGGGCTGTGACCCGGATCGGCGTCCGCCGCCACGGCCGCGATCGGTGTTTTCCTGACTGTCCTCGTCGCTGGAGCGGCGGCCGACCTCAGACTCGCCGGAGGACCCGGTCGGTCGGGCCGGGCGACGCCTGCGGCGACGACGGGAGGGTTGGTTGCTCATTGGGCAACTCCAGCGGCGATCAGTGCGCCAAGTTCTTCGTGGCTCAGGCCGAGTTGTCCGCAGAGGATTTCAGTGGTGTGCTCGCCGAGCAGCGGCGCACGTCGGCCGTGGGTCCAGGGGGTCTCGCTGAGGATGTAGGGAGCGCCGGGGAATGTCACGGTTCGGTTTCGCTCCTCGTGATCGACATCGACGAAAAAGCCTCGGGCGTGCCAGTGTCGATCGGCGAGGCACTCGTCCGGCGTGCGAATGATGCTCCAAGCGGCTCCTGCGGCCTGTGCGCCAGCGTATATCTCTTCCGCGTCGTGCGCGGCGATGAATCTGGCAATGTCATCGAGCATCACGGCGACAGTCGGCTGCTGAAGGCCAAGTTGACGTTTTCGGCCATCCAGGAGCTCGTAATCGGACAGATTCTCGCCCATACCGCGTTCCTGGATGAAGGCGACGAGCGCCAGCCAACTCGCCTCTGAGCGGGGCATGCCGAAGATGTTGATCAAGCGACCATCGGCCGTCGGGTATTGCCAGGGTTCGGTGGGCTGCGGTCCGGCGTGTCGGCCGGCTTGGCGGATCAGCGGGTGTTGTTCGTAGAGGGCCCATGGGGCGGAGGATTCGATCGTGAATCCCATGCATTCATGCATCGAGATGTCGATGTGTTGTCCGAGGCCGCTCTCATGGCGCTCGTAGAGGGCTGTGCACGCCGCCGTGGCGGCGAAGTAGCCGGAGATGTGGGCGGCGTGATGTTCGGTCGGGCGGATTGGCGGCGTGCCCGGTATGTTGTCATAACCGCAGCTACCCATCGGTCCGCCGAGGGCGAGTCCGACGGCATCCGACCAGGCGTGGTTTCGCCAGGGACCGGTCTGTCCGAACGGAGTGAGACTGATGACGATCGACTCCGGGAAGTATTCGGAGAGCGCGACGGGATCAAACGGCCGATCGCGGTCGGGTTGCCAGGTTTCGAGTACGACATCGGCGTTGGCCGCCAGTTGCAAGAAGAGCTCAAAACCGTCGGAGCTGTGTAGGTCGAGCGCTAGCGAGCGCTTGCCCGCGGCGTAGTGCCACCAGTAGAGGCTGCGCTCGGGTCCGGGCCGGTCGTCAAGAAACGGTCCATACCTGCGGCCGACATCGCCGCCGGGCAGTTCGACTTTGATCACATCCGCGCCAAGGCCAGCGAGCAGTTTGCCGGCGAAGTGTCCCCTGGGATCGGAGCAGTCCAACACTGTGATGCCGTCGAGCGCTCCCATGGCTAGCCCATTGCTCCGTTTATCTGCAG
>DAOUHS010000075.1:0-5040 GCA_034428415.1 Dehalococcoidia bacterium
GATCTCGACCACGTCGTCGTGCCAGTGCCATGACTTGCTGATCGGGGCCGGCGCCGCGATCCGCAACGAACGCTCGCCTTCGGGCAGCCAGAAGTAGGCGTACCAGCCGTGACGCCGAACGATGCCCGCCTGCATCAGCAGCACGTACGTCGTCCGCTCGTCGCTCGTCTCGTACTCCTCGTCCGTCGCGCAACGCAGCAGGAAGTTGAAAATTGAAAACTGGCCCGAGCGCTCGCCGGTCCGCAACTGGCCGATCGCGCAGAGGCCATCGGCAATCGCCAGCAGGCGCGCCGCATGATCCGCCGGCAACCGCGCCGCTGCTAGCGAGCTCGGCTGTTCATCATTGCTTCTGGAAGGCATCGAGCGTCGCGCGCAGCCCGCGCTCCTTGATCGATCGATTCATCTCCAGCACCGGATCCGAAAAGTGCGCGATCGCGTCGATCTCGACGCCGCTCATCATCGCCTCGCGGAACCCCTGGACCTCCTGCGTCCGGTTGATCGCCTTCTTCTGCAGGACCAGGATCTCCTTCGGGGTTCGGGCCACCGACTCGACATAATCGTCGACGAACCGATCCAGCTCCCCAGCCGGCAGCGCCCGATTGAACAACCCGATCTCGGCCGCTTCCCGCCCCGAGATCATGCTGCCCACCGGCAGGAACAACTCCTTCGCCCGCTTCGCCCCCACCTGCCAGGCCCAGTACGAGGCCACGAATCCCGCCCCCAGCGGAAGCTGCGGCGCCCCCACCCGGGCGTCCTCCGACACGAAGGTCACATCGCAGATCGTCGCCAGCTGCGTCCCCCCGGCCAGACAGTGACCGTGCACCTTCGCGATCACCGGTAGGCGCAGATCCCAGATTCGCAACCAGTTCCGGTTGAGCTCCTCCAGGCCGTCCCGATCTCGGGAAATCGCCGACGACTGGCCGGCCGCGACCCCCGAGCTGCCGGTCAGGTCGTAGCCGGCGCTGAACGCCCGGCCCGCCCCCGACAGCAGCGCCACGTGGATCGAGTCGTCGCGCTCCGCCTCCGCCAGCACCTCGATCAGCTCGCGCTGCAGTTGACGCGAGATCGCGTTCAGTTTCTCCGGGCGGTTCAGCGTCACCCGCGCCACTCGTCCGGCCCGCTCGACGGCAATCGTTTCAGGCATCGCCCGGTCCACTCCCACAACGCGGCCCGCGGCCGCCTCGCAATCGATCACATCCTATGCCCTCCGCCCCCGCCCCATCCGCCAGTGCAGCTGCCGCATGCCGCGTCTCATCTCGGCGCGGCCAGGAACACCCTGGGCGCGATTCGCTGAGGTCGGGCGGCCAGTTCGTGCATGTAGCGGTCGGCGTCCAGCAGGTCGTCGTTCATCTTCCTCGGCTCCGGGTCGGGGTCGTCCCCCGCCTGCCACACGTACTCGCCCATCCGCCGTCGGAACTGCCTCAGCTCCGGCGTGTAGTACGACCCTGGGGGCTCGGCCGCCAGGCGGTCCTGCACCAGGCTCACCCCGTAGAGCACCGAACCGGACGTGCCGCTCGCCGTCCACAGGCCGGCGATTGCGGGTTATGCGCATGCGCTTAGACTGCTAGCGGAGTTTGCCATGACCACACGAAGAGGCGCCGCTGCGGATCGTTCCGACGAAGCGCTTGACCTGCTCAGGAATGTTGTCCTGTTCCGCAACATGCCGCGTTCGATGCTGTTGGAACTGGGCTCGAAACTACGTCCCATTCGCTACCGCGCGAACACGGACATCTTCCACGAGGGCGATCAAGGCGCGACCCTCTACATCGTGCTCAAAGGCGCAGTCAAGATCTTCGTCCCCTCGCTCGACGGGCGCGAAGTCGTGCTCGCCGTGCATCGCAAGTACGACCTGCTCGGCGAGATGTCGCTGCTCGACGATCATCCCCGCTCCGCCTCCGCCACCACGATTGAGGACACCGAGGCGGTCAGCCTCAACCGCTACGATTTCCTCTCCGTGCTGGACCGCCATCCCGAAGCCCAGCGCGCGATCATCGATGTCCTCGTCGCCCGCTTGCGGGCCACCAACCAGTCGATCCAGGACGCCTACCTGCTCGACGTGCCCGGCCGCTTGGCCCGCCGCCTGCTGACCATCGCCGAGGAGCACGGCGAACAGACCGACGAAGGCATCGACATCGGCCTGCGCGTCTCCCAGCAGGAGTTGGCCAACATGATCGGCGCCTCGCGCGTCGCCGTCAACAAGCAGCTCCAGCAGTGGCGCAAGGACAGCATCGTCGACGTCAACCGCCAGCGCGTGACCATCCTCAAGCCCAAGGCCCTGGAGCGCGAATACGCACTCTCCCAGTGACCAGCCCAACAACCATCCCAGCAACCAGACCGGGAGCAGATCGGACAGTTCAGCGAAAGGTGTTCAATGACTGAACCGCTGAGTCAAGCACAACTGGCAGGCTTGCGAGCCTGGCCCTCGCCCGCGATCGCCAACGCGATCGAAACCTTCGAAGTCCAGAGCCGCGCCACCGGATTCATGACCCCAGAGATCGTCTGCCGATTCCCCGACATGGATCCGATCGTGGGTTATGCCGCGACCTGCAAGATCCGCGCCTCGATTCCGCCCGGCGACGATCCGGAAACCAAGGCGGCGCCCGACTGGTGGGCGCACATCGAGTCGATCCCCGAGCCCCGGATCATCGTCATCCAGGACCTCGACCAGCCGCCGATCGGCTCCTTCTGGGGCGAGGTCAACGGCAACATCCATAAGGCGCTCGGCGCAATCGGCCTGATCACCGACGGCGGCGTGCGCGACCTCGATGAGGTCGAGGAGATCGGCTTCCAGTTCCTCTCCAAGGACATCCTCGTCTCCCACGCCTACGTCCACATCGTCGAGATCGGCCAGCCGGTCACCGTCGGCGGCATGACCGTCCACCCGGGCGACCTGCTGCACGCCGACAAGCACGGCGTCAGCGGGATTCCCCACGACATCGCGCCCCAGGTCGCCGCCGCGGCCCAGGCCGTTGAGGATCGCGAACGCGTGATCATCAACTTCGCCAAGTCGGACGACTTCTCGCGCCAAGGATTGCTCAACGTGATGCAGGGCCGAGCTCCCTACGCCGACCAGGAGTGAACGGGGAGTAAACGGGAGCAGACAGGGAGCAGACCGCGGCAACGGCCCCGACCGGTTCATCATCCACGGGCGGCCGAAGTCGGACCGTGTTGCGCCGCCGCGAGGCGGGCATGTTCGCCCCCTTCGCCTCGCGCGACTTCCGCGTCCTCTGGCTCGCCATCTTCCTGCGCTCCGGCGCGCTCTGGCTGGACCAGGTCGCGCGGCCCGTCCTGATCGCCGAGCTCACCGACTCGGCCTTCCTGCTCGGCGCCGTCCTGGCCGCGCGAATGGCCCCCAACCTGGTCCTCGGACTCGTCGCCGGGGCAATCGTCGATCGATATCCCCGCAGACTGGTCCTGGTCGCGTCGCAGGCCGGCAACGTGCTCGCCACCGGCGCGCTCTTCGCGCTCCTGCTGCTCGACCTGGCCGAGGCTTGGCACGTAATCGCGCTGGCCGCTGCCGCCGGGGTCAACATCGCCTTCTTCCAACCCGCGCGCCAGGCGATCCTCCCGTCGATGGTGCCCCAGGCGGCGCTGCGCCCGGCCGTCGCGCTCTCGCAGACGGCCAATACCTCGATGCGCATCGGCGGAGCCCTGCTCGCCGGCCTCCTGCTGCACTTCGCCGACTTCGTCTGGATCTACGGGGCGATGACCGGGATCTACGTGGGCGCCGTGCTCTGTACCGCCTTGATTCGGACCAGAGGCTCGGCAGGAGTCGCCGCCGGCCGGGCCGGCGGATCGCTGCTGCGCCAAACGTTGGCCGGCGTGCGCTGGGCCTTCGAGGCCCGCTGGCCCTTGGCCGTGCTGCTGATCTCAATCGTGATGTTCATCTTCCTCGTGCCCTACCAGGGCGTGTTCGTCCCGCTGATCGTGCTCGATGTCCTCGATGAGCCGAGGTCGTGGGTCGGGTACCTCATCGCGGTCGGCGGCGTCGGCGCGGCCGGCGGCTCGCTGTTGCTCGCCGGCTGGCGGACGATACCCGCGCCAGGACGCTTGATGGCGGCGCTGCTGCTAGTCTCCGGCCTCGCCCTGGCGCTGATGTCCGGCGCCCCGCACCTGGCCGTCGTCGGAGTCTGCGTCTTCATTGCCGCCGCCTGCTCAACCAACGTCATGTCGCTGGCCAATCTCACACTGCTCGCTCAGGCGACCGAAGGCATGGCCGGCCGCGCGGTCAGCCTGATGAACATCGCCCGAGGCATGATCCTGGTCGGCGCCTTGCTCACCGGTGGACTCGCCGACCTGCTCGGCGCAAGGGCGGGCCTGTTGACAATGGCAGTATGCCTCGCCGTCTGCGCCGTCCTCCTGCTGGCCACACCCTTGGCCAGGCGCGTCTCGCAAGAAGAGCCTTCGGCCGCCTGACCGTTCCTAGCCGCAACCCCTGTCGAGCGGGCTGGTCGGCCAGGCCTTGGCCGTTGTGTTGAGCTCGACTCGGCGCCAGCCCCGCTGGACCGTGATCGTCATCTCCTCGCCGGGAGTGATCGTGGCGAGCACTTCAGTCAGTTCGTCGATGGTGTCGGCAGACTGATCGTTGATCGCGATCAGACCGTCGCCGGCACGCATGTCGGCCAGATCGGCGGCGGAGCCGCAGAACACATCCTCGATGCTGAGTCGGCCGCTCGACCGATCGAGCGTCACGCCGAGGAAGGTGCGCTCGACGTCACGCCCCTCGAGCATCGTCGGTAGCGATCGCAGCAGGGTCTCGACGCTGACCGCGAATCCGATTCCCGAGGAGGAAGGCACGCGGCTCTCGATCTGGGTCGGGATGCCGATCACGCGACCTCTGCCGTCGACCAACATGCCCCCGGAGTTACCCGGATTGAGCGCTGCGTCCGTCTGGATCATGCC
Source organism: Dehalococcoidia bacterium (assembly GCA_034428415.1). Classification (GTDB taxonomy): domain Bacteria; phylum Chloroflexota; class Dehalococcoidia; order Bin125; family Bin125; genus Bin125. The sequence continues at coordinate 4,903 of DAOUHS010000075.1, forward strand.
TCGCAGCGGCTCCCAGGCATGCGAACCATTTCCGCGGTCTCGGTCCAGCGCCGAGACAATGCCGACAGTCAGCGTGTTGGGCAGGTTGAAGGGCGCTCCCAGCGCGCCGACCGGATCGCCGACGCGAATCTCATCGAA
>DAOUHS010000076.1:0-14885 GCA_034428415.1 Dehalococcoidia bacterium
TAAGCGGGCTCCCGCTCCCCGGAGTGCGTACATTCGCGAGCCGGACATTGCGGCGGCACGCTCGATGTCGATGATTCCGAGCCGTTCACCGATCTCCCAATGCGGTTTCGGTTCGAAGTCAAAGGCACGCCGCGTTCCCCACTCGCGGACGACGACGTTGGATTCCTCGTCCTCGCCGTCGGGGGTCTCATGGCCGACCAGGTTGGGAATCTCTGCCAGCAGGACATTCATCGAGGATTCAACTGAGCGCAGTTGCTCTTCCAACTCATCGATCCGAGATGCCGACTCGCGTTGAGCCGCGATTAGTTGCTGACGCTCTTCATTGTCCCTTGCCTTGCCGATTGCGCGGCCGGCCGTATTGCGCTCCGCCCGAAGCTCTTCTAACTCAACCAGCACCTTGCGACGCTGTTCGTCGACCTCGATCGCCTCATCCAGTGGAGCCTCGGCATGCCGGCGCTCCAGCGAGCGCCGTATTGCGTCGGCTTCCTCCCGAATCATCTGCGCAGAAATCACGCTGTTGTCTCCTCGAACTGTGCAATGTGATCAATCGCTGCCATGCCCAACACCCGCACATCCTCCGAGATCTGCGCCGAGACGCCCTCGAGCGTCATCGGCGCATCATCTTCCAGTTGTTGGCGACTGACCCATCGCCAGGTTTCGCTCGGCGGAGCAGGCCGTTGCCGGTTGGTTGGGCGGGAGAAGTAAATCATGTCGATGTGGTGATGCGCGTCTTCACCGCCGAACGAACGGATCGGCTCGACCATGATGGTCGCAGGAGATGAAAGTTGAGGTGGATCGTCGTAGGGGAATGGCGTCGACGTCGGGACGACTTCTACCACGATCTCCGTCTCCTCGAGCGCCTCGCGGCAGGCCGCTTGTATTGGATCTTCATTCGGCTCGATGTGGCCGCCCGGCGGGAGCCACAGGCCAACTTTACGATGCCAGTGCAGCAGGGTGGCGCCGTTCATGGACACGAATGTTGTGACTGTGAAGTGTCGGATACCGCCCACGGGACGTAACGTATCGCACATGGAACTGATTTCCGCCGCGAACGGCATGTCGCCGGCCTGGTCGCCGGACGGTCAGGCGATTGCGTTCCTCAGCAACCGCGCGGAGGGTTGGGACCTCTACACCATGCCCGCCATTGGCGGCGAGGCCTCACGATTGACCAGCGGCGCCACCGCCGACGAACCCGCCTGGTCGCCCGACGGTGAATGGATCGCGGTCGAGCGCAACCACCGGATCGAGGCCGTCTCGTGCGACGGTCGGGAACGGAGAGTTCTGGTCCGTGACGGCGGTCAGCCGACGTGGTCGCCGAGCGGTCAGCTCGCTTTTGTGCGCAACCGGGAATTGCACGTCCGCGAGCCCAATGGCACTGAGCGGCTCCTGCTCCGAGACGCCGATCAGCCGCACTGGTCGGCGGACGGGAAGACGATCGTCTTTGCCCGACGCGGGATCTGGGCACTGGAAGTCGACAGCGGAGGACTCAGACAGCGGACGCAGAATCCGTCCGACGAGTCACCCTGCATCCAATTCGACGGTGACATCGTCTTCATCCGCAACGCTCAACTCATGATCATCCACCAAGACGATTCGATGACGGACATCTCCTACCTACCCTCACCAGCCGGCGCACCAGCGCCGCACCCGCTTGAGATCGACACGATCGCCTACCAGCTGCACGAGGGCGGGAACTGGGACATCGTTACCGCCTCGCTTGAGCAGGGCAACGTGCGCAAGTTGACTCGCGCGACGTGGAGATCGTGGAACGCGCGAGTTTGACTGGCGCTTCGGTATGGTGGCGACATGTCCCACTTCCTACTTCGACAAGCGGCCCGCGTCATTGCCGGCAGCGCCGGGCCGCAGGTCGCCTCGCAGTTGGCGCAGCGTCTGACGGGACAGCGGGCCCGCGACGAGGACCGCCGCCGCTTCCTGATCTGGCTGGCCGGGCCGTTCAAGCAGTCGCAGGCAGATGCGTACGAGCAACTCTGGCCGCGCTTGAGCGGCAAGGATGAGACGATCAATGCATTGACCGGTGTCTTCCTCGAGTTGCGTGCCGCCGGTCCGAGCGCCTTGACCGCCTGGTTCACTCAGCTCGCGGAGTCGGACCAGCAGCACTTCGATGAGCTGATCGCGGCGATGCAGCCGAAGCAGGCGGACACGCAGCAGTTGATGAAGCAGGCCTCGAAGGAGGCCGAGTCGACGTTCCGCGGTGCGGCCCGATTCCTGGGCCGCACCTACCGCAAGACCAGCCAGACTCGACGAGAGCGGCGCAAGCGAGAGCGATAGCGACGATGCCGATGATCGATCACATCACCGACGAGCAGGCCGAGCTGATCCGCAACGCGAAGGTGTTCTTCGTCGCGTCGGCCGATCCCGGATTCGGGGCGGGCCCGAATGGCGAGGGTCCGGTCAACCTGTCGCCCAAGGGCGCGGCTGACCTGCAGGTGATCGACCAGCACACGATTGCCTACTTCGACTACCGCGGGAGCGGCAACGAGACGGCGCGGCACACGGCTGCGGGCGGCCCGATCACGGTGATGGTGACGTCGTTCGACGAGGACGCGGCCATCGTTCGACTGTACGGACGGGCCAAGGCGATGCCGTTGGAGGAGTCCGTCCTGGCAGACCAGGCTGAGCAACTGCGAGCCGTGGAGATCCCGACGGCCGAGCGTCAGGTGATCGAGATTAGCGTGGATTGCACGCAGACGTCGTGCGGCTACGGTGTCCCGGTTTACGAGTACCGGGGCGACCGCTCGCGGGAGCAGCGCGGTCGGCGGTACAAGTAGCTAGGCGATCAGGGCGGCCAGACGGTCCAGTTCGGGGACGACCTGGTCGGCGCCTGCGTGGGGCAGGCGGAAGATGCATTGGTCGACGCCCATGCGCTCGTACTCGGCGATGGCGTCGTCGTCCGCACCGAAGACGTGGATCGCGATCTCGTCGAAGTCTCGTCCAGCCTCGTGGGCGCGTGACTGGATGTCCTGGATGCCGCGCTCGACGAAGCCGGGGGCGGTGATGTTGGGCAGCCAACCGTCGGCCCAGTCGACGACGCGCTGACGGGCCCACTTGCTGCCGGCTCCGATCAGGATCGGCGGGTGCGGACCCTGGACCGGCTTGGGGATGACTTCGGTCTTGGGGATGTCGACGAACTCGGAGTGGTACTCGGCTTGATCCTGGGTCCACATCTCTTTGAGCGCTTCGATGCGCTGCTCGGTGACCTTCCAGCGATCGGCGAAGCGGACGCCGAGCGGCTCCATCTCCTCGGCCAACCAGCCGGCGCCGATGCCGAAGTCGAAGCGTCCGCCGGAGATCATGTCGAGCGAGGCGATCTGTTTGGCCAGGGCGATCGGCTCGTGCTCGGTGACCAGGCAGATGCCGGTGCCGAGGCGGATCTCGGAGGTTGCTCCGGCGGCGGCGGCGAGGGCGACGAAGGGGTCGTGGATGCGGCGGTACTCGACCGGCAGGGCGCCGTCCTCGCTGCGCGGGAAGGGGGTCTTGCGGTCGACCGGCATGTGGACGTGCTCGGGCACGAAGAGGGACTCGAAGCCGCGTTGCTCGGCGGCGACGGCCAGTTCGACCGGGTCCATGGCCAGGTCGGTTGCGAAGATGAATACGCCGAACTTCATGTCTCACCTCAGTCGTGAATTCGCGGCTGGACTAGTGCACGGTGACCAGCGTAGGGCACACATAGGGCATACGTCGGGCACGGGGAGACTGGGCGCGGCGCCGCGCCGGGAAAAAGAAAAAACGGAGCGGCAGGGGGCGGGCGGGAGATTACAAGGGGTCATCGTCTTCCTCGGATGGCTCTTGTTCGTCGAGGAGGGTGAGGTCGGAGTTTGGAGCGCGGGCGAGCGGGGCGGTGCGGTCGTAGAGGTCGCGGAGCAGGTGGCGGGCGTACTCGTAGGGGTCGACGTCGCGGAGCATTTGCTGGGCGATGGCGAAGCGCGGGTGGCCGGGTGTGAAATCGGGGGCGAGCTTGTCGAGGGCGCGGAGTCGAATGTAGCCGGGTTGGGGACCGGTGGCGATTCGCCAGAGGCGGTTGACGACGGTGCGGTAGTGGTATGGGTTGGGCATGATCGACTCCTATGCCGCTCATGATATCGGAACTTGCGTTCTTTGTGGGAATCGTGGTTGGCAACGTTAGCCGGGGCGAGGTGGCGCGGGTGAACAGGACATAGGCTGGGGTAATGCAGCACCAGGTTCTGAGTCCGCCTGCGCCGTCGAGTCGCGTGCCGATGGTGCTGGACAGCGACACGGCGAACGAGATTGACGACCAGTTCGCGGTCGTGCATGCGCTGCTCTCGCGAGATCGGCTGCAACTGGAGGCGATCTACGCGACGCTGTTTTCGCGCGAGGGCAGTTCGCCGGCAGCCGGAGTGGCGGAGTCGGAGGCGGAGATTCATCGCCTGCTGGAACGCCTGGGCATCGACCCGGGCGAGCGGGTGCTGCGGGGCGCGGACGCGTTTCTGTCGGACGAGCGTCGGAGCGTGGCGAACGCCGCGTCGGACGACTTGATCCGGCGGTCGCTGGAAGCGCGCGACGGCCGGTTGTGGGTCGCGGCGATCGGGGCGCTGACGAACATCGCCAGCGCGCTACACGACGCTCCGGAGATTGCCGAGCGGATCGCCATCGTCTGGCTGGGCGGGCAGGCGCAGCACGCGGTTGATGCGCGCGAGTACAACCTGTACCAGGACCCGATCGCGGCTCGCGCCGTGTTCGACAGCGGCGCGCCGCTGGTGCACATCCCCTGCTACGGGGCGGCCTCGCACCTGCTGACCAGCAGGGCGGAGCTTGACGCCTACGTCCGACCGCAGGGGGCGATCGGCGAATACCTGGCGGACATCTTCCGGGAGCACAACGAGCAGTACCCGGGGCGGACAAAGGAGATCTGGGATCTGTCGGCGACGGGCTACCTGATTGACGAGGATTGGGTCCCGAAGCGAAGTGTCCAGCGACCGACGCTGTCACAGGACATGCGCTGGGTCGGACAGCCGGACGACGCGCCGCTGGCGGCGTTCGCGGAGGCCCACTATGTTCGGCGGGATCCGATCTTTCGGGACCTGTTTAGGAAGCTGGCGGAGTTTGAGGCGGGGGAGCGAAGCGCTGGATGTGACTTGTGAGCATCGACGTCCTTCGCAAGGATCGACCGGCTCTGGGGGAAGCCCTATCCCGGTCATGAGCAGGTTGTTCGCTGGCTTGACCGGATAGATATGCATGAATGGGCTCTCTTCTGCAAACGAGTTTGAAAGGATCCGTGATGACGCTCACCCAGAAGTTGATGCTCAGTGTTGCAGCCCTCATCGGTGCATTCGCGCTGATGACCATTGCCGGAGGTTCTGTCGAAGCCGCGACAAACACGCCCGATCAGACCTGGAGCTGGCAAATGGACGTTGAGGGAACGCCAAAGGCTTCAGCTGCCCAAGCAGGTGATTGTGCGTCATCAACAATTTTCCACTCGCCCATGGCTGTGACCAACGCAGGTCTTGAGGCGACGGGGCTATTGGGCGGCTCTTTTCCAGAGAGTTCCCCACCTTGTCAAGTCGTCGTCGAGTGCACACTCACTCATTGGGGTTGGTCTTGCATCGTCTACATCGTCTGTCCTTAAGAACCCTGTCCTAGTTGGCAGTCTGCTCCACGTCCGGCAGGCCTTCTTGCGTTAGCCTGACGCAACATCGGAGTCGAGTTGATCGACATGCAGACGACTCACCGTTCACTCCTCGATATCCGACTCACGCGGCGGCGAGTGCTGCGGTCTGCGCGGGCGGCCGGGTTCGGCGCGACCGGTCTGGCTCTGGTCGGCTGCGGTGAGGATGAAGAGGGCGGCCCTGCCGCGACGCCGAGTTCGCAAACCGAGAGTCAACAACAGGCCGACGCCCAGCGGGATGCGGCAGGGCAGCAGCGGGGCCGTCCGGTCTTGACGCCAGAGGACGTGGAGCAGAGTCAAACGGCGGATTCGTCAGCGCAAGCAGAGGCGCAAGCGGGTCAATCGCAAGGCGGCGACGACACATCTGAACGATCTTCATCCGCTGTTCCAAGGCCGGCGGACTTCTTCGACCCGCTCGAGTGGCGGGAGCAATACCACTGGCGCAAGCTGGCGGCGCTGCACGAGCCTCCGCGTACTCCGACAATTGGCGGGACACTGACCATCGAGAGTGACGCGGTGGGCAGTTGGGATCCGTTCGCGGCCTGGGAACCCGAGATTGGATTGGGGCAGTCGGGGCAGCTGTTGCCGCTGGTCTATAGCCGCCTGGTCGAGCTGGACATCTCTGATCGATCGGATGCGCATCGCACGCTCGTGCAAGGCGATCTGGCTGCCGGATGGGAATGGCTGGATCCGACGACGCTCCGTTTTGCCCTGCGTCCGGGCGCCCGTTGGCCGGGCGGCTCGCCGACCGACGGCCGACTGCTAAACACCGCCGATGTGGCCTCGTCCTATCTCGCGCTGAGCGAGCCGGGACGCCGCCAGGCACCGACCTACGAAGCCGTGGAACGCTTCGAAGCGTTCCTGGGCGAGGGCGACCGCAGCGTGATCTTCCGCTTGCGCGAGCCCAGCGCGCCGCTCCTGAATCAGATGACCTCGCCCTGGCACGTCGTCTTGCCTGCTGAGGTCGTGAGCGGCTCGCAGAGTATTGATCTGTCGCAGCGGGCGGTCGGCAGCGGGCCGTTCGAGCTGAAGCTGTCGGACGGGCGCTCGAACTGGGTGTTGACCCGCAACCCGAGCTACAGCCGGAGCGATGCCGACGGTCTGACGTTGCCGTACCTGGAGGAGGTGCGGGGCGAGGATTACTCGTTTCGCGATCAGGTGGACAGGACGGAGCGCGGCTCGTCGAAGTGGGCGGCCTGGGAGAGCGGCGCGGCGCAGGCGATTGCGCTGGACGGGCCCGCCGATGTGGAGCGCGCGCAGCTGTCCCAGCCGGACGCACAATTGCAGGTTACGCCGCCGAGTCCGTCGGGCGGCCCGCAGTTCAGCTTCCGATCGCTGAGCGACGGGCCGTTCGCCGACGTGCGGGTGCGTACGGCGCTGTCGATGGCGCTGCATCGGGGCAACCTGGCGGCGCTGGCCTACGACGGCTTGGCCGCGCCCGATGCGGCCCAGAACTGGACGTTCTTCCGCGACCCGCAGAGTCCCGATGGTCTGCGCGAATGGCCGTGGGAGGAGAGCGAGCTGGGCGAGGCCCAGCGTTACGATCCGAATCAGGCGTTGGCGCTGCTCTCGGCCGCCGGCTACAGCGAGGAGCAGCCGCTGGCGCTGGGCATTGACATGCCGCCTTCGCAGAATCCCGCCGGTCAGCCGTACGACCCGGGCGCGCACGGGATCGCGGAGTTGGTGGCCGAGCAGTGGGAACAGTATCTGTTCGGCGCGGTGGAGGTCAGCCGGCTGGAACGAATCTGGACTCAGTTCACGGACTCGCAGGGGAGCCTGTGGTTCGTTCCGGAGGCTGATCCTGCCGTCGACCTGGTCTTTCAGGATCCGGCTGAGGCGGAGTCCTACGACGCCGATGCGGACGATCTGGCCTACGGCAGCATGCATTCAGGCGGGCGTTTCAACAGCGCCGGGACCAATGACGCGGAGATCGATGAGTGGGCGGTAGCTCAGCGCCAAGCGCTGGATCCGATCGAACGGGCGGACCTGCTTGAGCGAATTCGTGTCAAGGAGCAGGACGAGGTTTGGCGCGTTCTGCTGGTCAATCCGTATGGCGTGCGCGTGCGCCGGGCGAATGTGTTCAACCTGGTGGATACGTACTACGCGAAGACGCTGCATCTAACGCCGGACCAGCTCAAGACCACATGGCTTGGCGCGTAGCTTGCCTCACAGCGGGACTGTGACCGGGCGGGTCATTCCTCCGAAGGTGGGCATCCAGGCGGAGTGTTTTCCGGGGCCTCCGGCGATGATGATGTGGATTTCTTCGGGTTTGTCGGTGATTGGCAGCCATTCGTCCGAGGTGTGCGTTGGCAGGATTCCGCCGGCCATGCGGATGTTGACCGACTCGAGGAACTCTTCGCTGAGCTTGCTCGCCGGGTAGCGGGCGTTCTCCCAGAGGTATTCCTGGACAGCCTCGCGAGTCCAGCCCTCGGAGGCGACGGTCTCTGCGTGCTCTGGTCCGAAGGCAAGGACCGGCTCGCCCTTGCCGAGAATGTTGTTGGAGCCCGCCTGGCCCATCGCGCCGGCGACGGTCTGGAGGATGCCGGCGGCGGTGTTGCTGCCGTGGTCCTGGATGTTGTGCGGGCCCTCGCAGGCCCAGGTCGTGACGCAACTGTCCTCGGGGTTGAGGCTGCGGGTGGTCTGGAAGGGCGGCCAGGGTGAGGCGTCCTCGCGCTCGGTGGCGCAGAAGGCGAACTTGGCCGGCGTGCCCTGGGTGGCGCGGTCGCCGCGACCGGGGGTCGCGCCGGCGACATTGAGCTGGACCAGCCGGACGGCTCGTCCGATGGTCGCGTTGGAGGGGAAGGTTGGGCCGAAGCAGCCCGAACCTCCGTGGATTCCCGCTGATCGGGCTGCCGGGCCGGAGGCGAGGATGAACACGGCGCAGGGATGGGTCGTGGCGTTGATGCCGTCGAGGTTGAACGGTGGCTGCGAGATCGCCTCGACGGCTGCCAGGACGACGGGGAACTGCTGCGGGCGGCATCCGGCCATGACTGCGTTGATGGCGACAGCCTGCACGGTTGCCTCGCCCTGACGCGGCGCGAGGACTCCCAGCACTTCCAATGGGTCGCGTCCTGATGACTCGACCATTGCGTCGACGCGGTCGGTCGTTGGTGGAATCAGGGGCAGGCCGTCGGACCAGCCTCGGCGGATGCATTCCTGGGAGAAGTCGAAGGGATCGGACGGCAGCGTGAACCGATCGGCCTCACGACCGCGTGATGTGGGCGCTGCCGTCACGAGCTTGCCGCCTGACCGAGCAGGGCGGCTTCCAGACGGTCGAGCACGTCGTCATCGATGCGCGCGCGCACACGCTCCGGCTTGAGACCGCCGAGGGGGTGCGGCACGATCAGTCGGTCGAGCTCGGGTAGTCCGCGCTGCTCCGCTTCGAGCTGGAGCAGGTCGGTGAAGGCTGAGGTTCCGACGGTGACGGTCGGGATGCCCATTTCTTCGAAGAGGACTGAGGCGTGGACACTCCACGTCGTGCAGCTGCCTCAATCGCAGCTGCCGATGAGGAGGAAGTCGGCGCCGTTGCGGAGGGCGTCGATGGTGGAGTCGGAGGGTGGTCCGCCGACGGGCTTGCTGCCGACGACGGTGTCGCCGAGGTCGAAGCGTTCTCCGAGGCGCTCGACCATGGTTTCCATGAGGAGTCGGGCGTTGGCCTTGCGGTTCTCGAGGATGCCGGGTCGGAGGCCGTCGAGGGATTGCGGACGGGGCGCTGGCGTGGCCTCGTGGACGGCGACGTGGGCCAGTGGGCTGAGGACTTCGATCGAGTCGGGCATAGCATCACCTTCTGCCGGTCAGGGCCAAGTATCTCAGGCTGACAGAGTAAACACTCGCAGCGGGGAACCGGCCTCAGGGATCAGATTCTCGTATGATCACCTCGGAGTATCCCAGAAGCCTTGCCCCTTGAGCAAAGCCAGCCGGGCAATACGTGACGACCCGGACCAACACGCGTCCGGCCACCGCCGGCGTGCCGATGACCCAACTGCCGCTGTTTGTGAGCTGGCCGTCTTCCTCTGAAGTGAACCCCTCAAGTGAGAGGCCGTTCCATTCGCCCCCAGCATCGATAGTGAACTCGGTGAACGCGCCGTAATACGACCGATAGGTTGTGCCATCGCTGTAGCGTTCCTCGATCGTGCAGGTCGGCATGGTTTCTGAAGTCGCAACTAGCTTGTTGGACAACCCCGTATATTCTTGCCCGACTTCCAGGACCACCTGCAGGAGCAAGTTCTCCGCATCCACGAACGTGTAGTCGGAAGGAAGGACCGGCGCCTGCTTGGCGAATAGCTGGTGGACAGCACTCGTTCGTTGCGAGACAGGCTCGACCACAACGGACTGTCCCACCTCCACGGAATACTGCCCCGCGAGGTCGAGCGCCCGTTCAGTGTTGAAGTCCGGCACATAGCGTTCCCAGAGCATGAGCAGTGTTGCGACGAACTCGCCTCCGTGCCCTGCCTCGGCGTCCGCGAGGATGTGCGCCAACTCATGGAGGACTAAGTTGGTGCTGGCGAACGAGGCGCTGATCGTACGCTCGGCCGGGCTTGCATGCCCTCGCCAGCCGACTACATCGAGAACTTCCAAGCGGACGGGAGCCTCGCCTCCATGGAACAGATCATCCACGATGGCCGCTAGCCAGGTCCGGACCTCGTCCCAGTACGCCGCCCAATCGGGGAGCAGATACTGCGCCGCACGATCGAATGATCGAGGGATCAGTTCATCGCGAACCCTCAATTCCCAGTCCTACGCAATGAACTGCTGAGGATCCCAGGCCGTGTTCGCGACGGGCTGATGAGCCTCGTAACGCGCACCATCAGCTGCATCGAGCTCTGTCGTTACCCAGATGGCGGCGTTCACGCCCTTGAGCGCGATCTGCCCTCGCGGAGTTGGACCCTCGTCCACTCCCGTCTTGTCACTCACGATGTGATACCAACCCTCGAGCGCGTCAACGACGAATTGGCGTCGAAAGACGTAGATCGTGAAATCAACATGGGCGAGATGTTCCGGCACGATGCGGATCCGTTCCTGGTCGAGGCACGGATACCCGGGCGCGGTCATTCGTGTGACGCCATCGCGCACTTCAAACACGCGGTCGCAAGTGTCAGCGAACACGACACGGTCGTCATAGGCAGTGATGGTCAAGGGCAGAGCGTGGGAGGAGGGCAGCGTCCAGAACAGGGTGGCGTCGCCGAGATCGATCAGCGCGCCGCCTGCGACAGCTTGACCGTCGAACCGCTTGGCCTCTCCGCGTTCGACGCTGCCGCGCAGACAGGCGGTGAACTCTTCGGATAAGGCGCTGCCCGGGATGCCTTCGGCAAATCCCAGCCATCGTTGGCCCTCGTAGCACCATCCAGGCGTTTGACCTCCGCTCAAAGCGGAGGTTGACGTCGAAAGGAAGCCAAAGAGCAGGCCGCACAGCGCGATGATTCCCAACAGCCAGCGCCGGCTGCTTCCAGACACCATCCGACGACCGCCCTGTCTAGCGCCCTTACTCAAGGTAGCCGTACACCAACTCCCTGAGTTCGTCCATGTCGGGGAAGCGGCCCATGGCGGCTTTGCTGAAGACTAGTTCTCCGTTGACTTTCCACTCGAAGAGGCCTTTGGTGTCGGGGATGAGCCTGACGTCTGAGACGAGGTGCTGGATGTCGGTCATGAGCTCTCCGAGCATCCAGGATGTTCTCGGCCAGTAGCCGCAGTCGGCGCAGTAGACGACTTCGATGGCGATTTGCTGTTCGGACATCGCGCGTCCTAGCCGCCGAGATATTGCTCGAGTCGGCGGCCGACTTCGGCGGTCGTGCCCTGGGGCAGCGGCACCATCTGCAGCTCGGCGCCGGCGTCGGCGCGGGCCTGGAGGAGCTGTGGCACTTCCTCGATTGAGCCGATCACCTGGATCTCGCGGACCATGTTCTCGGAGAAGGCCATCAGCGCGCCGTCGGCGTCGCGGTCGGCCCAGGCGGCTCGCGAGTCGTTGATTTCGGACTCGTAGCCGGAGCGCGAGAGCATCTGCCAGTAGAACGAGCCCATGCGGTTGGTGTAATGGAAGAGCGGTTGTCGGGCGTTGCGCCAGACCGAGTCGTCGTCGCCCTCGCCGGTGACGTAGACGTTGGTGAACGGCGCGATGGTGACTGAATCCTCGGGCCGGCCGGCGTCTCGGGAGGCTCCGGCGAGTTGTCGCTTGAGTGGCTCGAAGGACTTCTTGGGCCAGTGGATGGGGTAGATGCCGTCGGCGATCTCGCCGGTCTGCTGGATCGAACGGGGGGTGATGGCGGCGATCCAGACGGGCATGTCCTCACGGACGGGTTCGAATCCGAGCAGCCGGAAGCCTCGCTGGAGGGTGTAGATCTCGCCCTCGTACTGCAGGCGCTGGCCGCTGAGCAGCATTTTGATGATCTCGGTGTACTCGCGGATGCGGCGCAGCGGTCGGTCGAATTCGACTCCGTGGAAGCCTTCGATCACGAGGTTGCCGGATGAACCGAGGCCGCAGACCATGCGTCCGCCGGAGATGGTCTCGAGGGTGGCGAACTCCTGCGCGATCGCGCCGGGGGAGCGCGAGAAGGTGTTAAGGATCCCGGTGCCGATCTGGATCTTCTCGGTGTTGGCAGCGATCACGGTGAGCCAGGGGAGGACGGAGTGTCCCCAGGCCTCGCCGGTGGAGATCATCTCGTAGCCGAGGTCTTCGGCGATCTTGATTTTCTCGAGGGTGTCTTGCCAGTTGGCGTCGAATCCGGCCAGGATGCCCAGTCGCATGGGGTGCTCTCTTTCCGTTTTGAGGTTCGCGCTACTCGATTTCGACGATCATTTCGATTTCGACGGACATGCCCATTGGTAGGGACTGCATGCCGACGGCGGAGCGGGCGTGGCGACCGCTTTCTCCGAATAGCTCGACCAGGAGGTCGGAGGCTCCGTTTGCGACTCCAGGGTGATTGCCGAAGTCGGGGGTGCAGTTGACCATGCAGAGCAGCTTGACGATTCGGGAGACTCGGTCGAGCGAGCCGATCTCGGCGCGCAGCGAGCCGAGCAGCTGGACCATTACGGCTCGAGCGGCCTGGTAGCCAGCGTCGACGTCGAGGTCGGCGCCGAGCTTGCCGCGAATCAGCTCGCCGTCCTGGAATGGTCCGTGGCCGGAGAGGTAGACCAGGTTGCCGGTCCGGACCGCGGGGACATAGTTGGCCAGCGGCGGATTGGTTGAGAGATCGAGTCCCATCTCCAACGCTTTGGCGTCGGCGTTGTGTGCTGACATCAAGTCCTCCTTGCGATCAGAATTCGAGATTCAGGCTATCGCAGCAGGGGTCAATCGCTGGGATAGGCGCGCAACTCGATCTCGTTGCCGTCCGGATCGCGGATGTAGAGTCCGTCGGCCATGCCTCGTGCTCCGAAGAGGGCGAAATCGGGGTCTCGGACGATGTCGAAGTCTGCCGAGCGTCGGACTTCGTCCATGCTCTCTGGCGTCACGACTATGCAGAAGTGATCGAGGTTGCGAGTGTTGGGATCGATGTCGCCAGTGATCAGGTCGATGATCGTGTCACCTGAAATCCGCACCGAGGGGAAGGGACACTCGCCGGCTCGCCACTCGTCCTCGCGCACCGGTTCGAGGCCGAGCGTGTTGGAGTACCACTCCAGCGCGCGTTCGACATCCGAAACTCGCAAGACGATATGATCCATCGCTGTGACCTGGATCATGCGGAACTCCCTCTCGTTACGTCGAGCAGATCGGCAAGCGGCCAAGCTGCTACAGGGTCAAGTATAAACATCAAACACTCGTACTACGCTGATGCAGAAGAAGAGGAAGGTTGATGAGCGTCGAGATTCGAATGGCGCGCGGACTGCGAGTACATGTAGCGGTGCCGGAGCGCGTGCATGTTGAGGGCAGCACGGCGCGGGAGGCGCTCGACGCGCTGATCGAGATGCATCCGCCGCTGCGCCGTTTTGTGCTCGATGATGCGCGCCGGCTGCGGCAGCATGTCAACATTTACATCAATGACGAGTTGATCGCCGATCGCCGCCAACTCTCGGACAGCGTCGAGGCGGGGGACACGCTCTACATACTGCCCGCCGTTTCGGGCGGCGCAACTGGCCAGTTCGGACGGGCATCATGGGAAGGCCGGAGGGACAGCGATGAGCGAGACCGGGTTGTTGGTCAGCACGCGCAAGGGCCTGCTGGTCGGGCGTAGTTCCAATCAACGTTCGCAGTGGGAATGGTCAGAGTTGCAGCGCAGCGGATGGATCGTGGATTACTCCGTGTTCGACTCGCGGAGTGGAAAGATCTGGTGCGCGGCCAACCATTGGCAATGGGGACCGCGGCTGCACTTTTCGGACGACCTGGGCGAGACCTGGGTTGAAGCGGGGACTCCAGCATTCGTCGACGGCGAGCGGTCGGTAGAATCGATTTGGACGATCGAACCGGGGAGCGTCGCGGGTTCGCTGTTTGCGGGGGTCATGCCGGGAGCGCTGTTCCGATCAGCGGATGATGGCGCAAGTTGGGAAGAGGTGCGATCGCTGAGCGAGCATCCCTTCAGCCGGTACTGGGAACCGGGCGCGGCGGGCCTGATGTTCCATCACATCGCCGTGGATCCGGACGATCCGGAGCGGCTGATCGTGGGCGGTTCGGCGACCGGGGTGTTTGCTTCGTACGACGGTGGTCAGAGCTGGGAGACGCGCAACAGCGGTCTGCGTTCCGATCATATGCCGCCGGATATGCAGGAGATGGCACCCTGCGTGCACTCACTATTCGCGCATCCGAAGCGGCGAGGACGACTGTGGCAGCAGAACCACTTCGGCCAGTACCGCTCGGACGACGACGGCGAGACGTGGGTCAGCGTCGGAGCGGGGTTGCCGGGGGCGTTCGGTTTTCCGACGGCGCTCGATCCGCGCGACCCAGATGCCTGCTACTTCATCCCCCATGACTCGGATCAGGCGCGGATGCCGTATGGCGGCGCGCTGGCCGTCTTCCGGACCCGTGACGCTGGGGAGACCTGGGACCGGCTCGATGACGGATTGCCGCAGTCCGGGTTTTTCCAGACCGTCTACCGGCAAGCGCTGGCCCAAGATGGCTGCGATCCGCTCGGTCTCTATTTCGGTTCGAGCGGGGGCGAGTTGTACGGCTCCATTGACGGCGGGGAACGCTGGAGTCTGATGCGTGAGCATCTGGCGCCGATCACCGCGGTTCGGGCCTGGCAACTCGACGACACTGACTGAGCCGAAGCTGCGCGTATCTTCGGAGAGTGTCCAGACAACCTTCGGTTCCCCA
>DAOUHS010000077.1:0-14176 GCA_034428415.1 Dehalococcoidia bacterium
AGCTTCCTCGACGCCAAGGGTTTCCGCAGGCTGCTCGACGCGGCGGAAGGCGTCCGCCACCTGATCGTGGTCACACGGCAATTCCCGCCGCGCGAACCGCTGTTGAGTTTCGAACGCGACACCAACAAGATGCTGCGCGAGGAGGCCGCCAAGCACCATTGGGTTACTCTCGTCGACTGGAACGAGATCAGCGACGGCCGCGAAGATGAACTCACGTGGGACGGCACGCACCTCAACGCCCCAGGCCGACAGCTCTACACCGACGCGATCCTCGAGGCGGTTACAGACCGCCCTCCTGCACAGTTCGCCCAGTTCGGCGGCTAAGCAGACAGCGCGCTACTCCGGCAGCGACTGCTGATAGCCGGTCACTGATACCACATCGCGGCGCTTGAACAGCCACTCACCGTCAACCTTGACCACGAAGTCCTCGTAACCAAGCAGCACCGAAGCGACCGATCCGTCCGGAGTCGGCACCTTGAAGTCGAGGAAGCATTTGTGCTCGCACGTGTCGCCATCAACTTCGAAGAGGTGATTGTCGGTGAAGTGCATCCCACCCGGGAACGCCTCTGCGAGTTGACCGCAGAATGCGACGAGCGCGTCGCGCCCCTCGGCCTGCCCGGCCGGGCCATTGAAGATGCCGTCCTCGGTAAATGTAGCCGCCCAGCCCTCACCATCTGCCTGATCGACGGTGTAGTTGTAGACCGAGCACAGGTCGATGATCGCGAACCGATCCTCAAGCGAAATCTTGCCCATTGCTGGTTCCTCTCCTGTTGTTCCTGGCGGTCGATCAGTCGAGTACCGCGATTGCCTCAACCTCGATCATGAACTCCGGCGCCGCCAGCGCCTGCACCCCGATCAGTGTGCTCGCCGGCGCTGTGGCGCCCGCCCAGACCGCCTTACGGGCATCATTCAACGCTCGACCCATCTCCGGCTCGTAGTTGACGATGTAGACGTTCGTCTTGGCCACATCGGCCGGCGTCGCGCCGGCAGCCTCGAGCGCAACGGCCAGGTTCTCAAACGCCTTCTTGGCCTGCGCAGCAAAATCACCGACCCCAACGGTCACGCCGCTAGCGTCCCAGGCGACCTGCCCCGAGATGTAGATCGTCTTGCTGCCGCTCGCTGCGACCACCTGGGTGAACGATCCGTAATTGGCCAGTCCGTCAGGGCGGATGTGTTCCAGTGTCATGCATCGCTCCTCGCTGAATGTGTTTGTTTGAAGGTCTCGTCGGAGGCTTACGATAGCGTCGAACGCCACGCCTCGCCGACTCCACACGAGAGGAACCCGCCATGCCACGCTACGGACGACTCGGCCTCCCGCTCTACGAAGCGATGTACTCCATGCGCGCCATCCGCCGCATGCGCCCTGATCCGATATCCGACGAGGACCTGGAAATCATCCTCGACGCCGCGCGCCAGGCCCCAAACGGCGGCAACGCCCAGCCCTGGCATTTCCTCGTCGTCCGCGGCGAGCAAGAGAAGGCAACCCTCGCCGAGCTCTACCACGAAGCCTGGTGGGCCAAGCGCGCCGACCAGGGCATGGAAGGCCGTGACCATCCCGGCTTGCAAAATCCGGTCAGCCAGTCGGCCATGAGGCTCGCCGACGAAATCGGCGGCGTCCCCGTCATGATCCTGCTCTGCGCCACCGCGCCGGGAGCCGGCACGGCGCAGTCAGTGATCCCCTCCGTCCAGAACATGCTCCTCGCCGCAAGAGGCCTCGGCATCGGAGGAACGATCACCACCCTCCACCCCGTCGTCGACGAACGAGTCAAGACCCTCTTCGACATCCCCGAGGAAGCCCAGGTCGTCTACTGCATCCCGCTCGGCTACCCCAGAGGCCGCTTCGGCCCCCTTAGCCGAAAACCGCTCCGAGACATCGTCTCCGAAGACAAGTGGGGCGCCACGCCGGACTGGATTGAGTAGTCCAACGCCATCCGTCCCCGCTGCCGAGCGGGGAGGCGCCTAGGGGATCAACATCGAGCGGGACACATTCGTCTCTCGCTCGTGCCATTCGCTGTCCTCAAAGGCCTGGTTCACGTCCGCCAGCGGGTACGTGTGAGAAACGATCCTGTCATACGGGATATCCCGTTGGTTCTTGAGCAGCATGTCCATCATCAAGGGCAGCAGATGCGGCCGATACATCACCGAGCCCATGATCTTCTTGCCGCTCAGCATGGTGCTCGGGTCAATCGCCACCGTCTGACCCCGCACAATGTCGCCAATCTCGATGAACGTGCCGCCGTTGGCCAGGTATGTCAGACCCTCCGCCAACAGCTCGGCCCGGCCAACCAGCTCCATCACGATGTTCGCGCCGCGACCCTCAGTCAGATCCCAGACCGCGCGCCGTCGCGTCTCGGGTGTATTGAACTCTTCGATGTTGATCGTGTGGTCCGCGCCAAACTCCTCGGCCAGCGCCAGACGCTGCGGCAGACGGTCGAGCACAATCACCTTGTGCGCGCCCATGTCTTTCGCCATCGCCGTCGCGTTGAGACCCAGGCCGCCGGCGCCCTGGATCACGACGAAGTCGTTTTCCTTGCAACCGGCCCGCATTAGACCCTCGGTCGTCGTGCCCATGGCACAGTTGACGAATCCAAGCACCTCATCGGGCAGCTCGTCCGGCACCTTGAACACCGGATGATTCGGCTTCAGGTAGTAGTAGTCGGCATACGTGCCGGTGAAGTACGGAGCGACGCCCGCCTCCCGAGACCACGCGCCGCGGTCGGAGCACCAGTTGGGCTCACCGCGAGAACACTGGTAGCAGCGACCACACGGTGTGATCGCCGAGTACATCAGCCGGTCGCCGACTTCAATGTCACGACCAAGCGAATCGGTCGAAACGCCGTCGCCCAGCGAGTGAACCACGCCGGTTCCCTCATGCCCCATCACCCGCCCATTCGAAGGCAGCGGAGTCTCCACCATGTCACCGCGCCAGGTATGCAAGTCCGACCCGCACACCCCCGCCTGAGTGATCCGAAGCACGATCGCCCCTGGCTCCGGCTCAGGGACCGGATACTCCTCAATCACAAACGGCTGCTGATACTCCTTGACAACGACAACTCGTCCGGTAGCCATGATCGCGCTCCTCTCCAGACTTCAGGTGCCCGAAGTCTAGGTTTTTCAGCACAAGCCGATCAGCTGGCAAAGTTGAAGTCAGGCTCCTCGCAACCTTGGATCAAACGCATCTCGCAGAGCATCACCAATGATGTTGAACGAAAACACCGTCAGGAAGATCGCCAGTCCGGGCCAGACGGACAACCACGGCTGCTCGATCATGTGAATGCGCGCCTCGGCCCCCAGCATGAACCCCCACGAAGCCGCCGGCGGCTGAATCCCATATCCCAGGAACGACACCGATGCCTCGATCAGGATCGCAATCCCTAGCTGCGCCGTCGCGATCACCAAAATCGGCGGCATGGCATTAGGCAGAATGTGGCGACCGATGATCCGCGCCTGACCCGCCCCGAGCGTTCGAGCCGCCTCGATGTACGGCTGCGACGACACCTGGATCGCCGCCGCCCGGGCCACGCGAATTCCTGCGCCTAGCAGCGCAATCGCAATCACGACGATCAGCAAACCCACGCTGTTGCCCAGGAACGCGGTCAGCGAAATCACGATGATTAGCCCGGGGAACGCCATCAGCACATCGACCACTCGCTGCACCAGCACATCGAACCATCCGGTCACCGCGCCGCTGACCAGGCCGACGACCGTTGAAATCGCAATCGCGATCCCGACCGACGCAATGCTGATGCCCAACGAGGATCTGCCGCCGTAGAGAACCCGTGTGAAGACGTCCCGACCGAGTGCATCGGTGCCCATGATGTACGTAGTCGTTGGACCAAACAGCCGCTCGCGAGGATTGATCGCCAACGGATCTGCCGGCGCCACAACGTCGGCAAGTCCGGACCCCAAACCGATCAGCAACAGCACCAGCGTCATCAGACAGGGGAATGGGTAGCGTCGCACGACCTGCACCAGGCGCAGCGCCAGGCTGGTCACGCCGGCCCGGACGGCCTGCGCGTCCGTCGCCGCCGGATCAGCTGGCGATGCGGATGCGGGGGTCGAGGAAGCCATATGACACGTCCACTAACAGATTGGTGAGAATCACGGCGCCGGCGATCCAGACATTGACCGCCTGCACAACCACGTAGTCACGATTCGCGATCCCGTCCAACAGATAGGCGCCGATCCCAGGCAGGGCGAAAATCAGCTCAAAGACCACGGCCCCGCCGAGCACGACCGGAAACTGCACGCCGATCACGGTGACAAACGGAATCAACGAGTTGCGCATCGCGTGCCGACGCAGCAACAAGATCTGCGACAGACCCTTCGCTCGAGCCGTCAACATGTAGTCCTGCCGCAACACATCGAGCAGCGCGGTACGCAAGATCCGAGTCTGCACTCCAGCCAGGATCAGCCCGAACAACAGCGCCGGCAGCCACATCTGCTGCAGATTCGTGAACGGCGCCTCCCAGATCGACTGGTATCCCAACGGAGGCGACCAGCTAAACCACTTGGCCCCAAACACGACCGCCAGCGTGGCGAGCCAGAATCCAGGGATCGCCAGCGCAAACACCGCGATGCTGCGAGCGACATAATCCGGCCACTGACTGCGCCGCAGCGCCGCCACGATCCCCAGCGGCACCGAGATCAGCGTCGCAATGATCAGCCCCAGGATCGCCAGCTCCATCGTCACGTCGAGCCGGTTCCCCAGGTCGCTGCCGACGCTGCGCTGCGTCCTCAGCGACTCTCCGAAATCACCCTGCAGCGCGTCGCCCAGCCATTTGCCGAAATAGACGAAGAACGGGTCCTCCAGCCCCAGTTCCTCGCGCAAGCGCTCCTTTTCACGGTCGTCATAGAACGCTTCAGCCGCGAGTACGTCGACGACGTCGCCCGGCAGCGTGCGCATCATCCCGGCGACCAGCACGCTGATCCCCAGCAACGTCAACGCAGCAAGCAACAGGCGACGCAGCAGATAGCCACGCATCCGGCCGCCTCCCTATCCGCTGCGCCAACCTCAGCGTTCGGCCTGCCTCGGGCCTACAGGTTGTTGAACCACATGTCCTCCAGCGACGGCGACGGTGCAAACGTCTGGATGAACTGCACGCCCGACAGCTCGGGCCGCGCAATCTGCGAAACCGGTGGATTCACCCAGGGCACCGAGTACATCTGCTCGGCGATGTGCAACTGCAAGTCGTAGATCTGTTTCTTGCGAGCCTCGACGTCACTTTCCGTGCGCTGCATGTTGAGCAGTTCGGTCATCCGCGCGTCGCTAGCCATCAGTTCGCCGTTGGGAATCGGCGAGCGTGGGCTGTCTGGGATGAAGACGTTGCGCAGCGCCTCGTCCGGTTCAATCGACGCCACCGACAGCGTGTGACCAATCACACCGGTCGTACTGCCGTTGAAGATCGTCGAGTAGTGAACCGTCGGCTCGTTGGTCACCAACTCGACCTCAATGCCCACCTGCAGCAGGTTGGCCTGAACGACCTGCGACTGTTCGGCAAAGATCGGACCGTACGCCGTCGTCGTGTGCAGTGGCACGGGACCGACACCGTCGATGCCAGCCGCATCGAGCAACTGCATCGCACGCTCTGGGTCGTAGTTGTAGTACTCGCCTAGCGCAGCGTCTTCCTTCGGATCGACCCACCAGCCCGGCATCGGCGGAAGCGCCGTCGACCATTTGCCGGTCTCAAGCGCCCCGCCGACGGCCAGGATCGAATCCCGATCAATCGCCGACGACATCGCCTGCCGCACCCGAGGATCGGTGAATGGTTCCATCCCGATGTCCGGGAATACCCCACCGATCACGAGGCTCGGTTCAAACTCCCAGGTCGCGCCGGGAATCCCGTTCTCCAGCTCCTCGACGATCGGCGGAGCCACCCCGAACCAGCTCGTGTTCAGCTCGCCGCTCAAGTACGCCGCGGCGATCGCCGAGTTGTCGCCAATAAAGTTGATCACCAGTGAATCGGCATACGGCTTCGGCGCGTCGAAGTAGTTCGGGTTGCGCTTGTAGACCACCCGCGACCCAGCCTCGTACTCATCCAGCAAGAACGGGCCGGCGCTGATCATGGTCTGCCGCGACATCTCGTCCTCGAGCAGCTCTGGCGGCATCACATACGGTCCGGCGTGGTGACCCAGGTAGAGCAGGAAGGGTGCCAGCGGAGCCGTCAGGTCGAATCGAACCGTACGGTCGTCCGTCGCCTCGACCCCGCCCAGACTCGGCAGGATCGCGCCCCGGTTTGGGTAACCCGCATAGCGGTCACCGGCAAACGAGAACGCCACATCCTCGGCCGTCACGTTGCGACCGTTGACCGGAGCGCGATCCTCCCAGACCGCGTTGTTCTTGATCACGAACAGATAGGTCGCGTCATCGGGCTGCTCCACCGAGTCCGCCAGCCAGAGCTCCGGCTGGAAGTCAATCGATGACTGACCAGACTCATTCGCGAACTGCGTCAGCATCGGGTAACAGTTGTGCCCGTGCAGGAACGCCTTGTAGCCAAACGTCAGGAAGCCGTCGAACGAGGCCAGGTCGGAGGTGTCCGAGATCCGCAGCTCACCGCCCATCGCCGGACCAGCCTGCTGCTGCTGAGCCTGGGCGACCGCCGCCTGGTCCTGCTGCTGCGTCGTCTGTTGAGCCGCATCGTCCTGTTGCTCGGCTTGTTGAGCCGCCTGATCAGCGGCCTGGTCCTGCTGCTGCTCCTGCCGCGCAGCCGCTTGCGGTTGGTCCTGCTGCTGTTGCTGTTGGGCGACGATCTGCTGTCCATCATCGTCATCGTCGCCACAGCCAACTAGGGCCAGACCCGCAGCCCCGACCCCCGCCGTCGCTGCAGAACGCAACACCGCCCTTCGAGAAAGCCGTCGGGTCCGCATCCGGGTCCAATAGTTCGAGTTCGACATGAGTTACCTCCCGCTCATTTAGCGGGAGGCTAACGAATTCAAATCGACCAGATTGTCAAGGATCTCGGACGCGAAGCACCCGCGTAGATGCCGAGTCGCTCCGCTCCCCTCTCCCTCTGGGAGAAGGCAAGGGTGAGCGCTGCCCCCCAGACCTACCCCTTCCGATCCTCGTACGTGTCGAAGAAGCGGTTCTTGACCGTCTTCTGGTTCTCGTAGATCGAGCCCTGCTTCGGCGACGCCGGTAGCGGCAGATAGGCCGGGACCTCGGTCTGACGCGGCTGCTCGACATGCTCGCCCGCGCACATGAAGCTCTGGTACTGGTCCAGCGTCATCTTGCCCAGACCCATGATCGGCCAGGCGTCGGCCGCGGCGTAGCCAAACAGCAGCAGCCGGCGCGGATTCTCAGAGCGGTTCAGCGCCGAGCCGTGCATCGTCCGCACGTGGTGGAACGACACCGAACCGGCCGGACCCTCGAGCGCGACCAGGTCCTTCTCCATGTCCCAGTCGAACTCCTCCGGCTCGACCGCGCCGGTGAAATAGCGATCCTCGGGGTGGTGATGGTCGTAGATCGCCCGCTTGTGCGATCCCGGCACGACCAGCAACGGACCATTCACGGCGTAGCAGTCATCCAGCAGGATTCCCGCCGCGACCAGGTCGTCATTCGTATGCGGGTAGAATGGCCAGTCCTGGTGCCACTCGACCGGCGCGCCATACTCGGCCGCCTTCATGTTCAGCTTGTCGTTCTGCAGCCGCACGTTCGGACCGATCAGCGCCGTCACGACCTCCATTAACACCGGATGCTGCGCCAGCTTGCGGAAGAACGGCCAGTGCGACGACGGAGACTTCAGCCGCCGCACCCGAGGCTCCTCCGGAGTGTGAGAGTCCTCAAGGTCGTACTGAGCATTGTGATCGGTCAGCCCGGCTGCCTCCGAGACAATCCGGTCGGTCTCGTCGCGCAGCGCTTGCAGCACATCGTCCGGCAGCAGCTTGGGCATCAGCAGGAAGCCGTTTCTGTTGTAGAAGTCAACCTGCTCCTGGGTAATCGTCGGGGCGGCAGCGGTGGTCATCGGAACTCCTCGCGTCGTCGCGCTCATCGATGCAATTCGCCTGCCAGTTTAGGTGATGCGTAGACTGTGCCGCATGATTGACCTACCCGAACACCCCTTCCGCTTCGAATCCAGACGTTCCCCCGTGCTCTCGACCAGCGGCATCGTCGCCACCAGCCAGCCGCTCGCCTCGATGGCCGGCCTGCGCATCCTCCGAGAAGGCGGGAACGCCGCCGACGCCGCCGTCGCGGCCGCCGCCACTCTCGCCGTCACCGAGCCGACCTCAACCGGCATCGGCGGAGACTGCTTCGCCCTCTTCTACAACGGCCAGGATCAGTCCGTCTCCGCCCTTAACGGCAGCGGCCGAGCCCCCGCCGCCCTCGACCTCGACGTCATTGAACGTTGCGGCTGGGAGCGACAGGGACCTCACGCCGTGACCGTCCCCGGCTCGATCATGGGCTGGCACGACACGGTCACCCGCTTCGGTCGGATGCCGATCGCCGATGTCCTCCTGCCGGCCATCGAGCACGCCGAGCAGGGCTTCGCCATGACCCCCGCCATCGCTCGCGGCTGGGACTTCCAGGCCGAGCTGTTGGCCGAAACTGGACCCGCCGGTCAGGACCTCCTGCTCAACGGCAACGCTCCCAGAGCTGGCGAGGTCTGGACCAACCAGAACATCGCGAATGTCATGCGAGAGGTCGCCGAAGGCGGTCCAGAGGCCTTCTACAAGGGCCATCCCGCCGAACGCATCGTCGAGGCTCTGGCCGAGCACGGAGGCGTTATGTCGCTCGACGACCTCGCCAACCACTGCTCCACCTTCGACGACGCGATCTCGACCACCTACCGCCGACACCGAGTCTGGGAGTGCCCGCCCAATGGCCAGGGCATCACAACCCTGATGGCGCTCAACATCCTTGAGGGATTTGAGATCGGCGAGTACGAAGCCCGCTCCCCCGAAGTCCTGCACATCATCATCGAAGCCCTGCGCCTCGCCTTCGCCGACGCCCGCGCGCTCGTCGCGGACCCGGCCAGGTCCGACGTCCCAGTCGACGAAATGCTCAGCAAGTCCTACGCCGCCAAACGCCGCCAACTGATCTGCGACGATCAGGCCATTGAACTTGCGTCCTCCGGATTCCTGCCCGGACAGTCCGACACCGTCTACCTCTCCGCAGCCGACGGCGACGGCAACGCCTGCTCCTTCATCAACTCCAACTACGAAGGCTTCGGCAGCGGCATCGTTCCTCGCGAGTGCGGCTTCAGTCTCCAGAACCGCGGCGCCGGCTTCGTCTTCGACGATCGCGATCATCCCAACGCCCTTGAGGGCGGCAAGCGCCCCTATCACACAATCATGCCCTCAATGATCACCCGCCACGACGGCAGCCTCTTTGCCAGTTACGGGGTCATGGGCGGCTGGAACCAACCTCAGGGACAAACCCAGGTGGTCCTCAACCTGATCGACCGAGGCATGGACGCCCAGACCGCCATTGACGCCCCGCGAGTCTCGATGTACGAAGAACCGCCCAACGGCCGAATCTACGTTGAAGACACCTTCGGTATCGAAGTGCTCTCTGCACTTGCGCTGCTCGGCCATCCGGTCGTACCGGCGACCGGATCGATGCGAACCGGAGTCGTGGGAAAAGGCCAGATCATTTTCAGGGACCCCGACCGTGGAGTCCTCTGGGGAGGTTCTGATCCAAGAAGCGACGGTTGCGCCGTCCCCCTCTAGCCGATCCCGCCGCCGCCAATATCGCCGCCGAAGCCACCGCCGCCGAGGTTGTGACCACCTCCATGGTGGCCGCCGTCGTAGTGCCCGGAATCATAGCCGCTGACACCGTGACCGGCGTCGCCACCGGCGTAGTGATCGCCGACCATGAAGCCGACCGCAGCCGCCCCCAACCACCAGGTCCACAGCCCATCCTGCCAGTCCCGCACCTTGGCGTTCGCCCGCCGACCAAACAGCCGCGAGACAATCCGCAGCGGCCAGAACACTAACACGGTGATGATCTCCGCAACGAGCGTTTTCACCTTGGTCTCCTCGTCGTCGTCTCGGGTGAAGGGAAGAGCGGGCCGATCGAACCTGGCGCCTCGGCCAGGTCGGGGGCTCGGGGATAGGTAAGACACGATCCAGGTTACCGGGCCGACGCACACTTTGCGCGTTGTATCCGAGTTCTCGCCGGCTCGGTCGATGGGCTGGCAGCGGATCTTCGGTATGCAGCCAAGCCCTAGTCGGATCCTCTCAACCGCGGGTCGAGGAGGTCGCGCAATGTGTCGCCCAGCAGATTGAACGCCAGCACGGTGAGTACGATCGCGAGGCCGGGGAAGATCGCCAAACTGCTCTGACTGGTCAGGAAGCGTTGGGCGCCGCTGAGCATCGCGCCCCAGGATGGATCGGGCGGCTGCGTGCCTAGGCCGAGGAAACTGAGC
This sequence comes from Dehalococcoidia bacterium, assembly GCA_034428415.1. GTDB lineage: Bacteria > Chloroflexota > Dehalococcoidia > Bin125 > Bin125 > Bin125. Next base: position 10,365 of record DAOUHS010000077.1, read on the forward strand.
CCTGCCTCGGCGATGATCGCAAAGCCAATAGCCAGCGAGCCCTGGACGATCACCGGTGCGAGAATGTTGGGGGCGATGTGCTGGCCGATGATCCGCCAGGTGCTGGCACCGCTCGATTCGGCCGCCAGCACGTACTCCATTTCTTTGACCGATAACGTGCTGCCCCGCACCAGCCGGGCCAATCCGGGTATGAAGACCACCCCAATCGCGATCATCACGTTGAAGACTCCCGTACCCAGCACAGCGATGATGATCAACGCCAGCAGCAGCGCCGGGAAGGCGTACAGCGCGTCCATCACGCGCATCATCACTTCGTCTTTCCAGCCTCCGAGATAGCCCGCCAGCATGCCGTACGGCATGCCGATGCTGACCCCGATACCGACGGAGATCACACCGACCAGCAACGCGGTTTGCGCACCGTGCACGATCCGCGAATAGGTGTCGCGGCCCAGGTTGTCGGTGCCCAGCCAGTGCGCACCGGACGGACCCGAGAACAGCGCGTCGAAGTCCGTGGCAATCGGATCATGCGTCGACGCCAACCCAGTGAAGATCGCTGCAAACAGGACGATCACGATGACCAACAGGCTGGCCACGCCGGCCGGCCGGCGCGAGAATCGCCGCAGGAAATCGCGCTCGCGTGCGAAGCGCCGTCTCTCGTCAACCCAGGGATCCGCGCGGCTACTCATATCGAATCCGTGGATCGATATAGGCGTACGAGACATCAACCAACAGGTTCGACAGCGCCACTGCGAGCGCCAGCATCAGCCCCAATGCCTGCACCGTCACCAACTCGCGATTGAAGATTGAGTCGATCAGCAGCTTGCCGATCCCCGGCATCGAAAAGACCGATTCGATGATGATCGCCCCGCTCACAATGTTTGAAATCTGCAGACCGAGGATGGTGATGACCGGGATCATTGCGTTGCGAAATCCATGCCGGAAGATCACCGTCCACTCGCGCAGACCTTTGCTCCGCGCCGTGCGCACGTAGTCCTGCTGCAACACTTCGACCATTGATGCACGCGTTTGGCGCGCTAGCACCGCCGCCTGCGCGATCCCAATCGCAACCGCGGGCAGCACCATCCCGCGCATGTTCTCCAAGGGATCGTCACGGAAGCTGGTAAATCCCAGCGCCGGGAACCAACCGAGATCGACGGCAAAGACCAGAATCAACAACAGCGCCAGCCAGAAATTGGGGATCGCCGCGCCGACCACCGCAAAGAACGTGCCTAGGTAGTCAAATGGCGTGTTCGGCTTCGATCCGGCCAGCAGGCCAATCGGCAACGCCAGAACCACGGCCACGATCAGCGACAGGATCCCCAGCTGGATCGTCACCTCCAGTCGATCGGAGACCAGCGCGGCGACCGGGTCGCCCGAGCGCCTGCTGTCGCCGAAGTCGCCCTGGAACGCCTGGTACATCCAGTCCATGTATTGCACGACGACGGGCCGATTGAGGCCCAACTCCTCGCGCAGCGCTTCGACCAGATTGAAGTCGGCTTCCGGCCCAAGGATCGCCAGCGCCGGGTCGCCGGGCAGTAGGCGGATCGTGAAGAACGTGATCGCCGAGATTAGAAACAGCACCGGGATTGTGGCAAACATCCGGCGGATGATGTAGGTCGCCATCTCAGTGCACTCTCGTTTGGCGCGTAAGTCTACCGACCTGAACAAGGCCCAACCGTCTCACTGGCAATTCGCTAGCCTCAGCGAACCAGAACGGCGCGAGCGCGAGGATGGATCATGAACGAACGAAACTACTGGACCCGATTGTCGTGTAAGCGCCTGACCCGGCGAGCCCTGCTGCGCAGCAGCGCTCGAGCCGGTGTTGGCGCCGCAGGTTTGGCGCTGGTCGGCTGCGGCGACGACGATGACGACGGCCAGCCCGTCGCAGCGCAGGTCAGGCAGCAACAGCAGCAGGACCAACCGGCACCGGCCGCGCAACAGCAGGCCCAACAGCAACAGCAGCAACAAGCCGCCGAGCAGCAAGCCCAGCGGGCCGAGCAACAAGAGCAGCCGGCTCAGCAGCAGGCGCAAGCACAAGCGCAGGCACAGCAGCAGGCGGCGCAGCAGCAGGCCCAGCAACAGTCCGAGGTCGCTCACGTGCCCACCGGCGAAGTCACCTGGCCCATGGTCGGCAACATCAGCGGCACCGAGGGTACGACCGGCACCGGCGGCGGCGACCACCAGGTGCTCTGGACGGTCTTCGACAATCTCGTCGGCTACAACGCCGACCTCGCTCCCACCGCCAGCCGCAGCCTCGCCGAGAGCTGGGAGATTCCCGACCCGCTCAAGATCATCTTCACGCTGCGCCCCAACGTCCCCTTCCACGATGGCGACACCTTGACCTCCGAGTCCGTCAGGCTCCACGTCGAACGCGGCAAGAATCTCGAAGGCTCGAACGTCAAGGCCGACCTCGCAGCGATCGAGACCGTCGTCGCCGTCGACGAGTTGACCACCAACTTCGACATGAATGCGCCCTTCTCACCCTTGCTGAGAGTCCTCGGCGACCGAGCCGGGATGATCACGGCTCCCAGCTCGCACGAGCGAATCAACGAGACCAATAGCCGTGAGGTTCCAGTCGGCACCGGCGCCTTCACCTATGTCGATGAAGACCTCGACGGTCCCTACACGCAGGAGTGGTTCCCCGAGTACTGGAAGCCGAACGCCCCCCTGGTTGAGAAACTGACCCTGCTCCAGGGTGTCGCCGCAGCGCAGGTCACGAATGGCCTGTTGACTGGCGAGTTCGACCTCGTGGTCAGCCCACCGACCGAGGACCTCGCCAGAATCGAAGACGCGGGCAAAGCGCTCAGCATCAAGCCGACCAACGGCAACAGCTTCTTCTACATCAACCCCAACCTGCCGCCCTGGGACAACCCCAATCTGCGGCAGGCGGTCAACCACGCCATCGACCGCGACAAGCTGGTCGAGGTGCTCTACGACGGCCTACACACGCCGAACAAGTCGGGCTGGCTCGGCCCGGCGACCGGTGAGTTCCACAACCCAGACGAGGTACTCGTCCAATACGACCCCAACAAGGTGCGGGAATATCTCGAACTCGCCGGTTACCCGGACGGGCTCGAGTACGACATGAACATCAACGACAGCAGCGTGGCCATCGCCCAGGCCGAGTTCATCCAGGCGAGTCTCGCTCAGTTCGGGATCAACATGAACATCGTCGTCCGGCCCAGCCCCGACTACTACATCGAGTGGGTCCAGAAGCAGACCGCTGTGATGATGGCCGGCATGTCCGTACGAGCCGACGTCTGGCAGCAGATGGCCTTCGTCGCACGACAGGACGGGCCATTCGACTTCGCCCTGCCCGAGGCGGACAAGGACGCTGAGCTGCAGGCCGCATTCACGAAGGTCACCGAGGTGTTCGATCCCGAGGAACGCGTCGTCGCAATGCGAGACCTGAACCGCGTCCTCGAGTCTCGCGCCTACCACATCAAGCTCTACTTCAGCTCGTCCGTGATGGCCCACGACCCGAACCTTGAGTTCGAGCACTTCGGCGACGGCAAGCCACACTTCGGCCAGGCCGATGTCCGCTGGCTCGCCTAGTAGGGCGGGTTCAGGCCCAACGCCACGAACCGCTCACGCATCGCCGATCGTGATGCCTCGGTAATCTTCGTGATCTCATCCCAGCCGTAGCCGAGTTCCTGCAGGATCTGCTCGGCGTGCTGGTCGAGCTCGGGCGGCGGACTCTTGACCGAGGGCGGTGTCTCACTGAAGTGAATCAGCGGACCCACAAACGGGACCGTACCGATCGGCGGCAATTCGACGTCGGTGATGTACCCGTTGGCGCGAGCCTGAGGATC
>DAOUHS010000078.1:0-10870 GCA_034428415.1 Dehalococcoidia bacterium
GCTTTTGGGAGGTATTGGCCAGGTTTGGTCAGGTTTGGTCAGGCTTGTACAGGCTTTTCTGGAAACGTCTGCGTGAGGGCGGGGCCATCTCGGCTCGCATCGGGGTGCCGGTGACGCATCGGTTGGCCTTGCTGGCTTGGTGCGGTCATTTGTTCTCATCTTACACGATTTGGGCTCACGACGCGTGAGCAAATGGGGACGGTGACGGGCGCGGAGTGCGTCGGCTGCGTCAGTGGAGGGGTGCTCGAGGTGTCGGGCCGCGCTAGGATTGTGGAGGCGATGCCCGGTAGCTCAATTGGTAGAGCGGGCGGCTGTTAACCGCTAGGTTGCGGGTTCAAGTCCTGCCCGGGCAGCCATCCTCACACGGCAAGCGGCCTCTTGGACTCCGCAGCCAACCTTCTAGTCCTCCATCAATCAAGCACCAACCCGAAGTTGAAACAGGCTCTCGTCACAATGTCCGAATGCACCGACACCCTCTCGCCACACCTGTCCGTGGCAGCGATCACCTTCTCGAACGGCAAAACCATCACGTTAGAGCCTACCGATACTGTGGTCTTCGTCGGCCCAAACAACTCTGGGAAAACGCAGGCCCTTCGGGACATCGAAACCCAACTCCACAGTGGCACATCCGGAACCACGCTATCGGCGGTGCACTTCTCCCGCAATGCGGACACAATACAGGTTGAGAAGTTCATCAGGGACCATTCCCGCATTACCCTCAACTCAAGCGGCCAAGAGGTCGCTTCCGGCCTCAACTACAAACTCACGCTAACGGACATAGCCGGCATTTGGGAACACACTCACCATCTCAGGGAGCTAGCAGGCGCATTGCTGTACTTCGCTCGAACCGACAACAGACTCGGGCCCACAGAACCCGTTACCTCCTACGATCCCATCAACGAACCTCCTTCAGATCCAGTCCATTTGATCTTTGATAGAGAAGATCTTGCCAACGCGGTCAACAGCTACTTCATTGACGCATTTGGGGAAGAACTAAGCGTCTATCATCGCGGAGCAGCTCGCATTCCTCTGATGGTCGGGGAGCGACCATCTCTGCTGCCGAACGAAGACCGCGTCTCTGAATCCTTTGCCAAAAGGTTAGCATCCTCAACCGTCCAATTGGAAAAACAGGGTGACGGCATGCGGAGCTTTGCTACGATTCTCCTTCATCTGTTGATTCCCACCACACCATCGATCCTGTTACTGGACGAACCAGAAGCATTCTTGCACCCTCCCCAAGCAAAACTAGCGGGCAAGCTGATCGCGTCGAATCGCCGCCCCGCGACGCAGCTTTTCGTGGCCACCCACAGCCCTCATGTCCTAGATGGGATCTTTGACTCGGTTGATGATTCACGGCTACGAATCATTCGTCTTGATCGGGAGGGGGACCGGAACATTCCTCATGAACTCGAGCCCTCAGATGCCGATTTTTTGAGATCGGACCCTATACTCAAGCACTCTCTCGCCATAGAGGGCGTCTTTCACAAACGTGTCATAGTCTGCGAGGGTGACACGGATTGTCTCTTCTACCGGGCTCTTCTGGACCTGGAGGACGTCCATGGTGACATCACACCCGATGTCTTGTTTCTCTCAGCGGGAAGCAAACAGAGGTTGCACAGGGTAGCCGCCGCCATGACGGCCCTGGGCGTGCCTGTAGACGTGATTGGCGATCTCGATCTTCTTGAAAACGCTACGGATCTGAGGAACGTTTGGGAATCAGTTGGCGGTACGTGGAGCGATGTTGACACGGACGTCAGAGTAGTTAGATCCGCGATTGAAAATGCGTCTCCGCGCACATCTACCAAGACACTTGCAACAGACATTCGCAATGCTCTCGATGCAATTGATGCCACGGTTTCTCCCGATGAATTTAGGGCTCAGATTCGAGAAATCACAAAGGCGCCTTCGGCGTGGTCAGGGATAAAGAAAGGTGGGGAGAGCAACATCCCTAGCGGTGACGCCTCTGTGTCGTACACGCGTCTTATGCGGACATTCCGTGAGCGAGGTATATGGCTCGTTCCAGTTGGAGAACTAGAGCGATTCTGCCCGCTAGTCGGTGGGCATGGCCCAAAATGGTTCAGTGAGGTGCTGGATTCTTACGATTTGGGAATGGCGCTGGAGCTTCACAAAGCGCGGCAGTTTGTATGCGGAATCTGGCATAGGGACGTTGAAGGTATCGCCTGATACGCGTCAATTTCCAGGTTGACAGCTGTGTGGCTGCCGAGCCAGGATTCGAACCTGAACTGAGGGATCCAAAGTCCCTAGTGCTACCGTTACACTACTCGGCAATCGTTGGTACCGAGGGCCGGACTCGAACCGGCACGGGCTTGCGGCCCAATGGTTTTTGAGACCATCGCGTCTACCATTCCGCCACCTCGGCACGCTGCATTCAGACTATCAGGACTGCGGCGGCGCATCGCCGTCGTCGCGACTGGCCTGAATCGGATTCAACTTGCGGAAGCGGACCAAGCGGATGCGGCGTTGGTCCGACTCGGCCACCGTCCAGCGGTAGCCGTGGAGGTCGATTGACTCCTCGGCGCGGGGGATGCGGCGGAAGCGTTGCAGCAACATGCCGGCGACCGTCTCCGCTTCCTCGTCCGAGAAGTCGACCTCGAGCTCCGCGGCCAGGTCGGTCAGGCCGCGCCCGCCCTCGACGAACTGCTCGCCTGCGATCCGGACGGGGACCGGCTCCGATGCGGCCCGGGTCTCGCTGCGGATGTTGCCCACGACGAGCTCGAGGATGTCCTCCAGCGTGATCAGACCGGTGGTCGCGCCGAACTCGTCGATCAGCAGCATCAGGTGCTGACCGGTGGTCTGCATGGCGGTGAGCACCCGCAGGACGGACGCGCGCTCCGACTCGACCGGCGCTTCGCGCATCGCTTCGCGGACGCGGCGCTCACGATGGCCCTGGCCCAGCTCGGCGACGACGTCGGAGCCGTGCAGGTAGCCGATGTAGTCGTCGGCCGAGCGGTAGCGCACGGGCAGGCGCAGGAAGCCCGCTTCGCCGAACGTGCGTCCGGCCTCTTCCAGGGTCGCGGCGGAGTCGATCGAGGCGATCTGCGGGCGCGGGGTCATGATCTGGCGCACCTGGGTCTCGCCCAGGCGCAGCGCGCCGAGCAGGACCGAGGTGTCCTGGCCCTTGAGCTCGCCTTCGTCGCGGGACTGGACGATGGCGGTTCGCAGTTCTCCGAGCGAAAGCGCGGAATGGGCCTCCTCCTGGCCGCCGACAACCCGCAGCCAGAAGCGCGATGTCCAGTCGAGCGCGGCGACGGCGGGCCGCGTTAGCCGAGCCCACCAGGTCAGGGGCAGCGAGTAATAGCGAGCCACGGTCAGGTTGTGGTGCAAGGCGACCGATTTGGGGCCGATCTCGCCGAAGATCACGAGCAGGATCGTCACGGCCACAGTGGCCACGACGATGCTCAGTCCGCCGCTGCCGCCGACCAACTCCTGCGCGATGACCGCGCCGACCGTCGCGGCGCCCGTGTTGACGAGGTTGTTACCGACGAGGATCGAAGCGAGCAGGCGTCGCGGCTCGCGCAGCAAGGCGGCCGCGCGGTCGGCGCCGGGCAGGCGTCGACGACGTTCGTGCTCGAGCCGTACGCCCTCGATCGAGAGGTACGACGTCTCAGCGCTGGAAAAGAACGCGGACAGGGCCAGCAGCCCTGCCAGCAGCACGAAATACTCAATCACGGAGCGGCTCCCCGAATCGACAGTCCTGCACTCTCCGCCACAGATGGGAGAGCGGCTGTCCCCCGAACAGGTCAGGGGCTGTCAAACCCTACGCTACTCTGCTGACATGGTCGCACCGACAGAACCATTCAGTATCAGCAACGCGGCGCACATCCTGAATGTTGACGCGGACGCGCTGCTCGACGAGATCCGCAACGCCGCAGCCGAAGCGGAGCGGCCCTCGGCGCGGGATTGAACGATTCCCGGACCGGCGCTCAGTGTGAGCGTCTTCGTCAAGGGCAAGCTGGCGGTCTGCGAACGGGACAAGCCCGGCTCAGACGATTGGCGCATCCGCTTTCCATGAAGCCGCGCTATCGATCGGTCATCTTTGACCTCGACGGCACGCTCGCGGATACCGAGCCGCTAGTGCTCGGCTGCATGCTGGAGACGATCAACGCGCACGGTCATTCGGTCGATGAGGAGCTGCTCCTCAAGTACATCGGTCCGCCGCTTCCGGTGATGCTCTACAACATGCTGGGCCTCAACCTGGAGCAGGCGCAGCCGATTTACATGGATTACCTGCGCCGCTACGAAGAGACATACATGCCCCGTACGCGGCCTCTCCCCGGAGCCGAAGTGCTGCTTGATGCACTTTGCGAAGCCGAAGTTCCGTTGGCCGTCGTGACGAACAAGCGCGAGGATGCCGGCCGAAAGACGGTCGAACTTCTCGACTGGACCGATCGGTTCCGGACGATCATCGGCGCGGACACGGCAAGCGATCCGAAGCCGCACGCGGCTCCGCTGCTGCACGCGCTCGAGATTCTCGAGGGTGAACCGGAGTCGGCGGTGATGGTCGGAGACACGGAGTCGGACATGGGCGCCGGTCGCAACGCGAAGTTTGCCGGGGTGATCGGGATCGTGGGGCTGCGGGATGATGCGTATCTGCGTCGCTACGGGGCGACGCACACGGTGAGCGGTCTGCCTGGCGTGCAGGAACTGCTGTTTGAGGGCTGAGCGGCCAGTGTTGCTCGTTACTGGTTGAAGACGGGTTCTCGCTTCTCGAGGAACGCTGTGACCGCCTCGTTGTGGGATGGGAGTCGGCGTGACTCCCGGTCTCGGGCACCTTCTCGCTCCATCACCCGCATTAGGTTGGGCTCGGTGACGTTGTCGTTGAGCAGCGTTTTGATCTTGCGCACGACGGCTGTGGGGTTGTTGGCGTATTCCTCTGCCTTGGCCAATGCGGTGGCGAACAGATCGTCCTTCGGAACCACTGCCGAAACGAGGCCGATGCGGTACGCCTCGTCGGCGGGGACCATGCGGCCGGAGAGGCAGATGTCGGTGGCGTGACCGAGGCCGACGAGCTGGGCGAGTAGTCGGGTGGAACCGAGCTCGGGCACGAGCCCGACCTTGACGAAGCGGATCGAGAGCTTCGCGTCCTCGGCGGCGTAGCGGACGTCGGCGGGCAGCGCGAGGGTCAGTCCGACGCCGACGGCGTATCCGTGGATGGCGACGATGACGGGCTTGGATTCTCGGATGAGCTGGGTCCAGTTGACCGCGCGTCCGGAACTCGCGCTTGCATCCGGATCGTCGGCGAGGCGCTGATTGAAGCCCTGCAGGTCGGCTCCGGCGCAGAAGGCGCGGCCCTCGCCGGTGATGATGATGGCTCCAATGCCGTCGTTATCGTTCCAGGACTGGATCTGGTCGGTCATTTCGCCAGCCATCTGGTCGGTCCAGGCGTTCAGCTTCTCTGGACGGTTCAGTCGGATCACGCCGACTCGGCCGATGGTCTCGGTCTTGATTTGTTCGTAGGGCACATGCCACCTCGCGGGATTGACTTGCTCGATGATTTCTTGATTCTAATGGTCGTCAAGAACTGCGCTTCGCAGCGGTTAAACCCTAGTCTGCGATGGTGACCGTACAGCCCAGTCTCAACGGCGTCGACGAGCGACCCCGCTGGCGCCGCAACCTGCGCCTGTATCCAATCTTCTACTTCTTCCATGATCTGCACTTCTGGATGCCGGTCTGGATCATCTTTGCGACGGAAGAGGTTGGGCTGACATTTGCTCAGCTGGGAGCGATCGGCCCGGCCTTCTATGTGATCACTTCGTTCGGGCAACCCCTGGCTGGGGCGCTTGCGGATCGATTTGGCCGCGTCCGAACCATCCGGGCATCCTTGATCATCTTCATGGTCTTCACGGCCTGGTTTGCCTTCTCAGATGGTTTCTGGATGGCTGCGGTCGCCTGGGCGCTGCGGGGACTCGCGATGGTGGCGATCACCGGCACCGATAGCGCGTTCCTGCATGACTCGCTGCAGGCGCTGGGCCGCGAGCGCGATTTCGAACGCCAGGCAGGGCGAGCGTTTGCGGTGCGATCGGTCGCCCTGGTACTGGCGACGCTCGCCGGCGGAGTGATCGCCGGCGAGATCGGCGGTCGGGGCGCGCTGTTGGCGGGGACCACGTCCACCGGCCTCGCGCTGATGATTTCGTTGTTATTCAGGGAGCCGCCCAGGCACCAGAGTGTTGAAGAGGCACGCGGTCCGTCCTACATGGAGCTGCTCAGGCAGACGCTTCGGTTAGCCGGAAGTACGCCGACGATCCGCTACTCGCTGATTTTCAGCGCGATCTTGATCGCGTCGATGGTTCCTGAGTTCTACCTCCTGCAGCCGTTCCTCAGAGAGCAGGGAGTTGAAGTGGGCTGGCTGTTCTCGGTGCTGCAAGCGCCGGCGCGGATTGCCACGGTGTTCGCCGCGGCCCTGGCGTTCTGGCTGGCGATTCGCTTCGGCATCGTGCGAACGCTGGCGTCGATGCCGTTCTGGGTGGTGCTGGTCTACGTTGGGATTGGCTTGATCGATCATCTGGGCGTGATCGCACTGTTCGTGATCCTAGGACTGGCGCGGGGCGCGCAGATGCCGCTGATGGAGGGTTACCTGAATCGACGCGTGCCGTCGCACCTGCGAGCGACGGCGCTGTCCCTCAACCACATGGGCTGGGCCCTGATCATGCTGCCCTTCTTGCCTGTCTTCGGTCAGGTCGTCAACGACAACCCGCTACCGACTGTCTTTCTCGGTCTGGCCGCCTTCTTCGGTCCGCTGTTGCTGATCGTGATGATTCTCTGGGTTCGCGCCGACCGCAATGAGGGCGGGCGATTCCGACTCCCGCCGGCGATTCCGCAACTGTTGCGCGAGGTGTTGTGGAAGCCGCAGCGCCGATCAGAACCGGTTCCCCGACCAGTCCAGTTTGACTAGCAGCCGAAAGGATCGTTCACATGCCTGACCGACTCGCTGGCAAGTCCGCTATTGTCACCGGCGCTGGTTCTCGTGCTGAGGGGATTGGCAATGGCCGCGCGACTGCCATCCTGTTTGCTCGCGAGGGCGCCGACCTGTTGCTGGTTGACCGCGATGAAGCGGCGGTGCAAGCGACCCTGGACATGATCCGCGCCGAGGGCAATGATGCCGCGATCGCTGTTGCGGATGTCACCTCGACTGAGGACTGCTCGCGGATTGTTGCTAATGCGGTGAGCCGCTACGGGAAGCTTGATGTGTTGCACAACAACGTTGGCATTGGTGGGCGCGGGACGGTTGAGCAGGTCTCGGAGGTCGAGTGGGAGCATGTGCAGCGGGTGAATGTGACCTCGATGATGCTGACCTGCAAGCATGCGGTGCCGGCGCTGCGTGAGAGTGGTGGCGGGGCGATCACGAACGTGTCGTCGATTGCTGCTCTGCGGCCTCGCGGGCTGACCGCCTACAGCGTGAGCAAGGCGGCCGTGGCGACGCTGACCCAGGCGCTGGCGGTCGACCACGGGCGCGACCGGATTCGGGCCAACTGCATCATGCCGGGTCCGGTCTATACGCCGATGGTCTACTCAGCAGGGATGTCGGATGAGCTGCGGGAGCGTCGCAAGAACGCCAGCCTGCTTCGGCAAGAGGGGGAGCCCTGGGACATCGCCTGGGCGGCCGTCTTCCTGGCCAGCGACGAGGCGAAGTACGTGACCGGCGTGATCCTCCCGGTGGACGGCGGCGTCACGGTTCGTGGTCCGGATCGGTAGCTACTCCTCTTCGCCGTTGGTCGGCAGTTCGTAGACAGCGGCGGCGCCGGCGTCTACTCCGGCTTCGGTGTCGGCGAGCCAGGCTCCGACGACGGCCGTCGTTCCATCAATCTCGGTGACCCAGCCGAACTCAGCCCGCTCGCCGGCCTGGACCGCATCGACCGGGCCGAGCACTCCAACTTCGACCCAGTCTTCCTCGATCAGCTCAAAGACGTAGGCCGCGCCGCTGCGGTACGTGCCCGACTCGGGATGAGCGCGATGCGGCGCCCCGATGACCATGCGATCTGCCTGGATGTCGACGGAGTACCCGAACCAATCGCCGGGCTGCATGTCGGATGCCTCCAGCTTGTCGTGGAAGTTCCAGAGGTTGTCGAGCTTCCAGACGTAGGTCGCGCCGGCGCTCCAGTTGGGATCATCGTGGTCGTACGCGCCGGAGGCCAACCAGGGCATCTGCAGCGCCACCTGCGAGCCGAGCCGGTCATTGGCGATTCCGTCGGCCGCGACCAGTTTGCCGGCGAAGTTCCATTCGTCGTTGTAGTGGTGCCAGACGTAGACCGCTCCGGCATCCTCGGCGATGGTGTCGTCGCCGGGCGCACCGACGACCAGGACGTTGTCTTGCATGTCGATGTCGCGTCCGAACATCATCCGCTCGCTCGGCACGCTGGGCTGCAGCACGGCTTCGGCCTGCCAGAGTCCCTTGTGCTGAGTGAAGATCGTGACCGATCCGGTTTCCTCGCCGCGGAGCGGGTCTTCCCAGGCTGACACGGCGATCCGGTCGCCGGAGATTGCCACGCTCCAACCGAACGAGGCGCCCGCATTCGGCACAGCCGGCAGCAGGGTGCCGGTCCGCGCCCACTCACCGCTGACCTTCTCGTAGACGTAAGCGACGCCGGAGTCGTCGATCCGGCTGCCGTCATCGGCCCGACCGTCCTCGTAGGGCGCGCCGATCACGATTCGTCCGTCTCCGATGGCCAGCCAGCGTCCGAACCAGCCCAATGGATCGGGATATGGCGGCAGCAGGTAGGTGGTCTCGATCCATTCGCCGTCGATGCGTTCGAAGATGAACACGGCGCCGGTGTCTTCGCCGAGCACATCGTGATAGGGGGCGCCGACTGCGATGATGTCGCCCTCGATCACGGCCGACCACCCGTATTCGTCGCGTTCGGCCGGGACGCTGGGCGACAGCGCGATGCCTTCGGCGAGCCACTTGCGGACCGGCGGGACCGGCGTCAGGGACTGTTGTTGATCGGGATCGTCTTGGCCGCCGTATGGATCACTTGCGGCGTAGTCCTGCGTCCCTTGCTGCGTCGGCTGGTCTTGGGGGCGGCGTTGCATGGGTTCGGCGGCGGAGGACTGTGCCTGTTGCTGGACTTCCTGGTCGTCGGCCGCCGCTTGCTGCTGTTGCGCCGGTTGGACGACGCCGCTTGCCGTGGGGGGCTCGGACTGACTCGATGCATCCTGCTGGCCCTGCAGTTGATCTTCCTGCTGCTGAGATTGCGCGGAGACGCTCTGTTCGTCGGCGTCGGTGCAAGCCGTGAGCGAGAGCAGAGCGAGCGCGACCAGCAACCACAGAGTCAGCCACGCGGTCGACCACGCGGTCGGGCACACGGTCGGCCACACGGTCGGCCACACGGTCGGCCACACGGTCGGCCAGGCGCTGAGCCGCGCAGTGCGTGGGCCCCCACGCGGGGACAACATCGGACACAGGAGCATATGGGGAACCCTGCCAATCAACGTTGTCGCTGCGTCAATGCCCGCCGGACGCGGCGTTCCCCGCACTGCGGATCAGCCTATCGAGGATCTCTGATCTGGGGTTAACGCCGATAGACGGGTTGCCGCTTCTCGCGGAAGGCGGCCTGCGCCTCCGCGGCGTCAGGTGCGGACATAGTTGCTTCCTCCATCGAGAGGGAGAGCGGCAGGACGAGGTTGGAGACGTGCTTGATCCACTTGTTGATCGGCACCTTAGAGGCGGAGATGGCGGCCAGGGGGCCGTTCGAGAGGCGTTCGGCCAGGGCGAGCGAGGTCGGTACGAGGTCATCGTCCTCGACTACGTCCTGGACCAGGCCCAGCTCTTTGGCCTGATCGGCGCGGATGTGCTCACCGGTCATGAGGTAGTACTTGGCGCGCGACGGCCCGACCAGCATCGGCCAGATCACGCCGCCGCCGTCGCCAGCGCCGATGCCCATATTGACGTGGGTGTCGCCGAGCACACCCGAATGTCCGATGTAGACGACGTCGGCCATCAAGGCGACGGTCGCGCCGAGGCCCAGGGCGTAACCGTTGACGGCGCAGATCACGGGCTTCTCGCAGTCCAGCCAGTTGTCGACGATCAGACGGGCTTCGTTCATCCGATTGAGATAGCGGCCGCCCATCGGCTCGTCGCGGTCGGCGGAGAAGTCGCCGCCGGCGCAGAAGGCACGGCCGGCGCCGGTCAGGACGAGCACGCGGACCTCCTGGTCGCGGTTGGCGTCGACCGGCAGCGAGGCGAGCTCGCGGTGCATGGCCGAGTTGACGGCGTTGAGCTTCTCAGGCCGGTTGAGCGTGGCGACGGTCACGCCGTCGGAGCGCTTGTCGATGTCGATGGTGGTGTAGGCGTCGGGGTTGAGAGTCATGGCGTGCTCCGCGTGGTTCGAGATTTGGTTCAGGCTAAGGGCTGTTCAGGTGTTCGGCGAGCAATCTTGTTTCGCGGGGTTCGGAGCACGATCTCCAGTGTTTTACGGGCGCGCGCGCGTTCGGAGTGTTCAGGTTTGTTCAGCCTGGTCCAGTCTGGTTCAGGTTCACTGAACAGTGGGCGATCGAGGTCCGCGTGTGCGGAGAGTCGGGTGGATAGGTGTTCGGCGGGAAATCTCTCGGCGGGTCGATTTGTGCGAAGACGCAGTGCTCTACGGGAAATCGTACGCCGAGGGTGGACAGTTTTGTCCAGTTTTGGAGTGGTTTTGTCAGGCTGCGGAAGGTTCTGAAGATGAAACGGGTAGGGAACGAATGGTGTTAGGGCGCGTTCGGATGTGTTCGGACTTGTTCGGCTCTGTTCGAATGCGTTCGATTGCGGGCGAACAACGCAGGCGTTGATCATCGCGTCTCTCCCCTCCTTCGTCGTCGCCTGATCTGGCGGCTTGTGGACTGAGGCCCATTGTACCGCACTTGCGTTCTGATGAGG
>DAOUHS010000079.1:0-5473 GCA_034428415.1 Dehalococcoidia bacterium
ACAACTTCTGCTTCGGATCGAACCCGGCCACGCTGCGCGACAAGTACCGCGAGAACCACGACCTGATCCGTCGCGCCTGGGCGGACCCCGAGGTGTTCTCGTGGAACGGCGAGTACAACAAGATTCGCTACGTGAACCTGTGGCCGCGCCCGATTCAGCAGCCGCCGCCGATCTGGATCCCCGGCGGGGGATCGGTTGAGACCTGGGACTTCTGTGCGGAGATGGGCTACAACTACAGCTACCTGTCGTTCAACGGCTACGTCCGCGGCGAGGCTCTGATGCAGGGCTTCTGGAATCGGCTGGGCGAGATGGGCGTCGAGTTCAACCCGTTCCAGGGCGCGTTCGCGCAGCAGGTCGTGGTCGCGGAGACCGACGATCAGGCCGAGCAGATGTACACCGAGCATCTGCAGTACTTCTTCGACAAGTGCCTGCACGTCTACCCCGGTTTCGCCGACGCGCCCGGGTATCGCACCGAGAACACGATCCGCGCCGGTCTGCGAGCCGGCGGCGCGCAGGGTCTGGGTATCGCGCACACGCTGGAGTGGAAGGATTGGGTGCGCGAGGGCTACATCGTGGCCGGATCGCCGGATTCGGTGACCGAGCAGATCGAAGCGCTGGCGACCAAGCTGCAGGTTGGCCACCTGGTCACGCTGTTGCACTGCGGCGACATGCCGGACGACAAGGCGCGGGCCTCGACCAAGCTGTTTGCCGAGCAGGTCATGCCGCGAGTCAAGCACATCTGGGAAGACTACGAGGACCACTGGTCGCCGAAGCCGATTGGGTCGGAGCACGTCGCGACGCCGGCTCCGGTGCTCACGGGCGCCAACTAGGTTGGCAGAGCATCGAGCGCGGTTCTCAGTCCTCGCGGTACGCGGGGATCCGCTTGAACTCGCAGGAGTGAACAGATGGCTGAACTGAAGACCCTCGATCTGCGGCCCGGCGGTCAGACCGCCCACGTCTGGGAAGGCGGCGAGGCGAATGCGCCGGCGCTGCTCTTCTTGCACCCGATCACCGGCATTCCGCGCTGGGGCGAGGCGCTGGAGGCGTTGGCTGAGGACTTTCATGTGATCGCGCCGTACCAGCCCGGTTGGGGTCCGGCCAAGGACGATTTGCCCGGGGTTCGCGACGGTCTCGACCTGGTGCTCTTCAACGTCGACCTGCTGAACACGCTGGGCGTCGGATCGGCGCACGTCGTGGGGATCAGCATCGGGGCCTGGATTGGGGCGGAGATCGCGGCGATTCGGCCCGACGCTGTGCAGTCGCTGACGTTGATCAACCCGCTCGGTCTGTGGTCGGAGCAGTACCCGGGCGAGGACGCGTTCGCGCAGCATCCCGGCTTTCCGACGGCTGTTTTGTTCAGCAATCCGGACAAGCGCAGCGAGCTGTTGATGGCCGACCGCGACCCGATGGATGCGTATGTTGAAGAGCTGCTCGACTTGCGGGCTTCGGCCAAGTTCCTCTGGCCGATTCCGGACACCGGGGTCGGGCGCCGGCTGGTGCGGATCGACACTCGCACGCTGATCGCGACCTCGGAGCACGACAACATCGTGGCCACGGAGATGGGCGACATCTGGCGAGCGGCGATCCCGGGGGCGCAGTCGGTTGAGTTGGCCGATTCGGGGCACATCGCCGACCTCGAAGTTCCCGAGGCGCTGGCCGAACTGGTGCGAGACTTCGCGCTGGAGGGTGTGACGGCGTGAGGCGTTGGGCTACCTGCTGAGCAGGACCTACTCAGTCCTGCTCAACTGGGTCCTCTGTACGATGGCGCGGTCAATCAACCCGCGTACGGTCGCGTTTGTGTTTCGTAGCGGCACGCGCGAAGCGAACGTCACAGGGCCAAGCTCGACGAACAGTCGACCAAAGACCTCATCCGCGAAACTGCTGGAGATGACCTCGACGCCATCGAAGTCGATCACCACGTGATCCTCCTCCGCCAGTAGATTTTCGATTTGTCGTCGTACTCGCACACCCGACCGACGGGAGTTCACATCCCTTGCGGCTCTTTCCTTTACCCGGAACACCAGTTCGCCCACTTCCGTTTCGAAGATTCGCTCCACGTAATTGTACACAGGAAGACCTGTGCGCCCGCCGATTTCCAGTGCGCGTCGCAGCGGCTCAGGATCGGCGGATCCGATCCGACACCGAACCGAGGTCCCTGCATATGGAACGCGGTGTGGCTGTGTGATCGGTCTGTCCAGTCGCCGGTCGTGGTAGAGCAACGCATTCTGCGAAATGAGTTCAAACTGGCCATTGGACATGCTGCCAAGTTGGTACGTTCCAAACAAGCCGTTGCCTGCGTTGGTATGTTTGTCCCGGGTACCGCCTTCTTTGATCGCTTCTATCACAGCAGTCTGGTGGTCTTGCCTGCCAAGCGACGCGGGGATGCCGATGCCGGCGTCGGCGACGATGAACTCAGGTCCGCTGACATACGTGGTCGCCTGGATGAAGCCACCCACCGACGACTGCGCGTGGACGAGCACATTGTCCATGACTTCGCCAAGTGCCCACTCCAGTGCAACGAGCACGGATGGTCCAATCTCAGGCTGGCGAATGAAAAACTCCAGCACCTGCTCAAGGATGAGTTGCATTTCAGTTTCGGTATGGTGCTGTTGGGCGGGAATGTGCTCGTCAGACAGATCGCTGGCGGCAAACTGATCAGGATCGATAAAATGCGCCCAGTTCGCATTGTTGAAGAGGCGGTAGAGGTCGTTTGAGTGTGGCAACTTCGCCTCGAAGTCCACCCCGTCACTTTTCCGGTAGCGCGCCACGATTGGGAGCATTGGGAGGATGAACGCCTCGGTCGCCGCATCGCATTCGGAGAAATCCAGAACCACATCGCGGTAGCCGCGATCAATCACCACCTGACGCAACACTGCGCACGCCCGGCGAACTGCTGGGCTTCGGTCCAACTGCCCGCGAAAGAAGATCGTCGATTCACGCCGTTCGATGTCGAACGCCATCCTTGATCACCACACCAATCTTCTCGTCTCCATCTCCGCCTACTCGACGATATCGTGGTGCTCTTGAATGGAGTTCACCATGACCGACTTTGGATTGACGTTGACCAATCGTGGGGTTGTGACCGGGGATTCTTCTTTGGAGGAGATGTATGAGCTGACTCGGCTCGTTGACGAGGATGAGCGTTGGGACTCGGTCTGGGTTGGGGACTCGATTACGGCCAAGCCGCGGTTGGATGCGCTGTCGTTGATGAGCGCGCTGGCGGCGCGGACGGAGCGGGTGCGGATTGGGCCTGGCTGCTTCGCCACGACACCGGTTCGACCGGCGATTCTCCTGGCCTACCAGCTCGCGGCGATTGACGTGATCTCGAACGGCCGGCTGACCTTCGCGGCCTGCATGGGCGCGGCCGACGCCTCTGAGTTTGAGCACTTCTGCGTGCCCGCGATCACCCGCTCGGGACGGATGGAGGAGGCGGTCGAGATCATACGGCTGCTGACCTCGGTGGATAACGCCTCCTATCACGGCAAGTACAACGACTTCGACCAGCTGACGATTGAGCCTCGTTCGGTCCAGCGACCGATTCCGATTCTGATCGTTTCGAATCCGAATCCCAGCGATGCTCGCAACCGTGAGCGCGGACTTCGTCGTGTGGCTCGACTGGGCGACGGTTGGATGTCGACGACGCTCACGCCCGAGCTGCTGGGCGAGTACCTCGCCGATATTCGTCGATACGCCGTTGAGGCGAGTCGCGAATTGCCCGATGACTTCGAAGTGGTCGCGTTTCATTCGGTGATGATCGAGGACGACCGGGACGCCGCTTTCGCCGAGGCGAAGCGCTTCCTCGACGATTACTACTTCCTCGATCACTCGGAGGCGATGGTCCGGCGCTGGTGCTCGTACGGTCCGGCGGAGCAGGCGGTGGAGGACATCCAGCGCTACATCGACGCCGGGGCGACGACCGTGCTGTTGCGGATTTGCAGCGGCGATCAGACGACGCAGTATCGACGGATCTCGGAGGACGTGCTGCCGGCGTTCGTCTGAGTGCATGGCGGGCCGTCCGAGCCCTACCCTGCCTCGCAAGAGGAGGGTGCTTCGATGGTCAACTTTGGACTGACGCTGTCGAACCGGGGCGTCGTGACCGGCGCTTCGACGCTTGACGACATGATTGCGCTGGCGCAGCGGGCCGACTCGGACGAGCGCTGGGACAGCATCTGGGTCGGCGACTCGATCCTGGCCAAGCCTCGACTGGATGCCCTGACCTTGATGGGCGCGCTGGCGGTGGTCACCGAGCGGGTCAGGATTGGTCCGGCCTGCTTTGCCTCGACGCCGCTGCGCGACGGGCTGCTGCTCGCCTACCAGTGGGCGTCGCTGGATTTCATGTCCAACGGCCGCACGATCTTCGCCGCCTGTATGGGACAGGCGGCGGCCGGCGGCGGCGACATGCTGCATGAGTTCGATGCGTTCTGCGTCGCGCCGGAGTCGCGGATGAAGCGGATGGAGGAGGCGATCGAGGTGATGCGCCTGTTGACCTCGGAAGACGATGTTTCCTACCACGGGGAGTACAACGACTTCGACCATGTGACGATCGAGCCGCGCTCGGTGCAGCGTCCGGTGCCGATCTGGGTGACTTCCAATCCGCGGCCGGATCTGAAGCGCAACCGTGAAGCGGGTCTGCGGCGGACGGCGCGGCTGGGCGACGGCTGGATGACGACGTTCCAGCCGCCGGCGACTGTGGAGGAGTACCTCGCGGATATTCATCGCTACGCCGAGGAGGAGGGCCGCGAACTGCCCGACGACTTCGAGACCTGCATCTACTACAACGTCAACGTCAACGACGATCGGCGGGCGGCGCTGGATGAGTCGCGGCGCTACCTGGAGGCGTACTACAACACCGAGTACTCGGACGAGATGCTCGGCCTCTGGGTCGCGATGGGCACGCCTGAGCAGTGCATTGCGGACATCCAGTCCTACATCGACGCGGGGGCGACGACTATCACGCTGCGGCTGGTCGGGTACGACCAGCAGGCCGCGTACGAGCGGGTGGTGAACGAGGTGCTGCCGGCGTTCGACTAGCCCCAGCTCTCGCCTGCGCGAGCATGGCAAGGGGACCCTCACCCTTGCCCTCTCCCAGAGGGAGAGGGAGGCGGATGGAGCATTCGTTGGATGAGGCCGTGTCGGGGATTGCCGGGTGAAGGCTCGCGCTAGCCTGCGCGGGAGAGTGATTGGATGGCTTGATGGATACTCAGCTCGTCGATTCCAATGGGATTCGGATTCATGTGACGACTGATGGGCCTTCGGATGGGCCTCCGGTTCTGCTGATCCATGGATTTCCTGAGACTTCTTATGAGTGGCGGCACCAGGTTCCGGCTCTGGTTGATGCCGGGTACCGGGTGATTGTTCCGGACACTCGGGGGGATGGGGAGTCGGACAAGCCTCTGGGGCCGGTGTCTCGGCGTACGCTGGCGGCGGACATGGTTGGGGTGTTGGACCACTTTGACGTGGATGAGGTGGCGCT
>DAOUHS010000080.1:0-17492 GCA_034428415.1 Dehalococcoidia bacterium
TCGCCGGTTGCGTCGTCGGAGAGGAGTAGCGAGGCGGAGGGTTGACCGGCGGTCAAGGAGAGGGTGTGTTCGGTGGAGGTCAGCACGGCCGGAGCGGGAGGGCTCTCAGCGATCTGACCGAGACTGAGGCTGCGGGCGAGGTCGCCGGTGGAGACGTACCAGCCGAGTCCGGCGAGTGCGGCCGGAGCGACGCCGATTACGGTGCCGGCGCCGTCGACCATGACCATGCCGGCGCTGGCAGCGGTCGGCCGAGCGTCGGTGCGGAGGAAGGTGCGCTGGCCGGCATCCCATTCGTCGAGCCCGCTGAGCACGCCGGAGTAGACGGAGGGCAGGGAATCGGGACGGTCGCCGATGGCGTAGCCGATGGCGAAGACGGAGGAGCCGGGCCGGATGCCTTCGCCGTCGCCCAGGCGGGCGCCGGGAAGTCGGCGCACGAAGTTGGGATCCAGCGGCCCCAGGTAGGCGAGACCGGTGAACTGGTCGCGGCCGACGACAGGAAGTTCGGTCAGTGTGTCGCCATTGGAGAGCAGGACATCGGCGGCGATCGATCCTGCGAGCAGGCGCTCGTCGACGATCACATAGCCCTCGGCGATGACCAATCCGGTCGCTGTTCCGTTTGCGGTCGTGACGAGTGCCAGGCTGGGGAAGACGATGCTGTAGGCGTAGGCGCCCTCGCCGCCGCCTTGGGCCTGTGGCGGCGGTTCGGGGCGTTGGTCTTGAGCCGGAGGCTGTGGGGCGGAGCTGGCCGCCGGGGCGGCGGCCGCCGAGTCTTCCTGCTGCATCTGTTCCTGCTGGGCCTGCTGTTGTTGCTGCTGGTCATCGGAGTCGTCGCCGATGAGATCGCAGGCACTGAGCAACAGCGCTGCGGCGATCAGGAGCATGAACAACCAGAGTCCGCGATGGCGCAGACGATCGGTCAGCATGGAAAGGTTCATCTCGGCTCCCGTCGCTGTCACGACACGGCTGAACGGCATGTCGCCCGCAATTCGGCCCTCACATTGCGTAGGGGATTGTTATCGGAGTGTATCCCACGATCAGGCCCGGAACGCCGATCACGTAGGGGGCAGGTTGCGGCTCGCAAGGCTCGATGAGAGGCGCGATACTGGCCATATCGGGAGCGAGTTTGGGATCGCAAGAGGGAATCGAGGGGCTGCATGCAATACATCCTGCTGGTGCGGCTTTCGACCGAGGGGATCGACCAGACGTTGGCGAATCCATTGGCGCCGCTTGATGCGGAGCGCGGGGTGGCGGTGCCGGGCGTGAGCGCTCTGGGGATTTACGCGGTGCTGGGACCGTACGATTTCACCTGCATCATCGATGCCCCGGACAATGACGCGGCGGCGCGCTGGTCGATCGCCTTCGCGGCGCGAATCCGAGGCGAGATCACGACGATGCCGGCCGTGCCGATCTCGCACTTGCAAGAGCAAGGCGGCGCGGTGGATGTGGAAGCGGCGTCGCAACCGCTGCCCGGACAGGCGGCAAGTTGAGTTAGCCAGACGGGAAGAGAGAGGACTGAGGAGGAACAGCGAGCTGGAGCCGGCGGGGGGATTCGAACCCTCGGCCTACGGTTTACGAAACCGTTGCTCTACCTCTGAGCTACGCCGGCGGGACACGATTCAGAGCGTATCGCACGTCCGTTGGGATCGGGTTCGGCGGTTCGATTGAGGAGATCCGAGCAGATCGAGGAGTTGACTCATTGCGATGATGTCGATCGAGTCTGTTCTATGGTGCTGACATGTTCCGGCTGACGATCTCGACGCTCGACGAGGACTTGGTCGCTCCGATTCAGCCTGCGCTCGAGCGCGAGGGACTGCAGGTCGTGCGATACACGCCGGCCGAGGGCAACGAGCCCGATCCGGCAGCAGCGCCGGATGTGTTGCTGCTCGACTGGCGGCATGCCGTTCCTGCCGCGAAGCCCTCGGAAGTGCAGGCCTGGCCGGACGCGATGCGGCTGGCCGTGTTACGGCCGGGCGATACGCAGCTGTTGGGACCGACGCAGGAACTCGACGACTTCATCCTCGCGCCGGTGCACGAGGCGGAGCTGATCGCCCGAGTCCAGCTCGTGCTCTGGCGTCACGGACGGGCGTTGACGAGGAACACGCTGGAAGCGGGCGATCTGGTCGTCGACACGTCCAACTATCAGGTCTTTGCGGGTGGTCGCTCGATCTCGTTGACGTTCAAGGAGTTTGAGCTGCTGCGCTTCCTGATGACGCATAACCAGCAGGTGTTCACACGCGAGACGCTGCTCAACCGGGTCTGGGGTTACAACTACTACGGAGGTTCGCGGACGGTCGACGTGCACGTCCGCCGTCTGCGCTCGAAGTTGGAGGCGGGCGGTCAGCGTTACGTCGAGACGGTGCGCAACGTGGGCTATCGGTTCGCTCTGCCGCTTCGATAAATCGGCTACACAACGGGTCGCGGCGGTCGCCGGCGGCGGGGTGTAACTCAGGTGTAACCCAATGAGGCGGAGCGGGTCGAGACCTGCCCATAGGATGATTCGCAGCAAACACTGACGCTGCGTGGCAGGCGGCAGCGCCTGCGTGCGAGACCAACCGGCCCCGACCTCCGTGCAGCACGAGGACAGATAGAGAGGCAAGAGCCCATGGCTACCCTTGGCGAGATTCAGGCGCTGATCCAGGATCAGGGCATTCGCCGCGTGGACCTGTTGGTGACCGACTTGATCGGCCGCTGGCAGCACTTCAGCATCCCCGCATCGAAGGTTGATGAGGACCTGGTCGAGCGCGGCCAGGGGTTTGACGGCTCATCGCTGCGCGGCTTCCAGAGCATCGACGAGTCGGACATGTTGCTGCGACCGGACCTCGACTCGGCGCGGATCGACCCGACCGAGAACGTGCCGACGCTGAAGTTCATCTGCGATGTCCACGACCCGGTCACGGGCGACCGTTATAGCCGCGACCCGCGCTATGTGGCGAGCAAGGCCGAGCAGCACCTGATCGACTCCGGGATCGCCGACCAGGCGTTTTTCGGCCCGGAGCTCGAGTTCTTCATGTTCGATCGCGTCCAGTGCCAGATGGCGATCAACCAGGCCTTCGACGTCGTCGAGTCGGACGAGGCCGACTGGAACAGCGGGCGCGACGAGGACGAGAGCAACCTGGGCTACAAGATCCCGCCGAAGCAGGGGTATTCGCCGACGGCGCCGTTCGACACGCTCAGCGATATCCGCTGGGAGATGGCCGATGCGATGGAAGCAGTGGGGATGGAGCTGGAGGTCCATCACCACGAGGTGGCGACCGGCGGCCAGGGCGAGATCGCGACGCGTTTCAACACGCTGCGCAACAAGGCGGACGAGACTCAGTGGTACAAGCACATCGTGCGCAACGTGGCCAAGGCTCACGGCAAGTCGGCGACCTTCATGCCGAAGCCGCTCTACGGCGACAACGGCACCGGGATGCATTGCCACCAGTCGCTGTGGAAGGACGGCTCGCCGCTGTTCTACGAGGCCGGCCGCTACGCCGACCTCTCCGACACGGCGCGCCACTACATCGGCGGTCTGCTCAAGCATGGCTCGGCGCTGCTCGCCTTCTGCGCGCCGACGACCAACTCCTACAAGCGGCTGGTGCCGGGCTTTGAGGCGCCGATCTACCTCGCGTTCTCGCAGCGCAACCGCTCGGCCGCGGTCCGGATTCCTACGTACGAGACGTCGCCGAACAGCAAGCGTCTCGAGTTCCGCCCGCCCGACGCGTCGGCCAACACCTACCTCGCCTTCTCGGCGATGCTGATGGCCGGTCTGGACGGGATCCGCAACCAGATCGAGCCGGACGACCCGGTCGACACGGACATCTACGAGTTGAGCGCCGAGGAAGCGGCGGGCATCCCCTCGGTGCCGCACTCGCTCGAAGGCTCGCTCCAAGCGCTGGCCGACGATCACGAGTTCCTGATGGAAGGCGGGGTCTTCACTCAGGACCTGATCGACGAGTACCAGGACTTCAAGCTGACCGAAGCGCGAGACGTCTTCATGCACCCGGTGGCGGCGGAATTCTTCCACTACTACCACATCTAGGCATCGCATCCTGGATGTAGCATGTCTCCCCCTGCTTTGCGGGAGGAGATGCCGAAGGCAGAGTGGGGTCCCAGCCACAACGCTGGCTACGCCCCGCTTCAGTCGCTCCGCGACAGCTTCCCCCCGGAGGGGGGAAGCGAAGAGCAGCAAACATCATGACCAGCCTCAACGGGGACATCAACGCTCCACCGAGTGAGCACCAGCATGTCTTGAACGCATGCCGCGAGCATGACGTCCGCTTCGTTCGACTTTGGTTCACCGACCTGTTGGGACAGCTGAAGTCGGTCGCGATCACGATCGACGAGTTGCCGGCGGCGCTGGACAAGGGCGTCGAGTTCGACGGGGCGTCGATTGAGGGCTTCGCCCGCCACGACGAATCGGACATGGTGGCGCGGCCCGACCCGGATACATTTGTCGTCCTGCCCTGGCGACCTCAGCAACATCGTGTCGCGCGGATGATCTGCGACATCTACCGGCGCAATGGCGAGCCGTTTGAGGGTGATCCTCGCCGGATCCTGCGTCGCCAGCTCGAATCAGCTCAGCTGCGTGGGTACACCTTCTACGTCGCGCCGCAGATTGAGTACTTCTACTTCCGCGCGCCCGACGATCCGTCTCCGTTGGATTCGGGCGGATACTTCGACCTTTCGCCGCTCGACACGGCCACCGACCTGCGTCGCGAAACGGTACTGACGCTTGAGGAGATGGGCATCGGCGTCGAGTCCTCGCATCACGAGGCGGCGCCGTCGCAGCACGAGATCGACCTGCGCTACACCGACGCGCTGACCATGGCCGACCAGGTGATGACGACACGGCTGGTGGTCAAGGAAGTGGCGATCAAGCAGGGCGTCCATGCGACCTTCATGCCCAAGCCGCTCAACGGCGTCAACGGGTCCGGCATGCACGCGTATCTGTCGCTGTTCGACCACGAGCAGAACCTCTTCTACGAGGAGGGCGGCGGCCTCTCGGAGATTGCCCGCTCGTTCCTCGCCGGGCTGCTTGCCTATACGCCGCAGTTCACGTTGATTACCAACCAGTGGTCGAACAGCTACAAGCGGCTCGCCCCGGGCACCGAGGCGCCGGTCTATCTGACCTGGTCGCACGCCAACCAGTCCGACCTGGTGCGCATCCCCGAGTACGAGCCCGGCGACTCCGAGTCGACACGGCTCGAATACCGCGGCGCCGACTCGGCGACCAACCCGTACCTGGCGTTCTCCGCCTTCCTCGCCGCCGGCCTACAGGGCGTCGACGAGGGCCTGGCTCCGCCGCCGCCGGCCGAGGACAACGTCTTCGAACTCACGCCGGCTGAGCGAGCCGCCCGAGACATCATCGAGATGCCGACCACGCAGGGACGGGCGATCGAAGCGTTCTCGCAGTCAGACCTGATGAAGCACGTGCTGGGCGAATACGTCTGGTCAACGGTGCTGCGGAACAAACTGCTGGAGTGGGACGAATACCGCTCGCAGGTGACGGATTACGAGCTGCGCCGGTATCTGGCGGTTCTCTAGCTCTTGCTAGCCGCCGACGACCGACGCGGAGAGCGCCGCAGCCTGCTCGAAGAGGCCCTCGGTCGAGCTGTGGATCACGTCGAACAGTGGCGTCGGGTAGAGGCCGATGAAGAGGACTCCGGCGACCAGCACCACCAGCGCTCCGACTAACGGCCTTGAGACGTGGAATCGTTCGCGGTCCGAGCCTTCGGGCTCGTAGAGGTACATCTGCTTGATCACCATCAGGTAGTAGTAGAGCGAGACGAAGGAGACCGTCACACCGATCGCTCCGAGCCAGAGGAAGCCGTTGTTGAAAGCGGCCTGGAAGATGATGAACTTGGTCGCGAATCCGGCGAACAAGGGCATGCCGGCCAGCGAGAACAACGCCGCCGCAATGGAGAACGCGAGGAATGGTTGACGTTCAGCCAGCCCACGCAGGTCGACGATATCGTCGCGTCCGGTGCGGTTGTAGAAGGCGATGATCGCAGCGAAGACGGCGATGTTGGTCGTCACGTAGCCGATTAGATGCAAGACCAGTGCGGAGGCAGCATCCTGGGACTGTGCGATATCGGTGGCATTGAGCGCGACGATCCCGACGAGCAGATATCCGACCTGGGATATTGACGAATAGGCCATCAGCCGCTTGAAGTTGGTCTGCTGCAGCGCCATCAGGTTGCCGACGATCATGGTCAGGGCGGCGAGGATGCCGACGAACCAGACCCATTCGGCGGCGGCGGGCAGGAAGGCCTCGGAGAAAAGTCGCAGGAAGAAGGCGAAGGCCGCCGCCTTGCCGCCGGCGCTGAGGAACGCGGTGATCGGCAGCGGCGCACCCTGGTAGGCGTCCGGGGTCCACTGGTGGAAGGGGACCGCCGAGACCTTGAATCCCAGACCGGCGGTGATCAAGACGAGACCAATCAGCAGTCCGGGCCGTGCGCCGTCGGGGTCGACGCCGCCGCTGCCGCCGGCGAATGAGGCGAGCTGGGCGGCGATGTTGCGTGTGCCCTCGGCGACGTCGGGGCCGATCGCCGAGTAGGTCGTGGTGCCGGTGACGCCGTAGATCAGCGAGATCCCGTAGAGCATCAGCGCCGAGGAGAAGGCGCCCAGCAGCATGTATTTGAGCGAACCCTCGTTGGAGAAGGGATTGAGCTTGTTGAAGCCGACCAGGATGTAGAAGCTGAAGGAGAGCAACTCGAGCGAGAGGTACGCGGTGAGCAGCTCGCGCGATGCGGCGAGCAGCATCATCCCGAGCGTGGCGAAGACGATCAGGCCGTAGAACTCGGCGTGGTTCTTGAGTCGGTCGCCGGCGAACTGGACGGCCGCCATGACCGTGAAGAAGGCGATGCCGAGGAAGAAGACGCGGAACAGCACCGTGAAGTGGTCGACCGCAAGGACGGTGCCGAAGTCGTCGTTGGTGTTCCAGTAGGCGACGGCCGTAACAATCGCGATGACGGCCAACGCAGCGGCGGTGAAATAGCCGAACCACTTCTGGTCGACGTTGCGGAACGCCAATGCAGCGGCTATGACGAGCACGGCCAGGCCGGCCATGACGAATTCGGGGATGATCAGCTGATATTCAAGGTCCATCAGTGTCACCGTCCGGTCAGCGAGCTGAGTGTGAACAGCCCGCCGATCTGATCAATCTTGGGCAGTTCCGCCACCGTGGGCGCGATGCGGTCAATGAACGGGTCGGGCCAGACGCCCATCGCGATGATCGGCGCGATCAGCACGATCGCCGCGGCGATCTCCCAGCGGCTGAGTTCCTTGAGGTTCTCCCAGCGCGGGTTGAATGGACCGAGCGCGGCTCGTCCCATGAGGCGCAGCACGTAGATCGCGGTGAGCGCGGCCGAGAGGATGCCCAGCGCGGCGAACAGCGGGAACGTGTCGATCGTACCGACGAAGATGTGGAACTCGGCCACGAATCCCGACAATCCAGGTAAGCCGAGCGATGTCAGTCCGGCGATGCCGAAGAAGATCACAAACAGCGGCATCTTGCGCACCAATCCGCCGAAGACGCGGATGTCTCTGGTGTGCGCCTGGTCGTAAAGTCCGCCGACCATGGCGAAGAAGAGGGCGGTCATCACGCCGTGCGAGAACATCTGCAGCACCGCGCCGTTGACGCCGATGTTGTTCATCGTCCCCAGACCCATCAGGACAAAGCCCATATGGGACACGGACGAATAGCCGATCACAAACTTGAGGTCGGTCTGGTGGATCGCGGAGATCGCGCCGTAGACGGCGGCGACGCCGCCCAGCACGAGCAGAATCGGCATCCAGAAGTCGGTGCCGACCGGCAGGATCTCCATGCCCAGGCGGATGATGCCGAAGGCGCCGAGTTTCATCAGCACACCGGCGTGCAGCATCGAGACCGCGGTTGGGGCCGCGACGTGACCGTCGGGCGACCAGGTATGGAAGGGGAACAGGCCGGCGAGGATGCCGCAGCCGATCATGAAGAAGGGGAAGAACGTGTTGGCGAAACTGCGGTCGAACTCGATTTCTCGCAGCACGGCCATATCGAAGGTGCCCGCCCCGGCCTCGGCGAAGACGGCGAAGATGCCGACGAAGATCAATACGGAGCCGCCGACCAGGACCATGGTCAGCTTCATCGCGCCGTATTCCTTGTTGGTCGAGCCCCAGATCACGATCAGCAGGTACATCGGCAGCACGGCGAGCTCGTAGGCGAAGAACCAGAAGAACAGGTCCTGGCCGATGTAGACGCCGTAGACGCCGGTGAACAGCGCCATGAAGAGGATGAAGAAGTCCTTCACCCGGTGGGTGATCTTCCAGGAGACCAGCACGCCGGCGAAGCCGACCAGCCCGTTGAGCAGGACCATGGGCGCGGCGATGCCGTCGACGGCGAGGTGCAGCGAGATGCCGTTCTCGCCGAGGAAGGCGATGTTCTCAATCCACGGATACTGGAGGTCGAACTGATAGCCGCCCTGGGCGAAGTCGTAGACGGCGAAGATCCAGATCGAGTCGATCAGCGTGGCGATCGTGGTGATCAGGGCGATCCAGCGCACGACATTGGCGTGCCGCGAAGGCACGAGGATCGTGAGCAGCATGGCTGCCCCGGGGATCAGCAAGAGCAGGAGGAGGGCTTCGCCTGCGTCCACGCTGTGCGCCTCTCTCTATCTCGTTCGTTCGCTACCCGCGCAGCAGGAAGGCGAGGCCGCCCGCGAGGGCGACGCCGACGACCATGAGCAGCGCGTAGTCGGGGATTCGTCCGGTGACGTGGTAGCGCAGCCAGTAGGCGGCGTAGCGCGTCGCGTCGGCTGGAGCGTTGATCCCGGTGTCGTTGACGATCATGCGGTCGAACCAGGCGACGATCCGGGCCAGCGGCAGCATGGCGCGGTCGATGCCCCACTGGTAGGCCTCGTCGAAGTAGAACTTGTTCTCGATCACGGCGGCCAATCGCGGCTGGAACTCGCGCACGGCCTGGGCGCGATGCGAGTTGCGGCCCCAGAAGAACCACCAGGCGGTCAGGAATCCGAGCAGGGAGACCGTGCCGGTCACGGCGGCGATCGAGTTGGAGAAGTGGAAGCTCTCCGGCTCGGGGAAGTAGATGTAGCTGTTGATCCCGCCGGGGAAGCCGAGCGCATCCCCAACCTGGTCGAAGGCGACGAAACCGATCAGGAAGGTGAGCACGGCCAGGAAGACGAGTGGGATCAGGATCGTCGGATCGGCCTCGCGGGCACGGCGGATCACAGCGATGTCCTTGGGCGGACCGAAGAACGTGATGATCACCAGGCGGGCCATGTAAAGCGCCGAAAGGAAGGCGGCCACACCGAGCAGGATTGCGACGACCGTGTTTGCGCCGCCGAGCGTGGCGACGAAGATCTCATCCTTGGAGAAGAAGCCTGAGAGCGGCGGGATCCCGGCCAGTGCGACCGAGGAGATGATGAAGGTCGAGGCGGTCACGGGCATGCGCCACCAGAGTCCGCCGAGCTTGCGCGCGTCCTGCTCCTCGGTCATATGGATCACGGATCCCGAGCCGAGGAAGAGGCAGGCTTTGAAGAAGGCGTGCGTGAGCAGATGGAACATGGCAATGCCAACGGCGCCGACCCCCAGGGCGACGAACATGAATCCCAGCTGCGAGACAGTGGAGTATGCGAGGACTCGCTTGATGTCGTTCTGCGCCAGCGCCATCATGCCGGCCAACAGGGCAGTGGTCAGTCCAACCGCGAGCACGACGTTGGAGGCGCCCGGCGTGACTTCGAAGACCGGCAGCAGGCGCGCGACCAGGTAGACGCCGGCGACGACCATCGTGGCGGCGTGGATCAGCGCGGAGACCGGGGTCGGGCCTTCCATCGCGTCGGGCAGCCAGACGTGGAACGGGACCTGGGCCGACTTGCCGGCGGCGCCGAGGAAGAGCATCAGCGTCGAGAGCGTGAGGTAGCCGTCGCCCATGACCTGGGGCAGGTCGTTGGCGCGGCCGGCCTCGGCGGCGGCGATGATGTCGGAGATCTGGAAGGAACCGGTCGCTCGCCAGAAGAGGATGATGCCGATGAACAGGCCGACATCACCGAGTCGCGTGGTGACGAAGGCTTTCTTGGCCGCCTCGACCGCCGAGCGGCGCTCGTAGTAGAAGCCGATCAGGAGGAAGGAGCAGAGGCCCACGCCCTCCCAGGCGACGAACATGAGCAACAGGTTGTCGGCCAGGACCAGCGTCAGCATCATCGCCACGAACAGCGAGAGCACGGCGAAGTACCACCAGTAACGCGGCTCGGGCTTGCCGTGATGGCGCAGATAGTTGGTCGAATAGATGTTGACCATCAGCGCCACGGTGGCGACGACGAAGACCATCACCATGGCGATCGAGTCGACGGTGAAGCCGAGCCGGACGACGAAGCTGTCGAAGTTGATCCAGTCGGTGCCGACGTTGCGGATGCCGCCCAGTCCTGCTCCGAGCCAGTCGAGGTGCGACTCCAGCACGAAGAAGAAGAGCACGAACACGGCCAGCGCCGCACCGACGGAGATGAAGTCGCCGCCGCGCGGCAGCTTGCGCCCGAAGAGGAACAGCACGACGAAGGAAATGGCCGGGATTGCCGGCAGAATCCACGCGTGGTCAGCCCAGATCATTGGTGCATGCTCCCGGTTACCACTTGAGGAGGTTCACTTCGTCGACATTGGCGGTGGCGCGGTTGCGGAAGGTCCGCACGACGATGCCGAGCGCTAAGGCGACCTCTGCGGCGGCGATGACGATGATGAAGAAGGCGAAAATGATCCCGGTGATGTTGCCGAAATCGACATGTCCGTAAACAGCGAAGGCGACCATGTTGAGCGAGACCGCGTTGAGCATCAGCTCGACCGAGAGCAGGATCAGCACGGCGTTGCGTCGGGTCAGGACGCCCATCGCGCCGATCGCGAAGAGCACCGCATTGACGATCAGGATGTGGTCGAGCGGCGGCATCAGTTCTCATCCTCATCAGGTGAGGCGAGCATGATCGCGCCGTCCAGGGCGATCGAGAGCAGCACACCGACGATGATGAAGGGGACGATCCAGATGGTGAAGATCTCGTCGCCAATCGCTTGCAGACCGACCGGCTGAATCGCGGACGAAGTTTCCGGCGTGGTCCAGGTCGTGGCGACGATGCCGCCGATCAGCGCGGCCAGGAGGCCCAGCGCGGCTGCGATGCCGAGCGGTCGCGAGCGACCGAAGAGCGCCTGTGGCCGTTCACGGGCTCTGGTGAGCATGAGCGCGAAGAGGATCAGGATGACTACGGCGGAGCCGTAGATCAGGAGTTGGACCAGGGCGATGAATTCGACGGTGAGAATCAGGTAGATGCCGGCGACGCCGGCCAGGGCGGCGATGAAGAACAGCGCGGCGTAGACGATGTTGCCCGCGGTGACCACGCCGATCGCGGAGATCAGCATGATCACGGCCAGGATCCAGAACACCACCTGAGTCGCGGTGACGCCGTCCTCCACGCGGTTGCTCCTCTTCCTCTGCTATCCGGTCGGCTAGTCGCCGCCGGCCTCTAGCGGGGTGACTTCTGGCGAAGTGATCACGCGCGGCGTGGCCGGCGTGGTTTGCACGGTGCGGGTGCCTTCGCCCTGCTTACGGCGCATGATGTAGTAGACCAGTCCGCCGAGCGCGACGAGCAAGCCGAAGGAGACCAGCCCGACCACCCAGTCGGCGCCGCCGTAGGCGAGGATGATGCCGTTGGCCAAGACCTGGACGATGGCGAAGGGCAGCAGGACTTTCCAGGAGAAGGCCATCAGCTGATCGATGCGCAGACGCGGGAAGAGCGCGCGCGAGCCGATCACGAGAACAATCATGACGGAGGTCTTGACGAAGGTCAGCACGATCTGCAGGCCGAGTCCGACATCGGCGCCGAACGGCCAGTTCCAACCGCCTAGGAAGAGCGAGGAGGCGAGCACCACGAGCAGGAAGAGCGCGGTGTACTCGGCCAGGAAGAACATCCCCCAGCGCATGCCGGAGTACTCGACGAAGTAGCCGCCAACGACTTCCGACTCGGCGATCGGCATGTCAAACGGCGGTCGATGCAGTTCAGCGAGCATGCCAACGATGAAGATGAAGAAGCCGAGCGGCTGCAGCAGGATGTACGGCGTCGTGGTTTGATCGCCGACGATCGCGTTGATCGAGCCGGCCGCGGAGGCGTCGCCGTCAATCGCGATCCGGCTGGCGGCGACCATCACCACGGCGACGATGATCAGCAGCATGGGGATTTCGTAGGAGATCGCCTGCGCCGCCGCGCGAACGCCGCCGAGCAGGGCGTACTTGTTGTCGGAGCCCCAGGCGGCCATGACCACACCGACGATATTCAGTCCGAGCACGCCGAAGACGAAGAGCAGGCCAAGATTAAGGTCGCGGATGAACCAGGTTTCGGTGAACGGCATCGGCACGAAGACGAGGAAGACCGGCACAAAGGCCATATAAGGCGCGAGTTCGAAGGCCCAGCGGTCGGCCGTGATTGGGCGGACGTCTTCCTTGGTCACGAGCTTGAGCGCGTCGGCTATTGACTGCAGCGTGCCGATCGGTCCGGTGCGGGTCGGGCCGACGCGGGCCTGGAAGCGAGCCAGGATTTTACGCTCGAGGTAGATCAGGGCGAACGCCATGATCGTCATCAGCGCGACGATGAAGATGACGCGCAGAAGCGCGTCAATCCAGGCGGGCATGCTGACGCCGGCGAACTCGCTCAAGACCATTTAGCGCGCCACCTTTGACTGCTCACGCAGGTTACACGCGATCTGCCTTACGCCCATCAAGTGGGTCCGGCGAGGTGGGCGCTGAAGCGGCATTAGCGGTCGACCTCGCAGAGCACGATGTCGATCGAGCCGAGCGCTACCACAGCGTCGGCGAGATAGGTGTTAATCACCTGCGGCTTGAGCGAGGAGAGGTTATGGAAGCAAGGCGAGCGCATCTTCACGCGCCACGGTTTGTCGGTCCCGTCGGAGACCATGTAGATGCCGTATTCGCCGCGCGGGTTCTCCTGGCGCATGTAGATCTCGCCAGGGGGGGGACGCAGCCGCGCCGGCATGCGCTCCGGCTCGATCGGACCGGAGGTCGGCATCTGATCGAGCGCCTGGCGCAGGATCGTGACCGACTGGCGCATTTCCTCGAGCCGCACGAGGTAGCGGTCGTAGACATCGCCTCGTTCGCCGACCGGGATCTCCCAGTGGAAGCGGTCGTAGATCGAATAGGGTTCGTCGACGCGCAGGTCGAAGGGCACGCCGGAGGCGCGCAGCATCGGGCCGGTGACGCCGAATGAGATGGCTTCGTCGGCGCTCATCGCGCCGACATCGCGGCAGCGCGCGACGAAGACCTCGTTGTCGGTCATTAGGTCGTTGACATCGGCGATCCCGGTCTCGACCTGATCGAGCACCCAGTGCGAGTCCTCGATGAAGGTCTCGTGCGGCTCCCAGGCGAGCCCGCCGACGCGGAAATAGTTGTACATAATCCGGTCGCCGCAGACCGCCTCGAACAGGTCCTGGATGCGCTCGCGTTCCTTGAACGTCCAGGTGAACGCGGTGCCGAAGTAGCCGACATCCGTGCCGAACGCGCCCATGAACATGAAGTGGGACATGATCCGGTTGAATTCGGACAGGATCAGGCGGATGTACTCCGCGCGCTCGGGGATTTCGATTCCGGCCAGCCGCTCGACGGCGTTGACGTAGACCCACTCCGAGTTGAACGCCGCCAGATAGTCGGTACGGTCCTGGTAGCCCAGGGCGCCTCGGTAGTCGAGGCTTTCGGACAGCTTTTCACCGCCGCGATGCATGTAACCGATGTAGGGAATCGCGTCCTTGACGATCTCCCCGTCAACGGTCAGCACCATGCGAAAGACGCCGTGCGTGGCCGGGTGCTGCGGCCCAATGTTGATGTTCATGTCGACGGTCTCGAACTCGCGCTCGACGACGACGGGCTCAGTGAGTACTTCACCTTCAACGGTTCGCTGGACCATGCGGTCTACTCCCTGCTCCTCGTCAATCTGCTGCCGTCAAGCAACTCGGCCGACTATTCGCCGCGCAACTGGGCTCGCCTGGCGGCGGCCAGCTCACGGCCGAGACGGACGCGCTCGGCCTGCGCAGCGGCGCGACCCTCGGGGTCTTCTTCGGCGTCGGGAATGGTCGGCAATTCGGGCGGCGGAGGCGCCGGCGGTCGGTCATCCTGCGCGGGGGCGCTTGCCGGAGCCGCAGCGGCGGCGGGTGCGGCCGCAGGAGCTGCAGCCGGTGGTGGCGGTGGAGCAGCGCCTTCCGGTCGCGGACCGCCAGCGGGCGGCGCACCGGCCAGACGCTCGGCCCGGCGAACTGCAGCGAGTTCGCGAGCTCGAGCGACGCGTTCGGCCTGCTCGGCCCGACGCTCCTCGCGCTCCTCTTCGGTCATATCCTCCACGCGCTTGCGTGTCGGCGCTGCGGCAGCGGCGTCGGGAGCCGCCTCTTCTTCTTCGGCCGGCTCCGGCGGCGGGTACTGCTTGGTGAAGAACTCGACGTCGACGCCCTGCTCCATCTCGATCGGCGCGAGCGGATGGCTCTTGCGCAGCGGATGGATGTCGAGGTCTTCGTCGAGCAACAGGTTGCGCGGGTCGGGGTGACCGATGAACTCGATCCCGAACATCTCGCGGCATTCGCGCTCGGCCCAGTCCGCCATCTCATAGATGTCGGTCACCGACTCGACGATCGCGCCTT
This sequence comes from Dehalococcoidia bacterium, assembly GCA_034428415.1. Lineage (GTDB taxonomy): Bacteria > Chloroflexota > Dehalococcoidia > Bin125 > Bin125 > Bin125. The sequence continues at coordinate 14,653 of DAOUHS010000080.1, forward strand.
CGGACGGCAGCCAGGACTTGATTGTGACGGCCTGGCGCAGCGGGATCGAATAGAGGTGATAGACAATCTCCAGCCCGCGCTCTTCCCAGTCCACAGCGGTCTGGTTGCGGAGCAGGTTCATTTGCAGGCGCTCGTCTTCGCGGCCGCGCTCAAGCACATCGTGGATTGATTCGGGCGGAATCGTGAGCGCGACATCGTCGCCTTTGGTCATCGCCGCATCGAAATCGACGAGCGGCATGACCTCGCGGTACAGGTCGGCGATCGAGCCGGGAGGCGGCTCGTTGCTCGGCGGTTCCTCGGGCGCGGTCGGCGTGCGACGTGATGTCATGGTGGACTAGTATCCCCGCGCGCGTTCCTCGACGATTTTCTCCTGCAAAGCCAGGAGGCCGTCGATCAGAGCCTCGGGACGGGGCGGGCAGCCAGGTACGTAGACGTCAACCGGCACAATGTTGTCGACGCCCTGTACGACGCGGTCGTACTGCGTGTAGGGACCGCCGTTGGTCGCGCAGGCGCCCATCGAGATCACCCACTTGGGATGCGGCATCTGTTCGTAGAGCAGCTTGACCGCGGGAGCCATTTTCTTGGTTACCGTGCCGGCCACGATCATCACATCCGACTGTCTCGGCGAAGGCCAGGGGACGATGCCGAAGCGGTCGAGGTCGTGGTTGGCCATGTAGGTGGCGATCATCTCGATCGCGCAGCAGGCCAGACCGAAGGTCATTGGCCAGAGCGAAGATTTCCGTGCGGCGGAGATCAGCGCCTCGGCCGGCGCTTGCATCACGCCGGGCAGGACGACCTTGTAGGGCACGGTCGGCGGCTGGTCGTCGATGGCCTGCAGGCGGAGCGACTCGGGCGAGATGATGACGGGCGTTGGATCGCCCATGTGTGGTGGCTGTGAGGTGGTCATACGCCGCGTCTCGCTTTGCGCTCCGTTAGTTCCGTTGCCAGTCGAATACGCCCTTGCGCCAGGCATAGGCCAGCGCGATCAGCAGCGTGCCGATGAAGAGGACCATCTGCCAGAGAATCACCTTGCCCGCGTCGGCGTCGATCAGGCCGAGGAAGGACACGGCCCAGGGCAAGAGAAAGACGACTTCCACGTCGAAGACGAGAAAGAGCAACGCATAGGTGTAGTAGCGGACGTGCACCTGGGCCCAGTTGCGGCCGATCGGCAGCATGCCGCACTCGTAGACTTGGCCCTTGAGCGCCGTGCGGCGCTGCGGGGCGAGCAGCTTGGTCGCTAACAGCGCGGTCAGGACCAGCATGATCCCAACCGGGATCGCGACCAGGACGGCGCCATAGTTCTCGAACAGCTCAGACACGTCTACCTGCCGTCACCCGCTCTGAAGATGAGCACCAGATTCCCCGATGCCGAACAGATCGTACCCGCGCGGTGTGATCAGGGTCAATGTCTGGTTCAGCGTTGACCGCCGGAGTCCGAGATGTCCCGCTCGTACTTGAACTCGACCGTGTTGTTGACATCGTCCAGTTCGCGCGTCTCGGTCTTGACGAAACCGAGGCGCTCGTACAGCCGATGCGCGTCCTCGAATCGGGTGTCCGACCACAACTCGATCCGCCAGGCACCGTGCTCGCGAGCCCACTCGACGCCGGCCTCGAACAGCTTGCGTCCCAAACCCTGACCGCGCAAGTGCGCATCCAGGTAGAGCCGATGCAGCTCGACCGTCGGTCCATCGACCCGCTCTGCCGCAACCGAACCGACCAGCGTGCCGTCTTCGTCGCGCATGACCCACATTCCGCCAATCGGCGAGCGGTAGGGAAACGCCTGCTCCTCGGCCAGCAGGTCCGGGAACTCGTCCTCCGGATCCCAGATGAAGCCGTACTCGTCGAAGACGCGGTGAATCAGCTCGATCACCTCGGGCGCGGCTTCGTAGCCGACCGGCTCTATCTGGAAGGTCATGGCGCGTTACCCTGCTGCTTGAAGACGACGACGATCGCGACACGTCGGTCTGGCACGTGAGGAGCACGATATGGGACCGCTCAGCGGCATTCGGATCATTGAATTTCAAGGCATCGGACCGGGACCGTTCTGCGGCATGATCCTGTCCGACATGGGCGCCGACATCGTGCGTATCGACCGCGCCTCGAACGCGCCGGGCGAAGCGCCGGCCGACCCGCCTGGCGACCTGCTCGCCCGCGGCCGCCGATCGATCGCGCTCGACCTCAAGAATCCCGAGGGCGTCGAGGTCGCACTCAAGCTGATCGAGGGCGCCGACGCCCTGTTCGAGGGCTTCCGACCTGGCGTAATGGAGCGACTCGGTCTGGGCCCGGACGTTTGCCTTGAGCGCAATCCGAAGGTCGTCTACGGACGAATGACCGGCTGGGGCCAGGAAGGTCCCTACGCGCAGATGGCCGGCCACGACATCAATTACATCTCGCTGGCCGGCGCGCTCGCGCCGATCGCGCGCAAGGGCCAGGTCCCGGTGCCGCCGCTCAACCTGGTCGGCGACTTCGGCGGCGGCGGCATGTACCTCGCCGTCGGCATGCTCGGCGCACTGATCGAGGCGCAGCGCTCAGGCAAGGGACAGGTCGTCGACGCGGCCATGGTCGACGGCGCGTCATCGCTGATCACCTCCGTCCATGCCGGCCTGGCGACCGGCGGCTGGCGACGCGGCCGCGCGGCCAACGTCCTCGACACGGGCGCACACTTCTACGACGCCTACGAAACCCTGGACGCCAAGTACGTCTCAATCGGTTCAATCGAGCCGCAGTTCTACGCCCAGTTGCTGCACCTGCTCGGGCTTGAGAACGAAGAACTCCCGCACCAGATGGACAACACCCGCTGGCCAGAGCTCAAGGACCGCGTCACGGCCATCTTCCGCACC
>DAOUHS010000081.1:0-24919 GCA_034428415.1 Dehalococcoidia bacterium
ACCGGGGCTTCGTTGGGGAACAGCTCTCGGCGGTAGAGGGCGAGGGTGATGTTCTCGAGCTCGAGGAAGACGATGTTCTCCAGGTTGCCGTCTTCGCGGATCGGCCAGCCGAGACCGTCGCGGTAGAAGCGGACGGATTCGGCGAGGTCGGACGCGCCGAGCGTGATGATGCTGATCTTTGGCTTCATACAGTCAGGGTACCGGCGAGCTAGGGAGTCGCCGATGCGACGTCCCGCTCGATCGCGGCATAGCTCGTTCCCGAGCGCTCGCCGTTGACAAGAACTCGAGGCCCATATGAGATTCCGATCGCCCGCGCGGCATTGAGGTCATCACTCACTTGTTGGTGCGTTGCCGGGTCGTTGTAGCACTGCGTGAAGCGGTCGGTGTCGAGTCCTATGTCAGTTGCGAAGTCGATGAGCTGTTCGCGTCGATGGGCGGAGCTACGGTCGACCAGGAAGCGATCGTAGAACTCCCAGAACGCCGCTCCGCTCTGCTGGACTGCACACTCCATCGCGTAGCCCACGCGGTCGGATTGCGGACCGATGTAGGAGAGGAACTTGAACTCGTACCGGGCGAGACCGGACTGAACCAGATGTTCAATCACTTGCGGCTCAACCTGAGACGCAAATCGGCGGCAGTTCGGTCAAAACGGATCGCCATATTCGCTGATCAGGACCGGTGCCTCGGGGTCTCCGAGCACGCCGTCGATGACTGCTAACCCGTCGCGGTGGCCTCCGCTGATGCGTTCGGCGGTATCAGCCTCGTCAGTGCCATCGTCAGAGCCTTCGTCGGACTCCTCTGGCGCTGGAGTGTCTTCTTCCTCCGGAGTTGGTGTGCTCTCAGGCTCAGCTATCGGCTCCGACTGTTCTTCCTGTTGTTCGTCGGCTTCGGGCGCCGGCAACAGGATGGGCGTGCTTGATCGCCATACGCCGACTCTCGATGAACGGGGGAAGAACCGTCGCGGCGGGAGGAACTCCCGCAGGGGCTCGTCAATTCTCAGGCCGAACTCGACTCTTGTTTCACCATCTCTTCGGGCGATGATTCTGACTTCGGTGCCGTCCGAGAGCTCGACGATTGAGCTTCGCCTCCAGTCTTCGTCATTGATTGAGGCGGAGAGGACTCGCAGTCGGGGCAACTGGTTGCCCTCGGAGGTTCTGAGCCCGAACTCGATGTCTCCGTCCGCCTGGAGGCGGGCGATGATTCGGACGGTCTCGCCGGTTTCGTCTCCGTGGCTGCTGACGGGCATGTGGCCGGTCAGCGCTGCGGTGGCGAGCACTGTTATCAGGGCGAGGAGGCCGAGGATGGTTACCAGTGGTGTTCGAATCATCGTGCTCGAATCTCACGACAAAGGGCGAGGCTGTTGCCTCGCCCCTTGTTGGCGGTTGGTGAACCCGTGGGGTCGTTAGAAGGCGAGCGCGGCCGGTTCGGTTTGGCCGCCTTCCATACCCTGCGGCCACCAGTAGTCTTCCCAGCCTTCGTCGTCCCAGATGTGCTTGAGGTTAGGCAGCACCTGCTGGGCGGTCATCTCGATGTTCGGGATGGCCAATTCCTTGGGAATCGAGCCGAACTGGTTGAGGATCATCAGGTGACCGACGTGGAGGGTCTTGATGACTTCCTCGAGCTGCTCGGTAACCTGGCTCGGCGTGCCGGCAACGATGTTGCCTTCGCGGATGAGGTCGTTCCACGTGATCTCGGAGTTGGCCTTGGACTCGACCATCTTCTCGGCGGTCTTCTCGCCTTTGAACTTGTCCGTGTCACCGAACACCGGCTTGAGGCCTTGGCTGCGAGTGAAGCCCTGCTCAATGGTGCGGACGGTGCGGTAGCCGGGCGGGTCGGCGTAGCGCGGGTCGATGTGGAGCATCTTGTTGTAGAAGTACTCCGCGTGCGGGCCGAACTTATCGGCGACTTCCTGCTCGGTCTCGCCAACGGCGACGAGCTGGAGGAACCCGGCGTGGTACGGGTTGAGCGGCTTCTCACGCTGCTGCATGGTGCGCCAGAAGCCGTCGACGTTCTTCTGACCGGCCTTGTAGCCGCCGTAGGAGAGGTAGCAGTAGACGTAGTTGTTGTCAGCGCACCATTCCCAGGTCTCGACCGAACCGCCGCCGGGGATCCAGACCGGTGGGTGCGGCTGCTGGATCGGTCGCGGCCAGATGTTGACGTAGCGGAGCTGGTTGTAGCGACCGTTGTAGGAGAACATCTCCGGTCGGGTCCAGGCCTGCGTGATCAGATCTGCGGCCTCGTAGTACTTGTCGCGCAGGTGCGAAGGGTTGGCGCCGTAGCAGAAGCAGTCGTCCATCGGCGTGCCGACGGGGAAGCCGGCGACGAGGCGACCGCCGGAGATGCAGTCGAGCATCGCGAACTCTTCGGCGACGCGGGTCGGCGGGTTGTAGAGGGCGATCGAGTTGCCCAGCACGACGATGGCGACGTCCTTGGTGCGGCGGCAGAGGTTGGCGGCCATCAGGTTCGGCGACGGCATGAGGCCGTAGGCGTTCTGGTGGTGCTCGTTGATGCAGATGCCGTCGTAGCCGGCGGCGGCGGCGGCCTCGAGCTCGTCCAGGCCGTCGTTGTACATCTCGTGGGCCTTGGCCGGGTCGAAGAGGTGCGAGGGCACGTCGACCCAGACGGAGTTGTTGGTCTCGGCGAAGTCGGGCGGCAGGTCCCGATATGGCATCAGGTGGAAGAACTCAAATTTCACGGTTGACTCCGTTCGGTTCCACGATCACAGCGTCGCCCATCCGGCAGGCGGTCTCCGTGGCAAGGTATTGAAGGAGGTGCGTCAGTGTCAATCAGGTCGATGTGGGGTCCCTTACGCCGGGAAGTCGGGATGCGTCGTGTCAAGCCAGGTGTCGTCGTAGCGGTGCGACGCGTGGGCGAATTGGTAGACATCATCGGAATTGTGGACGTAGGGCCACTCGACCTGCGGCGAGATCGCGTTCATCACCGACGGCTGGCCGGTCATGCCCTCGACACCGTGGTCGGGGTGGACGCCGAGGAAGATCCTGAGCAGTTCGGAGGCGGTCTCCTTGCGCTTGTCGACATCGAGTTCCCGCTTCATGCCTTTGATCATCTCCTCGGCGGGCGGGAAGTTGTACTGGGAGAAGTTGGAGCTGCCGCCGGCGACGTGGGTGATGTTCCACTCCCCGGTCGGGTCGAGATCCTGCGGCGGGTTGGTCCAAGCCGGCGTCTGGCCCGGGTGGGTGCCTTCGAGCAACCGCTGAAGGATGACTGTGTACGGCTGGATGTCCATGGACAACGAGACGCCGAGCGCCTGCTCGTACATCGAGCGGACGGTCTCGGTGATGCCCGGGTAGGTCTGTTCCCAGACATCCGGGGTAATCCAGTAGAACGTGCGGCTGTCGCGGTCGACGCCGGCGGCATCCAGCAACTCGTTGGCCATCTGCAGGTCTTCGTCGCGGTTGGGCCGGTAACCGGGCCAGGTCGCAAGTTCTTCGGGCGGGACGGTCCAGGCCTGGTTGAACCAGGGCGCCTGGGCGATGGCGCTGATCTTCGCCGAACCGAGATAGACCGCATCGATCAGCAGGTAGCGATCCGTCGCAACATGGAACGCGTAGGCGAGGCGCCGATCGGCCCAGGGATTGCCGAGGCCGTCCTCGCCGGGCCAGTCCGGGTTGAAGTTGTATCGAATCTGGATCGTGAAGCCGAAGGGTACATCGAAGGAATTGTGCTCGGGGAAGTCGTTGAGGATGCCCTCGACCTGCAAGCTCGAGAGCGGGAATCCTCCAATGTCGATGCCATTGCCGCGATAGGCAGCGTCAACGGCGGTGGCGTCGACGAGGTTGGTGAACTCCACCCGGTCGAGGTATGGCAGCGGCCTGCCGTCGGCGCCGTTCTTCCAATAGTCCGGGTTGACATCAAGGTTGATGCCAAGGTCGGGGTCGTAGGTGAGTGGCATGTACGGTCCGGTACCGGACGAGAGCTCGACATTGGTTTGCTCGTCGCGCCAACGGTTGCCAAACTCAATGATCGCTTCGGGTGAGGTGATCCATGAGAAGGGGCTGAGGTGCGCCCCGAGATACGTCGAATCGGGCTCTGAGGTCGTGAACTTGATCGTCGTGTCGTCGACCACCTCCGTGGTGTCGGTCTGCTGGTACTTGCTGGCGGTGAGGAACGAGGTGTCTTCCACGCCGTCGGCGTCGACTGATTCGATCTGCCGCTGTGCGTTGAAGGCGATGTCCTCCGCCGTGACCAGCCGGCCTCCCTCGGTCGGGTAGCGGTCCCAGAAGCGGGCGCCCTGATCGACGGAGAAGATGTAGGTCGTGTTGTCGGGGATCTCCGGCAGCGACGCGATGTCGCTCTGCATGAGCCCCTTCTCTTTGTTTTGCCAGCGGATGAGGTAGTTCATGTATAACCCCATCCAGAACTGGGTCGGACCGAAGACGCCGCGGTGCGGGTCGAAGTAGTCGTGGGTGGCAGCCGGGGTCGAGAAGCGCAGCGTGCCGCCGCGGGTCAGACCCGAGGTGTCGGCAGCCGCCTGCTGCTGTTGTAGCTGTTCGGCCTGCTCTTGCTGTGTCTGCTCCTGCTGGTCTGCCTGAGCAGCGGCTTGGTCAGCCTGCTGATCCTGCTGTTGCTGCATGGCCTGCTGCTGTTGTTGCTGCATGGCCTGCTGCTGAGCAGCCTGTTGCTGATCCTGTTGTTGCTGCTGTGCCGCGGTGACGGCTTGTTGGCCGTCATCGTCATCATCGCCGCAACCGACCAGCGCGAGTCCCGCCGCGCCGACGCCGGCGCGGGATGAGGCTCGCAGCAGCGACCGCCGACTCATTCGCCTGCGCCGCATGCGCTGCCAGTAATTCTGTCGCTCGGTCATGTTCTCCCTCACAATCAAGTGTGTGAGCGAATTCTAGGGACTTCGAAACGGTGGTTCAGACGGCGAACGCCGTCAGAGCGAGCGGAGGCGGAGTATTGGCGCTTCGTGGTTGAATTCACCGAACAGCTCTGACAGCTTCTCCGCGCGAAAGCTGAAGATGCGGCGCAACTGCGGAACCACGGCGAAGTCCGCGATGGGCGACGAGAGCGGGTCGAGCGGGAGGGACCAATGCACCTGGTCGGAGGCAAGAACCCCCCCCTCGACCTCCTGAAAGTGATGTTCGTGGCGCCAGAGCGCGTAGGGCCCGGCGATCTGGTCGTCGGCGAAGAAGTACGGGGCGTCGACCTGCGTGATCTCGGTGGCCCAGGAGACGCGCAGCGGGAGGAGCGGCAGAGGCGTCAAGCGGTAAGTGATGATCAGCCCGGGATGAATAGCGGGGGCAAGCTCGCCGGTGATCTCGAATCGCATCTCGGGCGGCGTGATCATCGCGAGGTTGTGTGGGTCGGAGAAGAAGTCCCAAGCGGACTCGATAGCGGTGGGTAGGGTCTGGGATGCTTCGAGCTTGAAGATCGGCATCTGGCACGCCTCCGTTACAACGCACCCAGTACACCGCCGAGGCCGATCAAGGCGCCGATCAGCAAGTGCAGTTGAGCGGTTCGCTTGAGCATTGGGTTTAGGGCTGCTCCTGAGCGGCCGGTGGCGATCTCTCGGGCTAACCAGATCGCGGGCGGTAGGCCGATCCAGGCGAGGAAGCAGTGGTAGGGGAGCAGCCCGACTGAGGCGAAGACGGCGATACTGACGAATGCGCCCATGGTCAAGACGACGTACTCGATCCGAGTGTTGCCTTCGCCGATCAGCACGGCGAGCGTTTGCTTGTTGCTGGCTCGATCCGTGTCGATGTCGCGCAGGTTGTTGACGACCAGGATGGCCGTGACAAGGCATCCGACCGGCACCGAGGCGGCGGCCAGCTCCCAGGTCAGTTCTTCGATCTGGACGTAGCCCGCGCCCATCACGGCGACGAAACCGAAGAAGAGGAAGCAGATCGGGTCGCCGAGGCCTCGATAGCCGTAGGGCAGCGGACCACCCGTGTAGGTCACGGCCGCGATCAGAGATGCTGCGCCGATGACCAGGATTGGCCAGCCGACGATGATGATCAGGACAATTCCAACGATCAGCGCTGCGGTTGTGGCCAGTGTGATGCCGACCCTCATCTCGCGCTGGGAGAGCCAACCCTGGGCGACCGCTCTGGGTGGACCGAGACGGTCGGGAGTGTCGGCGCCTCGGCGGAAGTCGGAGAGGTCGTTGGCGAAGTTGACGACGATCTGGATGAAGATCGCGCCGATCAGGGCGAGGAAGAAGCGTCCGGCCTCGAAGTCGCCGTCGACAGCGGCGATGCCTGTCCCGGCGAGGACTGGAGCGACGGCGGCCGGCAGGGTCGGTGGTCGGATCGCGAGCAGCCAGGCTCGGCGCTTGCTCGGTGATGGAACTGTTGAGGCCGCCATTAGGGGAAGCGGGGGTACTTGGAGAAGTCGGGCTTGCGCTTCTCGAGGAAGGCGGTCTTGCCTTCTTTGGCTTCCTCGGAGAGGTAGTAGAGCAGGGTTGAGTCGCCGGCGAACATCTGCATGCCGGAGAGGCCGTCGGTGTCGGCGACGAGGGCTCGCTTGATGAAGCGCAGGGCGGTCGGCGACATGCAGAGGATTTCTCGGCAGCGGTTGACGACTTCGAGTTCGAGGTCGTCGACTGGGAAGACTTCGCAGGCGAGGCCCATGTCGACCGCTTCCTGTCCGCTGTATTGGCGGCACTGCATCCAGATCTCGGCGGCTTTCTTGTGGCCGACCAGGCGGGCGAGCAACATGGTGCCGTAGCCGGCGTCGAATGAGCCGACTTTGGGTCCGGTCTGGCCAAACCAGGCATTGTCGGCGGCGTAGGTGAGGTCGCAGACGGTCGCGAGCACGTTGCCGCCGCCGATCGCGTAACCGGCGACCATCGCGATCACCGGCTTGGGGATCGAGCGCATGTAGCGGTGCAGGTCGAGCACGTTGAGGCGGGGTACGCCGTCGTCGCCGACATAACCGCCGTCGCCTCGGATGCGCTGGTCGCCTCCGGAGCAGAAGGCCTCCTTGCCCTCGCCGGTGAGGATAATCACGCCGACCGACATGTCCTCGTGGGCGCGCTTGAAGGCGTCAAGTAGTTCGAAGAGGGTCTTGGGCCGGAAGGCGTTGCGCACTTCGGGTCGGGCGATGGTGATCTTGGCGATGCCTTCGGCAACGTCGTAGTAGATGTCTCCGTAGTCGCCGGAGCGTTCCCAATCGGGTAGGCCGGTGCATTCGACAGTGACGGTTGGTCGGGACATGGCTCGCTACTCCTTCGTTGAGCGTGTGACTGGTTGTTGTTCGAGCGGCACCCCGGCGCTGCGTAGCAGCAGTCGGCGTAGTTCGGGATAGATTCGGTCAATCGGCGTCGCCACGCGACCGGCGGCCCAGGCGGAGAGGGTCGACTGGACCATGCCGACCCAGGCACGTGCGGTGAGATCTGGATCGAGTGGCGTGTCGAGCAGGCTCAGGCGTCCGGAATCGAGCGCGTTTCGCAGTTCTTGGGCGATGAGTTGGACAAACTCGTCCTCGATCTCTGCGACGCGTTCGCGGGCGGCGGCGGAGCCGCCCAGGGTTTCGCTGGCCAGGACGCGGGCCAGCGATCGATGGGCGGAAAGCGTCTCGATCAGCGTTGCCAATGCGGCGTCTGCGCGGGCGACGGGGTCGGAGCCGGCGGCGGTCATGGCTCGGCTGACGCGTCGGCGGAGGATGTCGCCGGCGCGGCCGATGACTGCGGCGATGAGGGCTTCCTTGTTGGGGAAGTGGAAGTAGAGGCCGCCTTTTGAGGTGTCGGCGGCTGCGGCGATCTCGTCCATCTGGGCGTCGGCGTAGCCGTGTTGGGCGAAGACCCGCGCGGCTGCGTCGAGCAACTGCTCGCGTCGTTCGACCGCCCTCGCCTGTCGAGGTTGACTGCTGACCATCCGATTCCCCAAGAGTGCTCAAATCCGACGCGCCGGTCGGTTTCAGTACTGTATCAGCATGGATCATCAGGTCGGCGCCGGGGAGCGGACGCGCACCATCGAGGAGATGTTCAGTCGGCTGGTGCCCCATTACGACCGCATGAATCGGCTGATGACGGGTGGTCGGGATGGTCGTTGGCGGTCGCTGGCGGTGCAGGCCTCGCAGCCCCGTGGTTCAGTGGTGCTCGATCTTGGGGCGGGCACCGGCGACCTCAGTGCGGAGTTCCGTCGGCAGGGGGCCAGTCATGTGATGGGGTTAGATGTCTCGGCGACGATGCTCGCGCGGGCTGAGGAGAAGTACGGACGGCAGGACATCGACTGGTTGCAGGGAGACGCGCTGCATCTGCCATTTGCCGACGAATCGTTCGATGTCGTGGCCTCAGCCTTTGTCATGCGCAATCTGCCCGACCTGGCTGGGTCGTTCGTAGAGATGGCTCGAGTCCTCAAGCCTGGCGGGCGGCTGGTCGGCCTGGATATCACGCATCCCCCGAAGACGCCTTGGGGCCGGGTCTTGCGATTCGGATTTGAGCAGGGTGTGACGAGAGTGGCCGGGCTGCTGTCGGGGGATCGATCGGCGTACCGGTATCTGCCCAACTCGCTGACGGGATATCCGACGGCGGACGAGCTATCGGAGATGTTGGAGTCGGTAGGGCAGGTGGATGTGTCGTATCGGCGGTTGTCGATGGGTGTGGTGGCGCTGCATGTCGGGCGCAAGGGCTAGCAGCGGAAAGCACCAGGCAGCACGTTGGTCAGAAGGGCTTGTGTTGGCCGAGATCTTTGATTGCAGACTAGTGGTCTCCGGCCATAAGACGTTCGATTTCTAATCTGGTCTCGTATCTCACTTGGAAGTTGTTCATGATCGTGGCGCGACTTAAGGAGGGATCCTTCGCGAATGCATCTTCGACCTCATCGATGCGTCGTTGGAGTGCTTGCTCTTGCCGTGCAAGGCCCTTTGCCGTCATGCGAAGAACGAGCGCGCCCATTGCCATAGCCTCAAGGGCATCGCGCCGATCGGGGCCCTTCTTGAACTTGTTCAGGGAGAGTAGTACCTAGTCATTCTCATGGGCGAACGCGAGGACCTCCCGATCACTACTACCACCCAATTCATAATCTCTAAGGTCTACCACGTGCTGTCCGAGACGATTGAGCAGAGTCACCAATCTCGCAGGCACATTCTCATCAGCTAGCAGACGCATGCGCTTCCAACGCCTGCTCGAAGGCCAGAACTCGCTCGACCGTCGAGCGAGTGAGTTTGTACGCATCCGCGATTAACTCGACTGTGTCCCCTGCCTTGTACAGAGCTGCGAGCGCTGCCGTCTCAAGTCTCGTGCCCTTCAGAGTTGGTGAACCTCCCAGCACATCCGGCCGAAGTTCAACAATGTCTGCAAACTCCTGCAATTGTCCGAGTGGCCAACTCTGGCTTAGTTCGCGCAGAAACTCGACAGACGTCATGCCATCGGGCAAGTGTTGCCTCAGGCGCTCGGCGATGGTCTCTTCGTCTAGCGCGGCGGCTGATACGAAATCGAATGCAACGCCCTGCTGATCTCGCTCTGCGGTGTGAGCTCGCCCGTCCGGGCCCTTGACAATCGCACGCTGACCCGCAACCGTCGTCGGCCACTCGTCGTATGGCTCGATGACATCGCAGTACTCGTCTAGAACTGGACGCAGACGACGTTCCTGAAGCCCGTGAGTCAACAGGAGAGCCGCCAGTCTTGCCCGCCGGTATTCGTCCCAACGGTATGCGCATGGGAAGCCACGCCGTGCAGGTAGTGCGCTTGCATTGACGACGCCGGAACGACGCCACTTGCGTAACTGCCGCGTCGACACCCCAGCCAGTCCGGCGACCAATCCTGCCGACATCGAACCCAAAGCACGCTGTCCCTTCGATAATTCGCTGCTCATCGCACGCCCCCGCGAATCAAGTGTATCCAGTGCCTACATCACCGTTGGGCGTCCAGGGCGACCATTGCTCGGCCGCTTCCCTTGACCAGGCGGCCTCCCCATGTGGTTGGTGGGGCTTGGTCGGCGTCGAGCCACTTGGAGCTGGTGATTCGGAATCCGGCGGCTTGCAATGGGGTCTTGAGTGACTTCTGGACGTTGGCCGGTTCCGGTTTGTCGAAGCCGTCGGGGGCGGCTGCGGCGTTGAGGACGATGCTGAGTCTGGCTCTGGGTGTGGCGAGGGTGTTGAGCGTTTCCGCGATTTGCTGGTCGCCGCTGAGGATGAGCTTGAGCAGGGCGGCCCAGGGGAAGTAGATGGTGATCCAGCCGGCGGTCTCGTGAAGCTCCTCGGGCAGGTCTTCGATCCTTGCGGCGATGTAGAGCGCGTTGGGCGCGCCGCCTCGGGCGGGTTTGCGTTCGGCCATCTTGGTTGCTTCGCGGAGGGCTTTGCGGTCGGAGTCGATGCCGATGGCGAGGACGTTGTCGTAGTCGCGGGCGAAGCGACGCGGCCAGGCGCCGTCTCCGGTTCCCAAATCGACCAGGGTTGACGAGTATCGACTGCGCAAGCGGTCGAACTCAGCCTGGCGCATCGTCGTTGGACCGCGGCGAGTGATGATCTGCATGCGTGATCCTCGAAACGCAGACTAGAATCCCCTAAACACTGAATGATTTGAAGTGAGGACTTTCCCATGCCGACCCCCGCACGCGTCGTTTTTCTCCCCGAAGCCGACGAACCGCTGGCCGTTGAACGCGTCGACCTGCCGGACCCGACCGACTTCCAGGTCGTGGTCCGACAGTTCGCCTCGGGTATCTGCCACTCTCAGCTGCACCAGATGCACAACCCTCGCGACGGTGACCAAATTCTCGGTCACGAGGCAACCGGCGAGGTGATCAAGGTCGGTGCACAGGTGACCAACGTCCAAGTAGGTGACATTGTGTTCGTCACTTGGGTGCCGCGAAACGCGGAGACGGCGACGCGCGAGGTCGATGCGATCGTGGTCGAGCGCCCCAACGGTCGCACGGCGACGACGCGGAACGTGTTCACCTGGTGCGACACGACGATCGCCGATGAGAAGTACATCGTCAAGGTGCCGCAGGACACGCGGCGAGACGTGACGTCGATCATCGGTTGCGCTGTGCTAACCGGCTCGGGCGCGGTCTACAATACCGCCGCCGTTCGCGAGGGCGACAGCGTCGCCATTTTCGGCGTCGGCGGCGTTGGCCTGTCGGCTGTGGTCGCCGCGTCAGTCGTGAATGCTGACCCGATCATCGCGGTTGACCTGGACGAGGAGAAGCTCGAGTTTGCCAAGCGGTTCGGCGCGACGCACGGGGTCAACGCTGGTCAGGGCGACGCAATCGAGCAGATCAAGGAGCTGACCGGCGGCCCCGCCGGCGTCACAACCAGCTTTGGTGAGCCGATCTCCGGTGTTGACTTCGCCTTCGACTGCATCGGCCGCAAGGTGACAATGGAGCAGATCCTGCGCGCCGTTCGACCAGGCATCCTCGGAGCCGAGAGCGGTGGTACCGCAGTCCTCGTCGGCGTCCCGCACGAGGCTGGAGCCGAGTTCACGCAGCAGGAGATGATGGGCCTGCTTATCAACGAGAAGAAGTACATCGGCTCAATCGGCGGCTCCTGCCGGCCGGACCGCGACTTCCCGATGTTCCTCGCCTGGGCTGAGGACGGTGCGCTCGATCTCGACGCGATGGTCACCGAGCGATTCAAGATTGGCCAGATCAACGAGGCGACCGCCGCGCTCGAACAGGGCGAGATCTTCGGACGCGCGATCATGGAGTTCGATGACTAGCGGGACGGTCGCCAGGCGTTCCGGAGCCTTACGCCAGCAGCAGGGGAATCTCCATCTCTTCGGAGCGCATCCCCGCATGGAAGCCATTGAGGGCTGAGACCCGGTTGCCGGCCTCTCCATAGACGAGGACGTTGCGGGTCGCCGAGACGGCGATGTGGCTACCGATCCGCTCGGCTGCCAGGTTGCTGAGCGGCTTCGGGCCAAAGAGCTGCATTTCCTCCGCTTCATCGAGCGAAAGCAGGGCCCAGTTGCGGCCCCAGCGCTCTCGGAACTCGCCCGAGAACGTATCTTCACGACCGGCACGCACGCAGAACATGGGCACTCTCGGTTCTCCGTGCGGAGGCGTGTGCAGGTCGTCGATGATCTCGTCGTCGGGCAGGAAGAGTCCTTTCTCCGCGGCGGAGACATTGAGTTGGCCGTGATCGGCACTGATTGCGATCCGTGCGCGGCCGTCCACCTTTTCGGCGATCACCGACAGCGCTTCATCGACAGCTTGGAGCGCTCTCAGCGTGGCCGGCGCGTCGGGTCCATCGCGGTGCGCGGCGGAGTCAACCATCGGCAGATAGAGGTAATGGATGCCGGTTTCTTCGTCGTCGACCAGCCGGGCCAAAACCGCTTCAACCGCGTCCCGCAGGTGATCAAAGGGATCCGTCGCGGCCGAGCCGCGCTGGTAGTTGGTGAACTCGCTGTCCGAGATGTTGCGCGGGTGGTAGGTGCGCAGCCGGCCGCTGATGGTGGCCATGCGCGACGGGTGGACGAACGCATCCTCAGGCCGGACGCCGAAGTCTTGCAGCCGGCGCTCGGAGTCCCGTTCGACGAACGGCAGGATCGTGGCCGTGATGTCATTCCGGTGCAAGTGCGTATACCAGGCGGGCACCCCGTGTTGGGCGGGCCACTCGGCGGTGGCGATCGTGGTCAACGCTGCGGCGGTGGTCGAGGGGAAGACCGACCTGAGCTGGATGTGCTCTGCCCGACCCAACAATCCGCCGGGTCGCGTACGACCCTCAAAGATGCAGCCCAGGCCGTCGACCAGGACGAATAGCAGCGGTCGATCGCGGCCAATCTGCTCTGCGAGTTGAGCGGCACGATCGTCGCTGTTGGTCAGTGGGGCGCCGCCGATCGAGGCAATCGCGCGGGCCAGGTCCACCGTCGAGGGAGGAGCGTCGCCCTCGAACGGGTGGAGTAGGTCTCCGTCCCGGAACCAGCGTTCCAGACGTTCAACGTCTGCGGAAGCCACGGCAGCCTCGCAATCGAGCGCCGCGGATGCATCCGACGCCCCTTAGCCTGCGGCAGCTCCCCCCCAAAAGGGAGCGGGGAGTTGCGGCGATTAGATCTGAGAGTAGCCTGAACCCGGTGAGCTGACGCCGGTGCCGGCCGGTTCCTTGCCACCCATGTCCCAGCCAAACTCCTTGAGGATTTCCTGGGAGTAGGTGACTCGGCCGGAGACCTTGTCCAGCGGCTCGGTCGCGAGCAGCAGCGCAGCCTGAGCCATGATCTCGACGGACTCGCTGTCGTTCGGGTCACGGCCTTCCATCAGCCGGTGGTGGACCACGCCGGGGGTCGGGACGATCTGCGAAGGGCTGTAGCAGGTGACCGACACGCCGTGCTGGTGGACTTCAGAAGCGAGACCTTGCGTGAATCGCTCCAGCGCGGCCTTCTCGGCGCCGTACAGAGTGCCGCCGCCGCCGTCGCCCTCGTACGGGCCTCGGCCCGGGCCGATCGCCGCGGCTGAGGAGACGTTGACGATCGCGCCGGAACCGCGCTCGATCATGCCGCCCTCGTTAAGGCAGAGTTGGCTCATATAGAACGGGCCGTGGAAGTTGACGGCCGTCGAACGCAGCCAGCGGCGGACGGGGAAATCCTTGACCGGGATGAAGTAGGTCAGGGCGGCGTTGTTGACCAGCACGTCGGGCTGGCCGTAGGTGTCGATGCAGGCCTGCACGATGCCGGCGCACTCTTCGTACTCGGAAACGTTGCCGGCGACCGCCGTGGCTTCTCCGCCCGCGTCGCGGATGCTCTTGATCGTCATCTCCAACGAGCCGGGCAGCGGGTGCGTGCCCTCCTGCACTGTGCGAGCGGTAGCGATGACCTTGGCGCCTTCAGCCGCGAAACACTCAGCGATCGCCGCGCCGATGCCGCGGCTCGCGCCTGTGACGATGGCAACCTTGCCGTCCAACTTGCCCATGAGGATCTCCAGTCATGTGGTTGTGGTGTTGATATGGGTATCGAGAGCATCATAGCGAAGCATTTCACAAGCGAGACCAGATGCAGCCCGCGATAGCCTCTGCGCATGGAACGACCTTTGAACAGAGTCGTCATCGTCGGGGCGTCACTGGCTGGGCTCAATGCGGCCGAAGCATTGCGTGACGAGGGCTTCGAGGGTCAAATCACGCTGATCGGGGACGAACCGGATCTGCCGTACGATCGGCCGCCGCTGTCCAAGCAACTACTGACCGGCGAGTGGGACGTCGACCGTCTGCCGCTGCGCTCTTCCGAGGAGTTTGCTGCTCTGAACCTTGAGTTTCTCAGTGACCGATCGGCATGCGGGCTGGATGTCGCGAATCAGACAGTGTTGCTTGATGGCGAGGAGCGTGTCGAATACGACGGACTGATCATAGCCACGGGTGCGAGAGCTCTGGCGCTTCCATTGGGTCAGGATTTGGCGGGCGTACGCACGCTGCGCAGTCGGGCCGACGCGTTGCGCATTCGGGATGATCTGGAGCACGGCGCAAAAGTCGTTGTGATTGGGGCCGGGTTCATTGGCGCTGAGGTTGCTTCTTCGGCTCGGGCGCGTGGGCTCGACGTGACGATGGTCGAGGCGTTGTCTGCGCCGATGATCGGTCCGCTGGGGGAAGAGCTCGCCGGGTGGGCCGCCGGCTTGCATCGTGATGCGGGCGTTGAGATGCGGTTCAATGCGACGGTCTCTGGGTTCGTCGGCGATGAACGGGTGGAGGCCGTCGAGCTATCTGACGGCTTACGGATTGCGGCTGACACGGTTGTCGTCGGGATTGGGGTTCGACCGAACGTCGAGTGGTTGGCTGACTCCGGTCTGACCATTGGTGACGGCGTCATCTGTGATCAGTACAGTCGCGCCGCGCCGATGGTCTACGCGGCGGGCGATGTGGCTCGTTGGCCGAATGTGCTGTTCACGCACTTCGGATACGACCAGCCCCAGCGCACGATGCGGATTGAGCATTGGACGAACGCGGTCGAACAGGGGATGGCGGCGGCGCGCAATCTACTGTCGGAGAGCCGCGGTGAAGCGCTGGAGGCGTTCGCGCCGGTACCGTACTTCTGGTCCGACCAGCACGGGCTGAGCATTATGGCATCCGGCATCACGTCGCCGCGTGAAGAGTTCCGATTGGTCCACGGGTCGCTCGAGTCGAACCGATTTGCCGCGATCTATGGATTACGGGGCTACCTGACCGGCGTCGTCGCGGTCGGCTGGCCCAGGATGTTGCGGCGCTATCAAGCCCTGATTCGCGAGCAAGCGAGCTGGGATGAAGCCTTGGCGACGGCTCGCGAGATCGAGGCTTAACTCAGGAAGGGTGTTGCCAGGCGGCAGCCGCGCGACCGCGACGTTCGGCCAAGGCCGCCGCGGCATCAACCAGGATCTTCGCCGGTCCCAACCGCCCCTGGAACGAGCTGTAGCTCGACTCTCCGCGGACGATTCGGCAGAAGGCGGTCCAGAAGCGGTCAGAGTGCCTGAGCAACTGAACGTATGGCCACGGGCATTGGTGGAACAGCGCTTGCAGTTGTCGCGCGACCCTGAGTTCGGGTTCGATTTCGGTCTCGATTGCAGTTTCGTAAGGCGAAAGATCGCTCGAGTCGCCAGCGAGGAATGCTTGGGCCGCCCCTGCCGCAAGCTGCGCGCTGCGGATGGCGTTGCCGATTCCTTCGCCGGAGAGCGGGTCGACTAGGCCGGCGGCGTCGCCGACGAAGGCGACCTGCCCCGCGACTAGTGTGCTGTCCGGATCTCGGAGTGGGAGATGGTGGCCGCGCAGGTCTGTCAGCGTTTCGCCGTCGAAGGATTCGCATCCTGCGTATCTCGATAGCTCGCCTCGGAGCTTCGGCGCGGCGGATGGGAATCCACCGAGTCCGACATTGCAATGGTCGTCCTTAGGGAAGACCCAGCCGTAGCCGCCGGGCATTGAACCGAGCTCGAGGCCGACGGCATCGCTCCAACGCTCGCCTGCTCGCTGCTCGGATCGTGCGGCGTTGCCCTCCAGAGCAACGGCGCCGCGCAGTCTCGGCAGGCCGAGTGCGCGTCGGACGACGCCGTTGGCGCCGTCTGCCGCGATGATCACACTGGCTTCGTGGGTGTCTCCGTTGGCGAGCGTGACGGTCGTGTCGTCGATCCGGCGCACCGGCGATCCATCGCGAAACTCGGCTCCGACACCCTGGGCTTGCTCGGCCATGAACGCGTCGAGCCGTGAACGCTGGGTCATGATCGCCAGCGGCTCGTGATAGCGGTGCTCGAACTCCCATGAACGCTTGTAGCGGACGCGAAACGAGGTGATGGTTTGCTCGGTCACCGGGTCGAGCGAATACGGCAGCAGCTTGACCGCCGAGATGAGGACTCCGCCGCCGCAGGGCTTGTCGCGCGGGAAGTCGGCGCGATCGAGCAGGAGGACGTCGGCGCCTGCTGTGGCGAGGTCGTACGCGGCGGTCGATCCACCGGGGCCGGCGCCGACGACTATAGCGTCGCAGGTTCGCGCCATTTGTCCCACACTGTCTTGAGTAGGGCCGCGAGGGGCGCGGCGAAACAGAAAATGATCGATTCGATTGGCTCGCCGAACGCGATCGCGAGGAGCGGCAGCGGAGCGGCAACGAGGAGGATGCCGAGCTCGGCGATACGAGTAACGAGGTAGGTCAGACCGCCCACGACGAAGGTGACGCCGAACTGCCAGGGCAGGAACGCGCCGGCCGCGCCCAAACTCGTCGCCGCGGCGCGGCCGCCGTTGAAGCGCAGGAACAGCGGCCACATATGGCCGACCATGACGATCCCGCCCGCCGCCATCCACCAGCCGAGGTCTAGTCCCCACCAGCGCGCAACGGAAACGGCGAGCAACCCCTTGCCGATATCGATCACGATAATCACCGCTCCGAAGAAGTGCCCTGCCCCCTCTCGGGCAGCGTTGGCGGCGCCGACGTTGCCGTCGCCGACGAGGCGCAGGTCCTCGCCCGTGCGCCAGCGAAAAACCAGCCACGACACCGGAAGTGAGCCCAGCAGGTAGGCGAGGACGAGTGTGATCGCCTCTGCCATGTCGCCGCTCCCGGGATTCAACTGTCCGTGTAGATGGGTGTCAGCCAGTGCGCGTAGGCGTCTCGGTTACCGATGATCGCGTCGAAATACAGCCGCTCCAGCTGAGCCGTGATCGGACCGGTCTGGCCGCCATTGATCACGCGTCGGTCGACAGAGGCGATCGGCGTGACGTGGGCCGCCGTGCCGGTCATGAACACCTCATCGGCCAACCAGAGCTCCGACCGGTCAAGGGTGCGCTCGACGGTAGGAATCCCGAGTTCTTGCTCGGCCAGTTCCATGACCGTGTTTCTCGTGATCCCGACGAGGATGTTGTCGGAGCTGGGCGGCGTGTAGATCACACCGTCGTTGATGATGAAGATGTTCTCGCCCGAGCCCTCGGAGACGTGCCCGTCCTCATTGAGCATGATCGCTTCGTCGAATCCCGCGGTCTCGGCCTCGGTTTTGGCCAGCGCCGAGTTGATGTATGCGCCGGTGACCTTGGCTCTGACCGGGATCGATTGGTCCTCGGTCCGCCGCCAGGAGGACGTCACCACATGCACGCCGCCCGTGGCGTCGAGGTACGCGCCCCAGGGGATCAGGAAGCAGAGGAAATCGTCGGCGACGCCGTGCAGGCGAACGCCGAGCGCCTCAGCCGACTTGTAGACCATCGGCCGGACGTAGACGTCCTGCTTGAAGCCGCTGCGGCGGACGAGGTCGACCGTGATGTCGCAGAGTTCGTCGTCCGAGAGCGGCACCTCCATCATCAGCGCGCTGGCCGACTTGCGCAGACGCTCATAGTGCTCCCGCATGCGGAACAGGTAGAGCTCCTCGTGATCGGCATTCCAGTTGGCGCGGATGCCCTCGAATACGGCGGTGCCGTAGTGCAGGGCATGGGTCATGATGCTGATCTTGGCCTCAGACAGTGGCATGATCTCGCCCTGCAGGTAGGCCATTTCAGTGCCGGACATCGCGCGCTCCTCGTGAACCTGAGGTCAGTGCCGAAGCATTATCCGTCACGATACACGCGAGCCCGTCGGCGTTCGATGATTGTGATCACTACCTGATGCGGGTCAATGAGCCGCGCTTTGGTCTCTACAGCACCATCTGAGTCTGCGTCACCTGTGCCACGAGCTTGCCTTCGGGATTGAGGATCGTCGTTTGCCAAACCTGGGTTCGGCGACCTCGATGCATGGGTCGGCATTCACCTCTCAGCGTTGTTCCTTCGACACCGCCTCTGAAGAAGTTGGTCTTGGATTCGATCGTCGTGGTGCCCGCGCCCGGAGGCAGGTTCGCGCTCGTGCCAACCGCACCGAGTGTGTCGGCGAAGGCCATGATCGCGCCGCCGTGCATCAATCCTGGAGCGGTGCAGAGCTGTCGCTCGACATCGATCTCTCCCACGATCAGGTCAGGCGCCGCCGATATCAAGCGAATCCCGAGATGTTCTGGAAGGAGCCCTCGAAATCCTCGACGAAACGGATCTGCATCGAGCGTTGGTGCGTCGGACATGATTCGATCCCTAGCGCGTGGCGAACGCGCTCTGATTCAAGCTGCCGTTGGTGATAACGTCACGCCATGAGTGCAACGCCAATCTATCGGGTCGGTTCGCGCGAGGTGCGGGTCCTTTCGGACGGCGTGATCTGGCTCGACGCCGGTGCAGTGTTCGGGCTAGTGCCGAGAGTCATGTGGCAACGTGTGACCGGCGAGACCAATGAGTTGAACCAGATTCCGCTGGCACTCAACTGTTTGTTGCTTGAGTCCGACCGCCAGACCGTGCTGATCGAGACCGGGCAAGGCAACAAGGACTTCGAACAGACCCGGCGTCGAGGCTGGGAACCGGATCACGGAAAACTGATCGACGACCTGGCCCGCAACGGCGTGCAGCCGGCCGATGTCGACATCGTGATCAACACGCATCTGCACAACGACCACACCGGATGGAACACGGTAAAGGACGGCGACGGCGAACTGGCGGTCACTTTCCCCAACGCTCGCTACTACATCCAACGCGGCGAGTGGGAAGACGCGCTGCACCCGAATGAGCGGACTCGCGCGACGTACCTGCCTGAGAACCTGTTGCCCGTCGAGGCAGCCGGACAGATTGAGTTCATCGACGGAGAGACGCAGGTCACGTCCGACATCACCGTGATCGAGACGCCGGGTCACACCGCCGAACATGCCTCGGTGGTGATTGCCAACGGCGGCGAGTCGGCGATCTACCTGGGAGACATGATCCAGCACCAGGTCCAACTGGAGCGAGTCGCCTGGCTGTCAGCCTTTGACGTGCTGCCGCTGATCAACCTGGAGACCAAGAAACGGCTGATCGCCGAAGCGATCAAGAACCAATCCTTGCTGGTTGCGGTGCACAATCCGTTCCCCGGCGTGGGTCGTCTCAGCGCCGGAGAGCGCGGGCGCAACGTGTGGACCTCCGAGGAGCCGCACGCCACCGCCGAGACACTGCAGACTGTGCAAACCGACTAAACCGACAGAGGAAGCAGACCGAGAGAGCAAGAGTATGGCATTTGGAGAACACCCACTCGGCGGCGGCATGGACATGGATCCCGCCGAGATCATGAAGCAAATCCCAAAGCCGCGGCGCAAGTTGTGGCGGCAGGAGAAGCTCGTCGACGACGTCTATCTGCAATACCGAGACCAGACCGAAGAACTGCCGGAGCCGGATCTGGTCGAGCGCATTTTTCTGGTGATCATGCGCGGCGACCGCTGTCTCGCCGTGCGCCACGGCGATCGCCATCAACCCTGGCTGTTGCCGATCCTCGAATTCGACATCGAACCGCGACCTGAGCCGCTGGATCCGGAGCTCGACCAGTCCGCCCGTCAGGCCGCTCTAACCCAAACGATTCGCAGTGTGGTTGAGGACACCTGGCAAGTGCCGATCGTCGATTGGTCACAGCACACGAGGGTGCAGATGACCGCGAGGGAACTGCAGGACGAAGTTGAAGTTGGCAGCCGCCGCTACGAAATGGTCGTCATGGCCCATGCCGGCGAGCCGCTCGATCTGGCCCAGGATACGGAGTGGGCCCGGCGCTTCTTCCCGTCGCGTGAGATCAACAAGCTCCTGCGCGAGCGCTACTACGACTATCCGGAAATCGAGCAGGCGTACGAGCAGCAGGTGATTGAGGCAGCCAAAGCGAGAGCGTAATCGGCTGGATCGCAGACGCAACGCTCGGAATCTTGTAGGCTCAGATCGATGACGAAATTGGTTGGTCCGTTCGAAGAGGCAGAAGAAGTAGGTCACGCTGACGCCGGCCCGACGTGGCGGTGCCAGCGGCGGATCATCGTCGCTGTAGTAGGCGGCCACGCGTTCCGCGTCTGAGTGATCGGCGCTCAGGCACGAGTAGGGAACCAGTGCCGCTTCCTCGGAACCGCCGATTCAACACGAACAACAACTCAACGGTACGAATGAGTGCACAACGTCCGGCATAGTTGCCGAACGAGGCTTGAGGAGAACGCTATGCGTTTGACCGGCGCCCAAATCCTGATGGAATGCCTGCGTGCGGAAGGGGTTGAGGTTTTTTTCGGCTACCCCGGCGGTGTCGTCCTGCCGCTCTACAACACGCTGGGCGAATACCCCGATATCAAGCACGTCCTCGTACGCCACGAGCAGGCCGCCGCTCATGCCGCCGACGGCTATGCCCGGGTCGCCGGCCGCACCGGCGTCTGCCTGGCCACTTCCGGTCCGGGCGCGACCAACCTCGTCACCGGCATCACCACCGCCTACATGGACTCGGTGCCGATGGTCGTGCTGACCGGCAACGTCGCCCGCGACCTGATCGGCCGCGACGGCTTCCAGGAGGCCGACATTACCGGCATCACCCTGCCGATCACCAAGCACAACTACCTGCTGATGCGCGCGTCCGAGATCGCGCCGGCGGTCAAAGAGGCCTTCCACATCGCCTCGACCGGGCGCAAGGGTCCGGTGCTGGTCGACATCCCCAAGGACGTGTTCATCGAGGAGGCCGAGTGGGACGGCTACCCGCAGGGCGTCTCTTTGCGCGGCTACCCGATCATGGATGTCCCCCGCGAAGAAGAGGTCGACAAAGCCGCCGAGACGATCAACGCCGCGAAAAAGCCGATCATTATTGCCGGCCACGGCGTCGTGCAATCGGAGGCAAAGGACGAGCTGGTCGAGTTCGCCGAGCGCTCCGACACGCCGGTCTTGACCACGCTGCTAGGCATCTCAGGTATGCCCGAGGACCACGAGCTCTCTTACGGCTTCCTCGGCATGCACGGACACTTTTACGCCAACATGGCCGCCGACCGCGCCGATGTCGTGATCGGAATCGGCATGCGCTTCGACGACCGAGCGATGGGCCGTTTCAGTGACTTCAATCCGGACGCGAAGATCGTTCACATCGACATCGACCCGGCAGAAATTGGCAAGAATTTCGTCACGCACGCACCGGTCAACGGCGATGTCAAGGAAACGCTCAGCCGGCTGCTGCCGCAGATCGAACGCAATTCGCACCCCGAGTGGCGGTCCGAGATCGATCGGATCATGGACCAGCACCCGACCGACTACATCGAGGAAGGTACCGGTCTCGGTGGTCCCTGGTTGGTCCGGGCACTCGCCGAAGCGACCGAAGGGCAGTCGACGATCGTCACCGGCGTCGGTCAGCACCAGATGTGGGCTGCGCAGTACTACCCGTACACGAAGGCTCGTCAGTGGGTCACCTCGGGCGGCCTGGGCACGATGGGCTATGAGGTCCCCGCGGCGATGGGCGCCCAGTTCGCGCAGGATGAGCCAATCTGGTCGATCTGCGGCGACGGCGGATTTCAGATGACTTCGCAGGAACTGCAGACGGTGGCCGACCACAAACTGCCGGTCCGCTTCGCGATATTCAACAACGGCTTCCTCGGCATGGTCCGCCAGTGGCAGGAGTTGTTCTACGCGAACAACTACCACTCCGTCGACCTGGGCCAGCCCGACTTCGTCAAGTTGGCCGAGGCCTACGGCATCAAAGGTGTCCGCGCCTCGACGCGCGCCGAGGCGACGCAGCTCTTCCGCGACCTTGAAGGCTACGACGGGCCGGTCGTGATCGACTTTCAGCTTGAGCGTGAAGAGAACGTCTGGCCAATGGTCCCCGCTGGCGCCGCACTCTCAGAGACCATCGAGTCTGCTGATGACCTCTAGAGCAAGTCTGAGCGAGACAGAGGAGAATCTCTGAATGGCTTCCCGCAACACTATTGTCGCTCACGTGGAAGACCGCCCCGGCGTTCTGGCGCGCGTCGCGTCGTTGTTCCGCCGCCGTGGATTCAACATCGAGTCGCTTACGGTCGGCCACTGCGAGGAACCGGGTCTAAGCCGGATGACGATCGTCGTTGATGGCGACGACCACCAGGTCGACCAGGTTTGCCGACAATTGTTCAAGCTGATCGACGTCGTCTCGGTTCAAGACATCACCTACGCGCCGATGGTCGATCGCGAGCTCGCATTGATCAAAGTCTCAGCGACCAACTTCAATCGACGCGAAGTCCTCGACGTGGTCGAAGTGTTCCGCGCCGATGTCGTCGATGTGCATTCCGAAGCGCTGATCGTCCAGGTCCTCGGCGATGAGGGCAAGGTCAACGCCGCCGTGAAGATGTTCGAGCAGTTCGGCATTCTTGAGATGGTGCGGACAGGCCGAGTCGCAATGGTTCGCGGAACCGCGACGACCAAGCCGCCGGCCATTTCAGACTCGCAGCAAGCCGCGGCTGCAATCCGGGCGATGCTTGGACGGCGCCCCGAGGGCGTGCTGCCGTTCGCCAGCGACTAGCACCGACTGGCTTTGATTCGCAGCTACCAAGGCCTAACGGGAAACCACGCCTACACTCAGGCGAGAACAACGAATACCCAAGCCCAACCTGCAGGAGACCTGTATGCCCGCCCAGATGTACTACGACGCCGATGCCGACCTTGACCTGCTCAAGGATAAGAAGATCGCCGTGATCGGCTTTGGCTCTCAGGGCCATGCGCACGCGCTCAACCTGCGCGACTCCGGCTGCGATGTGATCGTCGGCCTCTACCCCGGCTCCCGGAGTTGGACCAAAGTGCAGGACTCCGGGCTGCAGGTTGACACGGTCGCCGATGCTGCGGCCGCCGCCGACATCGTCATGGTGCTCACACCCGACCACGTGCAGAAGTCGATCTACGACCAGCACATCGCGCCCTCGATGACCGAGGGCAAGACGTTGATGTTCGCCCACGGCTTCGCGATTCACTACAACCAGGTCGACCCGCCGCCCGAGGTCGACGTCACGATGATCGCACCAAAGGGGCCCGGCCACCTCGTGCGACGTGTCTTCGAAGAGGGCGGCGGCGTCCCAGCGCTGCTGGCGATCTACCAGGACGCATCCGAGACCGCCAAGGAAGTCGCCCTGGCCTATGCCAAGGGCATCGGCGGTACCCGTGCGGGCGTGCTGGAGACGACCTTCCTCGAGGAGACCGAGACCGACCTCTTCGGCGAGCAGTCCGTTCTCTGTGGCGGCGTCACCGCACTGATGCAGGCCGGATTCGAGACGCTGGTCGAGGCGGGCTACCAGCCCGAGTCGGCCTACTTCGAGACGATTCACGAGGTCAAGCTGATTGTCGACCTGATCTACGAGGGCGGCTTCGCCAACATGCGCTATTCGGTCTCCGACACGGCCGAGTACGGCGACCTGACCCGCGGCCCGCGCATCGTCGACGAGTCGGTCAAAGCGAAGATGCAGCAGATCCTCTCGGACATCCAGGACGGCACCTTCGCGCGCGAATGGATCATGGAAAACCAGACCGGCCGCCCCGGCTTCGACAAGCTCCGAGCCCGAGCCGCCCGTCACCCAAGCGAAGAAGTCGGAGCCGAGCTCCGAGGCATGATGTCCTGGCTCAACGAAGAGGCCGACTAGACGTCAGCCGGAGCGAACATCAAGCGCCAGTTCGTGGGGCAGCGCCTCTCCCAGAACTCCGTCTCGCCAATGTGTAAGTGACTGTGCGAGGTCCGCGAGTTCCGAGGCGGACTGTCCCTCTGTGGCTCGCAGGATTTGCTCGGTTGTGGCGATCTCTGCTCCGTTGAACCCGAATAGGTCGGCGCTGGTCAGGGCCATCGGACGGTACTGCGTGTACCCGCCCAGATCCGATGGTTGGATGACGATGCTGTCGCTGTCGATCAGCGGGTCGAGGTAGAGCTCGAATTTGACCAGCCACGGCCCGTGCTCGGCGACGACGTAGTCGGCTCCGGTGATCGATTCTCCGTGACGGCGGAAGTGCAGGAAGTCGCTCAGGCAGAGCAGCGTGTTGAGCTGGCTCGTGCCGAACGAGCGGGCCGTGATCCGGCGCTCGCAGAGGTAGATGATCAGCTCCCGCAGCTTGACTTCCGCCAGGTCCGAGGTGAAGGTCTTCAGCGTGGTCATGTAGTGCCCCCGTTCAGGCGCCGGCCGGCGTCCTGATTTCGTGCGGGACGCCGCGGGCTTCGAAGAGGTCGATCCACTCTTGCTGGGTTCGGTTGCGCAGGGCTTCGGTGATCACCGTCGATAGGTCGGCGGCGTGTTTCAGCCGGAGGTCGGCGCTGGCGAAGCGAGGATCGTCCTCGATCTGGAGCTGGAATTCGGGCAGGTAAGCCTCGCCATCGGCCGGGTGACGCTCGTGGTGGTCCCACATGTGATCGGCCAGCGCAGCCTCGCCGAGCGTGTCGCGCAGACGGAGCCATTCCGCGTCGGTCGTGATGGTCAGATGCACCCAGCCGTCGGTGGCGCGGTAGGCGCGCTGCAATGCGTCGTAGTCCGCCATCTCGTTCTTCCTCTTGCTTGCCGCAACCTTGCTTCAACCTGGCGACAGGCTAGCGGTTAGCCTGCTCGGAAACTGATGAGTGACGAAGACTGGAGAGGAGACCGCCATGCGCGCTGTTGCATCACGGAATGGACAACTCAGGGTCACCGACGTTCCGCAACCCGAACCCGTCGAGGGCGAGGCGCTGGTCAAGGTGCTGGCCTGCGGGATCTGCGGCTCCGACCTGCACTTCGTCAGATTTGGCGAAGACATCGTCAAGGGATCGATGGACTCCGGCAACGCCCGCTTCGCGCCC
>DAOUHS010000082.1:0-3306 GCA_034428415.1 Dehalococcoidia bacterium
CGCCGGCGTCGACGTGGTCGAAGAAGTCTGGGACGAGATGTTCCACGTCTGGCACGCCTTCGCCCCCATGCTCCCCGAAGGCCAACAAGCCATCGAGCGGATCGGCGAGTTCATCAACCAGCACGCCTAACGCCCCATGGTGACGATGCGTGCTGAATGGAGTCGGACCATGGCATCCGCGGAACTGCAGAAGGTTCTCAAACTGATCGCAGAGCGTCCGCGTCCGCTCGCCAATCCGACACGGCAGCAAATCCGTGAGGCGATGGAGGACAGATCATTCCCCGCAACGGCAGCGGCGACGGTCACTGCGGTCGAAGCCAACGGCGTGCCGGGCGAGTGGGTGACGGTGGCCGAATCGGACCCAAACCGGCGCGTGCTCTACTTCCACGGCGGCGGCTACGTCTACGGCTCGCCAATCACCCATCGCCGACTCTGTGAAGACATCGCCCGGGCAGGCGGCTGCGCGGTCCTCAATCTCAACTACCGCCTCGCGCCCGAGCATCCCTTCCCCGCCGCCGTCGACGACGCCATTGCAGCCTTCAAGTTCATCCAGGAGAACGGGCCGGACGGCGCGGGCGCGCCTGATTCGACCTTCGTCGCGGGAGACTCGGCCGGCGGCGGACTGACGCTCGCCACGCTGCTGGCGGCTCGCGACCAGGGCCTCGACCAACCAAACGCGGCAATCGCGATCTCCGCCTGGACCGACCTGGCGAACACCGGCGAATCGGTCACGTCTATCGCCAAAGACGATCCGCAGGCGGGCAGCGTATCGATGCTCAATGACCTGGCCGTCCAATATCTCGGCGGCGCCGATGCGTGCCATCCGCTTGCGTCGCCGCTCTACGCGGACTACGCCGGACTGCCGCCGCTCTTGATGCAGGTCGGCGGCGCCGAAATGCTGCTCTCGGATACGACCAGAGCCGCAGAACGTGCCCGCTTGGCCGGTGTCGATCTCGTGGAAGAGGTCTGGGACGAGATGTTTCACGTCTGGCACCAGTACGCGCCGATGCTGCCAGAGGGCCAGGAAGCGATCGACCGGGTCGGCGAGTGGATAAGGCAGCAGGCGGTCGTGCCCGCTTGAGCTGCAGATCAGCCGCGTGCTCGATCGCTGGAAGGACTGACCGATGGCCTCCGCAGAACTACAACAGGCCGTCGCACAAATGGATGCGATGCTTGTCCGGATGGGGTCGGCTGCGGCCAAGGGCAACATCGTCGAGGCGCTGCGCGAGGCCATGAATGCGTCGTTCCGATTCGAAGTCAGCGACGCGGCCACGGTCAGGCCGGTTAGTGCCAACGGCGTGCCCGCCGAGTGGGTGACCGTTGCAGAGTCACGACCAGGCCGGCGGATGCTCTTCCTGCACGGCGGAGGCTACATCGCCGGCTCGCCAGCGACGCATCGGCGTCTGTGCGAGAATCTCGCGCGCGCCTCCGAGTGCGAAGTGCTCAATCTCGACTATCGTCTCGGACCCGAGCACCTGTATCCAGCGGCCGTTGACGACGCGGTCAGCGGGCTGCAGTTCGTGCAGACCGACGGTCCCTCCGGTCCGGCCGGTGCGGAGGCCGTCTTCGTTGCCGGCGACTCTGCCGGCGGCGGGTTAGCCTTGGCCACGCTGCTCGCGGCTCGCGATCGCGGCCTGGCGATGCCCGCCGGGGGCGTCGGACTCTCACCCTGGAACAGCCTGGTGCGCGCCGTCGAGGGCAGCGACCCACCCGATCCCTCTGATCCAATCACCCGCGCCATGGCTCTGTCCTACATCGGCGACGCCGACCCCGCCGATCCACTGATCTCGCCGCTCTACGCGGACTTCACGGGTCTGCCGCCGTTGCTGCTGCAAGTCGGCGAACCGGAACCCGGCCGCCCTGACACCGAGAAGGTTGCGGAGCGCGCACGTGCGGCCGGGGTAGACGCGACAGCCGAGATCTGGCCCGATATGCCGCACGTCTGGCACATGTTCGCGCCGACGCTGCCCGAGGGCCAGGAAGCAATCGATCGGCTTGGCGAGTTCATCAATCAACACGCATAGGCCCGCTGCCGCAATTCGAATCGGAGCAGAAGATGCCGTCCACGGAATACAACGAGGTCATTCAGGCCATGCAGGCCCAGGCCGCCAGCATGATTGAAGCGGACCTGACCCTCGAGCAACAGCGCGAAGCGATGGAGACGGGATTCAGCTTCCCGCTGCAGGACGACATCTCGCTCACAGCGGTTGACGCCAATGGCGTATTGGCTGAGTGGACGGTGTTGCCCGACTCCGATCCCAATCGCCGCCTGCTCTATGTGCATGGCGGAGGCTACGTCCTCGGTTCGATCGGGACCCATCGCCGCCTGGTCGCCGACATCTGTCGGGCGTCAGGCTGCGTGGCCCTCAACCTGGACTATCGCTTGGCCCCGGAGCACCCCTTCCCCGCTGCCGTTGACGATGCGCTCGCCGCGCTCGAATACATCTGGGCCAACGGTCCGGTTGAACCGGGCGAGGCGAGCGCGGTCTTCGTCGGCGGCGACTCGGCTGGCGGCGGACTGACTCTGGCCACCCTGCTCGCCGCCCGCGAGCGCGGCGTGCGCATGCCGACCGGTGGAATCGGACTGTCCGCCTGGGCGGACCTCGCCGCCGGCCCCGAGGAGCTGTCCGCTTTCGGCCATGATGACCCGACGATCCCCGACAACACCGTCGCGATCACCGCCTCGCAAGAATGGGCGGCCTTGTACGCCGCCGACGCCGACCGCAAGAACCCTCTGCTCTCACCCGTCTTCGGCGACTACGAGGGCATCTGCCCGCTGCTCTTACAGGCAGGCCGCGTCGAGATGATCTGTCGAGATACCGAGCGGGTCGCAGCCCGCGCTCGGGACGCCGGTGTCGAGGTCGTTGAAGAGATCTGGGACGACATGTTCCACGTCTGGCAAGCCTTCGCGCCGATGCTGCCCGAGGGCCAGGACGCAATCAATCACATCGGCGAATGGATCCGCGAGCGCGCCTAGAGGTGGATGATCTCGACGTCGCCCCAGTGTTGCTGGAGGTATTCGGCGGCCAGTCGTCGGTGACAATGCTCGGGTGACGCCTCGCTGCAAAGCAGCACGCCGTCGGCAAGGAGCTCGGGATCGATCAGGTCCTCGACCCTCCTGTTCTGGAGCAGGGCGCGATAGCCGTCGGCGTAGTCATCCCACGTCAGATCGCCCGCCCGGTAATCGCCCAGCAACTCGCTGCTCGGCGCCAGTTCCAGGAGGTGGACATAGTCCATGTCGCACAGCCGCCGGAGCAGAAACTGGAGATCACCGCCAGTCTTGCCAACCTTCGCAAAGCCAGAGAG
>DAOUHS010000083.1:0-16919 GCA_034428415.1 Dehalococcoidia bacterium
CTCCCAGCGTGTACCCGAGGGGTCGGCGACCCAGACCTTGTCCTGTTCCGCATGGCAGCAGACGACGCTGTCTTCGATCTCCATGTCGAGCCCGAGGCTGCCGAAACGTTGCGTTTCGGCATGCACTTCGGTGCTCGTCTCAACCTCGACGCCCAGGTGATTCAGCGGCGCGGACGCAGATGGATTCTCGATCAGGACCAGTTTCAACGGCGGGTCGTCGACCTCGAAGTTCGCGTAGCCGGGACGCACTTTGTGCGGCTCGGTCTTGAACATCTGCGTGTAGAAGTCGATGGCCGGCTCAAGCTCGGCAACGTTCAACGCCAGTTGTACTCGTGACATGTCCAGTCTCCTCAACTGCCTCAGTAACTACCTCAATCGGCGACGGCCAGAGCGGGCTCGTCGCTCGTCAAACTCACCTTATTGCGTTCCTGAACGATCGGCATCACCCAGTCGCCGAATCGCTTCGCCTCGTCGTCGTGGGGATATCCGGAGAGGCAGAACTCGGTGCAGCCGATGTCGATGAACTGCTGGAGGGTGTCGGCGACCTGCTGCGGATCGCCGACGACGGCGAGTCCGGCGCCGCCTCGGACGGTGCTCAGACCGCTCCAGAGGTGCGGGGCGATGCGGAAGTCGTTGTCCTTGGACTCGTCGGCGAGTTGCCACATGCGGCTGTCGGCCTGGGACTCGCCGCGCCAGTTCTTGCGGAGCTCGCGCTGACGATCGGTGGTGCCGTCAATCAGGCGGTGGGCGGCATCCCAGGCCTCTTCTTCGGTCTCGCGGACGCAGACTTGCATTCGCATACCGAAGTTGATGTTGGGCCGTCCGAATCCTTCCGCCCGCCGCCTGACATCGACCACTTTGACGGCGGTCGCTTCGGGGGTGTCGCCCCAGAAGAGGTAGCAATCGGCGTGCTTGGCGCCGACGTCACGGGCGGCGTCGGACTCGCCGCCGATGTAGAAGCGGGGCCAGGGGTCCTGGTAGGGCTTGGGGTAGGCGTGGGCGCCCTTGAGCTGGTAGTGCTTGCCTTCCCAGTCGATGCGCTCGTGGGAGGTCCAGAGCGCTTTCATCACCTGGACGGACTCGTCCATGACTTCGTAGCGCTCGTCGTGGCCGTAGGTGATGCCGTCGCCGGCCAGTTCGCGCGGATTGCCGCCGGCGATCAGGTTGATGTAGACGCGGCCCTGGGAGAGCTGGTCGAAGGCACCGATCATGCGGGCCATCTGGGTGGGCAGGATGTAGCCCGGCCGGGCGGCGACCAGCATCTTCAGCCTGGTCGTCTTGGCCGACATCATCGCGGTTGAGATCCAAGCCTCCCAGCAGGTCGGGGTGACCGGGACGAGGGCGTACTCGAAGCCGGCGGATTCGGCGGCCAGGGCGACGCGCTCGAACATCTCCATGGAGGCGGGGATGAACTGGTCGGGGTCGGCGAAGTTGGTCAGGTCGCCGTGTGTGGGGATGTACCAGCCGAAGCGGACGGGGGAGTCGGGCATAGGATTTTCCAAGTCAGTGGGAATGTGCGAAGTGTAGGACAGGCGGGCGCGCGCAGAACGGAAGGGGGTCGATTGAGTCCCCAGGAAAAAAACAAAGGCGAAAAAAAAGAGAGACGTTCGGCGCTACAGGGGGTCGGTGTCCTCCTCGGGGGATTCTTCGTCCTGGAGTGTGATGGCGTCGGTTGATTCGGTTGGCAGCAGGATGGCGGGGTCGGCGCGGTCGTAGAGGTCGCGGAGCTTGTGCCGGGCGTATTCGTAGGGATTGGCCTCGTTCAGCATCTGTTGAGCGAGGCGGGCTCGCTGCGTGCCGGGCATGAGCTCGTGGGCGAGCGCCGAGGCGGCGGCGACCTGAACATGGGGCGGATGAGGGTCGGAGGCGAGTTGGGCGTATCGGTTGATGACGGTTCGGTAGTGGAATGGGTTTGGCATCGGATGGCTCCTTCCGGGCGTAATCGGACTTGTGTTCTTACTTTATCCAGATCGGATGTCGGTCGGGGTTGGTGTTGTGCGTGGGGAGTTACATCGGCTTTGGTGGGTGGTTGGGGGGTGGGTGGTTGGGGATGGCGGAACAACGGGCGGTAGGCGGCGCAGGTGAGAACTGGGTTGGTTGGGCGGAGGTGATATCGGCGAGATTGCCGCGGCAAGCGCGGCAATGACGGAACATGGAAGTGAGGGACAGGGCGCATCCTGGCGTTAGATCGGGCGTTAGATTGGATTGTGGTCGCTGGAATGGATTAAGGAGATGGCGATGACGCTGAACACTTACCTGACGTTTGCGGACAACTGCCGTGAGGCGTTTGAGTTCTACCGGTCCGTCTTTGGCGGGGAGTTCTCGGAGTTGCAGACGTTTGCCGACGGTCCGCCCGACATGGGGGTTCCGGAGGAGGCGAAGGATCTGGTCATGCATGTCTCTTTGCCGGTCGGGGAGAGCGTGCTGATGGGCAGCGACTCGAATCCTGCGTTTGGCGGCGGACCGGTGGTTGGGACGAACTTCTCGATCAGCTTTGCGGCGGCCAGCCGAGCGGACGCGGACGAGAAGTTCGGCGCTCTCTCGTCGGGCGGTCAGGTGGACATGCCGATGGCGGAGATGTTCTGGGGCGACTACTTCGGCTCGTGCACCGATCAGTTCGGGATCGCCTGGCAGATCCTCTGGCAACCGCCGCAGGAAGACTGAGATTTGGTTCCTGGATCCTGGGAGCCCTCACCCTAGCCCTCTCCCAGAGGGAGAGGGAATCGCAAGCGCTGACGACCACAGACCAACTGAGAGTTAGGACGTGAACCCATGGGCAAGCTTGACGGCAAGGTGGCGGTCATCACCGGCGGCAATAGCGGGATTGGGGCCGAAACCGGACGGCTCTTCGCGGCTGAGGGGGCGAAGGTCATCCTGATGGCTCGCCGGGTGCCCGAGGGCGAGGCGATCGTCGCGGAGATCAATGAATCGGGCGGCGAGGCGACGTTCATCGCCTGCGACGTGGGCGACAACGAGTCTGTGGTCGCGGCGGTCGATCAGGCGGCTCAGGCCTACGGTCAGATCGACCTGCTGTTCAACAACGCCGGCGGAGGCGCCGGCGGCACCTTCCCGAACGAGCCCAACGACGAGTGGTTGCGGGTGATCAACGTCAATCTGACCGGGACGTTCTATGTCAGCCAGGCGGTCTGGCCGCACATTGCGGCCCAGGGCGGCGGTGCGATCGTGAACATGTCGTCGCTGGCCGCTCAGCGAGGTTTTTCCTCGCGGATGCAGGATGAGTTTGGCACGGCCTCGGCGTCGTACTACGCGGCGAAGGCGGGGGTCGATGCGCTGACGCGGTACATGGCGGGGGCCGGCGGCCGGGACAACATCCGCGTGAACTGTGTGCGCCCGGGTCAGATCATTACGCCGGGTGCGACTCGGGGCACCTACAACGACCCCGACGGCGGACACCACGTGTTCGAGAAGATGTTTGAGTTCGCGCAGATCGTGCAGGGACCCGGCTACTCGATCGACGTGGCCAACCTGGTCCTCTTCCTGTCCTGTGAAGACTCCCGCTTCATCACCGGAGAGATCATCAACATCGACGGCGGCGTCGCAGCCAAGATCTAGGACGCAGCTTCGCTCTGCGCGCTTGCTGCGTTGTCGCCCGTGACCTGGGCGTTGACCTCGGAGTCGATCCAGTCGGTGATGATTGTTCGGTGCGCGATCTTCCAGGCTCCGTCGACCCGTCGCAGCCGATCCACGTAGCGTCCCTGGAATGTAATCCTGGCGGGTTCGCCAAAGGGATCGTCGCGACGTCCCGCACTGACGACCGTGCAATACGACGACATAGTCGCTTCGTCCCCATCGCCGTCGATGACAAAGTTCGAAGGCTGGTGCCGCGACACACGATCATCGTCAGCGTCGTTGATGCCGGATGCCAATCCCCAGAGAGCGTCGCCGGTGATCCAGAGATCCTGCAGGTCCATCTCCATCACGCCGTCGTCGGTCCAGACGGCGCGCCAGGCTTCGGGATCTCTCAGGTCCAGAGATTGGCTGTAGCGTCCGGCGAGCAAGATGATCTCCGAGCGATCTTCCGCTGTGAGGGACATGATGAACTCCATTCGTTGTTGCTCTAACGTATTGCCGACAGGCTAGAGATTCTCGAACGGTTCGGAGGCCCCGCGATGAACTCAGCCCTGGTACTTAGGGTCTCGGCGCTCCGCGAATGCTCTTGTGCCCTCGCGTGCGTCGTCCGATGTGAAGGCGATTCGCTGGTACTCCTGGTACAGGCGCAGGCCGTCGGGCAGTGACATGTCGCGGCCTCGGCGGGCCAGTTCTTTGGTCAGGCGGATCGCGAGAGGACTGTTGACCGCGATCTTCGCGGCCATCTCATTGGCGGAGTCGATCAACTCGGACGACTCAACGACTTTGCTTACCAGGCCAATCCGCAGTGCTTCAGCGGCGTCAATGAACTCGCCGGTCAGGAGCAGGCGCATCGCGTCCGACGATCCAACCAGTCCCGGCGTGCGTAGCGCACCGTAGCCGTGCAGGATGCCCCAGCGCGGCTCTGGACATCCGAACTGTGCCGTCGTGTCGCAGATGCGAATATCGCAGTAGAGGGCCAGCTCGAGACCGCCGGCGAGGCAATAGCCGTTGATCGCCGCAATCACCGGCTTGGCCGTCTCCAGGCCATTGTCGAAGCGCTCCGCCGACCACGGCTTCCAGGCCTTCCGCTCGCCGAATTCGAGCAGATCGTGCCCCGAGGTGAATGCCCGTCCGGAGCCGCTGATCACCACGCAGCGAACCTGTGGGTCGAAGTCCGCTTCCTTGAACGCGTCGCCGATCGCGTGGTACATCTCGTCCGTCATCGCGTTGAGCTTTTCGGGTCGGAGCAGTTTGACCGATGCGATGTGTCCGTCGACCGAATAGCTGATCTCGTCCATCTTCATCTCCTTGCAGGTCGGTGATTATCTGGGCAAGTTGACTGCCAAGATAGGAAATCGCAGACTTCGTCTCAGCATGCATAGAATGAGCAGGACACAGCAGCCGTGGCATTGCGGCATTCAACCCGAAAGGGAGACCGATGAAGGTCAAAGAACTCGGTCACGCGGTCATCAAGGTCAGGAACATGGAGCGCTCGGAGGCGTTCTACAGCGATGTGCTGGGCATGAAGCTCGCCGCCCGCCACGAGCAGATGCCGATGACGTTCTACACACTCGGCAACCACCACGACCTGGCCCTGCTCGAGGTCGGCGAGGACGGCCCCGAGACCGCCGACCCCAAGGCACCCGGCCTCTACCACCTCGCCTTCTGCATCGGCGACACCCTGGACGAACTGCGCGAAGCGCGCGACGAACTCGAAGCCGCTGGCGTCAAGGTCTTCGCAACGATCGATCACGTGGTCTCGAAGTCGCTCTACCTGAACGACCCAGACGGCAACGGCGTCGAACTCTACATAGACGGTTCCGACATCTGGAAGACAGACCCGCAACAGGTCGCCCAGGGCGAGCCGATGAAGTTGTAGCTCTCGGGCGTGGGGCAGCCCCGAGGGCCGCTCTGACGTTGTGCCCACATATTCATGAGTCCCTCGTTCGGCGCCACACTGAAGGAGCGCGAGGCCCTGCTTGAGGCCGCACGCGCGATCGCGCCGCAGATCCGAGAGGCCGCAGATGACATCGAGGCAGCCCGGCAGCTTCCGAAACACATTGTTGGCCTGCTGAGGAGCGTTGGCGCATTCCGATTGCTCCAGCCTCGTTGGCTGGGCGGACACGATGCCGACCCGGTGACGCAGATCCTGTTCATCGCCGAGTTGGCTCGGGCCGACGCGTCGACCGCCTGGTGCGTGATGATCGGCTGCGACGGCGGCTTACTGACGCGCGAGCTTGAACCGGATGTCGCGCGCGCGATGTACGCCGACATCGACGCCGCGACTTGCGGCGCAGGCTTTCCTCCCGGGACGGCCCAACGTGTCGACGGTGGATACCTGGCCACGGGGCGATGGCCCTACATGAGCGGCATCACCCATGCGGACTGGGTGCAGATGAACTGCCGGCTGAGCGGGGACGATGCGCCATCGGAGGGCCCGCCGCTCATCAGGCTCGTCGCTCACCGCAGCGAGGTGACCATCCTTGACACCTGGAAGACCGGCGGCATGTGCGGCACCGGCAGCCACGACGTGGAAGTCAATGATCTGTTCATTCCCGACGAGAGAAGCGTGCCAGTAAGATCCTCCAGACGCTCGGTGCCGGGCAATCCGCTTCGTCATCCCGCGTGGCTGTTGCCCAAGCACCTCGGCGTAGCGCTCGGCCTTGTCCAGGCCGCGCACGAGGAGGTAATGGAACTCGCCCGCGAGCGCGTCGCCCTTCGAGGAATGCTGCGTGACGACCCGCTCACGCAGGCCACGCTCGGTGAGACGGCTGCGCAGATCGCCGCCTGCCGAGCCTACGCGCTGTCCGCCTCGGACGCCGCCTGGCAGGAGGTCTGCGAGACAGGCGAAATGTCGGACGCCAACAGAGTCAACCTCCGCTTGGCGATCACACACGTCCATCAGGAGAGCCAAGAGGTGGTCGAGCGGCTCTATGCCGTGGCCGGATCACGTGCGCTCTATTCAGAACGTTCCACCCTCGACCGACGCCTGCGCGACATCCACGCCATGAATCAACACGTCGTGCTGGGCGCCTCAAACTATGCGGCTGCCGCCCGCGTGTTGTTGGGCGACGAGCCCCGCGCTCCGTTCTGGTAACGAACTGGTTCCGTCGTCGCTCAGTTGCGATACATCGGCGCCATGTAGAACCAGACCGGCTGAGGGGCGCCCTGGGCGGCGAGCGCTTTCCTCACGGCCAGGATCAGCTTGCCGGCTTCGGTGCGCTCGAAGAACCAGGCCTCGGACTGATGACCACCCGGGTTGGGCGCGTCGGTCAGTTCTAGCGCGGCCTCCTCGTAGTAGGCGCGAATGTCGTTGGCCAGCGCTGTTGTGTGACCGCCGGGGATACCGGCCGACTTCCAGGGCGTCCCGTCAACGATCCGCTGCAGCACGTCCAACGCATCCGGCACCCCGTCGGCGTCAACGGCGTTGCCGACTTCGCTCACGCCTCGGCGTGCGAATGCGCGATCGTATGCCTTGCGCAGTCCGCGGGCCTCGTCGACGGCCGGCGCGAGCTCAGGATCGAAGCGTGGCGGGACCGTGCAACTCAACGGCTCTTCGTTGCCGAGCACTTCTTCTGGGTAGTCCTCCAGCAGGGGACCGGACTCACGCTCCAGCAGCGAGAACGCACGGCGCAGGACATCGTGCTGGAACTCGGGATCGTTCGGCTTGCCCAGCGGCCGGCCCAGGGGGAACTCGCAGTGCAGCACACGCGGCGGGCGCATGCGCTCTCCGACCTCACGAATCGCTGTGATCGTCACGGTCGCAAGACCAGCGGCTTCAAACACGTGGGCGAGCGTACACACGGTACGCGAGCAGAGCGGTCAAACTGGGGTCAGGAAGACGACATCGACCCCGTCGGCTTTGAGCGCTGCCGCGCAGGCCGGACCTGAATCGTGCCGGATCGTGGCCACATCGTCGGGCTGGTTGCCGGCAAACGAATAGTGCTTTGACGCCACCGAACCGATTATGCCCTGTTCGACCAGCTCGTCGAGCCGAGCAAGGGGATAAACGACGTTGTAGTCGATTCCGAAGGCGGAGCGGTCGAAGTTCGGGCTCCAGTGACCCATCACCAACTGTCGCTGGTCGTGGTCAAGCGCGCGATAACTCGCATCGTTCACAGTGAACGCCTCCCCGTCGCGCGGGTGTAGCGCCGCCGAGGTCACGACTGCCACCTTCGCCTCAGCCAGCGGCGGGGGCGTTGTCCAGGCGGTTTCGGCGAAGTCGGGTACGGGCAGTTTGGAAATCTGCTGCCGGATCAGGGCGTCGCCTAAAGGTTGTTCTGGCATTGTTCACTTCCTCCAACTCGGCCTTGCAAGTCTGCTGCTGACCCTATGCGCGCACAGGGCATCATTCAACCGGAGCACGCATGCGCGAATCTGCGGCTACCACGTATCAATGTTCGGTCGCCGTCCACGACGAATCGGCTCCGGATTCTCGCACGCCATCAAACCGCGGACGATCCAGCGGCGAGTCTCAGCCGGATCGATCACTCCGTCATTCTCGTGCACCGAGGCCGAGTTGATCGCGTTGCCCTTCCAATAGGCGCGCGCGACCAGTTCCTCGTAGCGGTCGGCACGCTGCTCAATATCTTCGATCGCTTCCAACTCGGCGCGGTTGCCCAGCCGGATGGCCGCTTCGAGGTTCATTCCCCCCAACTCGGCAGTCGGCCAGGCAAGCGCAAACAGCGGCGCCCTGGAACTGCCGGTCATCATCGCCTGCGCCGCCAGGCCATAGGACTTGCGCAGGATGATGGTGAACCGCGGCGACTGCGCGTTGGCCAGTGTGACGAAGACGTTGTTGCACTTGCGGGCGAGGCCGGTTCGTTCGATGTCGGGGCCGACCATCATGCCGGTCGTGTCGACGAGGACGAGAATGGGGATGTTGAAGCAGTCGCAGAGCTGGGCGAAGCGGCAGAGCTTGTCCGCGCCGTCACTGTCGACCGCGCCGCCGAGATGTTGGTTGTTGTTCGCGATCACGCCGACCGGGTGACCTTCGATTCGGATCAACGACGTGATGATTCCGACGCCGAACTCGCCGCGTAGCTCGAGCACCGAGTCGATGTCGGCCATATGCTCGATTACTTTGCGGATGCTGAACGGGCGCTTGCGGTTCTCGGGGATGGCGTGTCGTAGGTGTCGTTGATCGATGCAGTCCCAGCTTGGGATTGAGCCCTGGAAGTAGGAGAGGTACTGTTTCGCTGCGGCGATTGCTTCGTGCTCGTCGTCGACGAGGATGTCGACGCTGCCG
Organism: Dehalococcoidia bacterium; assembly: GCA_034428415.1. Lineage (GTDB taxonomy): Bacteria > Chloroflexota > Dehalococcoidia > Bin125 > Bin125 > Bin125. The sequence continues at coordinate 8,840 of DAOUHS010000083.1, forward strand.
GCGGGGCCGAGGTCGGACATGGGGCCGATCTCCTCGGGGGTGAACAGGCCGAGTCCGCCGCCTTCGATCGTGGCTGGTCCGCCCATGCCGATGTTGGCGTCGCGGGTGGCGATGATGCAGTCAGTGATACCGAGAATTGAGGCGTTGCCGGCGAAGGTGCGGCCGGCGGTGATGCCGATCATGGGTACGGTGCCGCTGATCCGGGCCATCATGTCGTAGGTCGGGACCCACTGGCCGGCGGCGGAGATGTCGGAGAAATCGGTGTCTCCGGAGCGTCCGCCGGCGCCCTCGGCCCAAACGATCAGCGGTGTCGCTTGTTCGTCGGCGAACTTGATCACTCGGTCAGTCTTTTGGTGGCCCATCATGCCTTGGGTACCGGCCCAGACGGTCTCGTCGTACATCGCGACCAGCGTGGTCGCGCGGTGCTCGTCGAATAGGTCACCGTTGACGGTGCCGATTCCGGTGATCATGCCGTCGGCAGGAGCTCGGACGCGCATCTCTTCGATTGACATGATCTTGTGGCGTGCGGGTAGGACGAGTTCGCCCATCTCGACCCAGCTGCCCTCATCGACCAGCTCGGCCAGGCTCTCGCGCTGGGTCAGCTTGCCTTTGGCGTGACGTCGCTCGACCCAGGGCTGGCGGTTCTCATCTTTGCCCGCGGCGAGATTGTCGAGCAGCTTCTGCAGGTCGGGGCGGATGTAGTCGAGATCAATCTCCGATTCTTCTTCGCGGATTGCCTCGCCGACGTCCGCCTGCTCGATGAAGGCGAGTGGGTGTCCTTCGTAGACGACGTCGCCGACGGCGACCGTGAGTTGTCGCAAGTAGCCGCCGATGTCGGAGTTGATGATGTGCTCCATTTTCATGGAGTCCATCACGAACATCTGCTGGCCTTCGCGGACTGGGTCACCTTCTTCGACGAGGATCTGAATGATGGTGCCCTGGAGCGGCGAGGGAATTGGTTCGGTGCCGGGGGGTCCGACGATGTTGGGGGCCGGTTGGGCGCCGGGCGCCATGGTCGCGACGGCCTGTTGCGCTCGCGTGCCGGAGCCTTCGCGGAAGTAGTTGAGTCCGGCGAGCGGGTCGCGGGTGTCGAGTTGGGCTCCGGCAAGTCCGGTCGGCGCGTCTGATGTGCCGTTCGCTCCCGGAGTCTCGACCGACGCCGCAGCTGCCAGATCGGCGATGTGATCGTCGACCCAGCGTGTGTAGATCTCGCCTGAGGCGAAATCTTCGTGGGCCAGTGAGTGCTCGAGGAAGGAGAGATTGGCTTCCACGCCGTCGATCCGGAACTCGGCGAGGGCGCGCCTTGCCCGTCCGACGACGTCCGTGAACTCGGACGATGCGGAGTATGCGATCACCTTGGCCAGCAGGGAATCGAAGTTTGGGTTGGTGGTGTAACCGGGATAGCCATAGGTGTCGACCCGGACACCGGGTCCTGAGGGCGGCTCGAAGGCGATCAAGGTGCCTCCGGAGGGTCGCACATCGCCGTTGGGCTCCATGCGCTCCATGTTGACTCTCGCCTGGATGGCGAACCCTCGGGCCTGCGGAACGTCTGGTTGCGAGAGGCCCACGGCAGCCAGCGACTCGCCGGCGGCGATTCGTAGCTGGGCTCGGACGAGGTCGATGCCGGTCACTTCTTCGGTGACGGTGTGCTCGACCTGGAGTCTTGGGTTCGCCTCGATGAAGGCCAGGTCCGATTCATCGTTGGCGTTGACGAGGAATTCGAAGGTGCCCAGGCTGCGGTAGTGGTCAGACTCGGCCAGACGCACCGCTGCGGTTGTCAGACGATCTCGTGCATAGTTTGAGAGTGACGGGCTCGGAGCCCACTCGACCACCTTCTGGTGTCGGCGCTGGAGGCTACATTCGCGCTCGCCGAGGTGGGAGACGGCACCCGAACCGTCACCAATGATCTGGACTTCTACGTGTCGGGCTCGCGCCATGAGCCGTTCGACCAGCAGATCGCCACTGCCGAAGGCTGCGGCCGCTTCGGATTGGCAGCGCTCGAATGCCTCGGCGATCTGGTCCACGGCCGTGACCACTCTCATTCCGCGTCCGCCGCCACCAGCGATCGCCTTGAGCATCATCGCTTCGCCGTCGCCGAGGGAGCGGAAGAACTCCGTCGCTCCGTCGAGGTCAATGGCGGCCTCGGTGCCGGGCAGGACGGGGACATCGAGCTCGACGGCGAGCGCTCGGGCTCGCGCCTTGTCGCCGAAGAGCTCTAGCGAATCTGGGGTCGGTCCGACGAAGGTGATTCCCGCTTCGTCGCAGCGACGCGATAGCACGGCGCTCTCGGCCAGGAATCCATAGCCGGGATGCATCGCGTCGCAGCCGGCCTCGGCGGCTGCCTCAATGACGCCTTCGACGTCGAGGTAGGCGCGCGCGCCGACGGCGTCGAGGGCGATTGCCTCGTCGGCCAGGCGGACGTGGAGCGAGTTGGCGTCGTCCTGTGAGTGGATGGCGACGGAGGTGATTCCCAGTTCTCGGGCGGCGCGAATCACGCGGATCGCGATCTCGCCGCGATTCGCGACCAATAGTTTCTCGATGGGCATTGTGTTTCCTCCGTCGGAGGTGAGGGTAGTGCTACGCCTCCTGCACTCCGCTGCCAACCTGCCGGCGGAGTTACTCCTTGGGCAGCGCTGTGACGCGAACTCGCTTTTCATCAACCACAGCGAAGAAACCGCTCCAGTCAGAGCGGCTTTGTCCTGCGTCGACCAACGACTCAGTTCGGGTGCGGCGAGAGCTGTGAACTCGCAATAGAATCACGCCACTCGCCGCGGGTACCCCGGCGAGGAAGACGAGATCTCCAAAGCCCTTGTCGGCCGTAACGAGAACTCGGTTCTCGGAAGACGCTCGTTCGAGTACTGCTTCATCTGAGATTCCTGGTGAGTCTTCCTTTACCCAAGCGACATCGTGTCCGTGCTGACGTAAGGCAGAGACCGCACTCGGCCACAGATTCTCATCTGCCAATATGCGCACGTTGCTATGAGTCGGAGGTCGACAGTGCAGGTTCGCTTACGCGCTCACTCGCGTAGTGGAGACAGGCAAGCACGTCCTCGCGAGTGACATGGGTCCAGGATTCAAGGATTTCTTCCATGGTCCATTCATCAGCCAAGAGTTCGACGATGTACTCAACGGACAGCCGCGTTCCCTTGATCACTGGCTTGCCCGCCAATACTTCAGGATTCCGCTCGATTCGATCGCGCCAGCACATGACTCGCGGTCCTTCCCCGTCAGTTCACAGCGTAGCCAGATCCGCTTGCTTTGATTGTCCCTTGGTGTCGATGCCTATGCGTTGGCGAGCTCTGCCTCCAGCTTGCCAAGGGCCTGGGCCCAGCCTCCGCCGGCTCCCTCGGCCATCTGCGGGTCGGGCCAGCCGTCCTGCCGCATGGTCAGCTTGGTGCGACCGTCGCCGAGGTCCTCTAGCGCAACCGTTAGTGTCGTCTCGCCGTGCATGTCAGCCGACATCGTGGCGACGAAGCGCTCGAGCGGTTCGATCTCCTTGAACACTCCGAAGTTGCGCATTTCCCAGCCGTCCGGCGAGCGCATCACCAGCGTGTACTCGCCGCCGACTCGAAAGTCGAATTCGCAGGTCGGGACGGTGAACCCTTCTGGGCCGTACCAGCGTGCGAAGTGCTCCGCCTCGGTCCAGGCCTGCCAGATGAGTTCCGGCGACGCATTGAAGATGCGCTCAAGCTTTACGCCCTGATCATCGGTGGTGATGGTGCTTTCGGCTGCGGTCATTGCGGGGCTCCTGTTCTTTGGCATGGGTCAATCGTGCTTGTTGAGGCTCCCGATCGTCCTCAACCTTGCTCTGCAGGTCGCTGAGGTATTCGTCTAGCCGATCAAGTCGTTGTTCCCAGAATTCGCGGTATCGCTCGACCCAGTCCGAGACATCCTTGAGTGGCTCAGGGGAGAGTCGGCAAGGTCGCCACTGGGCTCGGCTGCTGCGTTCGATCAGGCCTGCCCGCTCAAGCACCTTGAGATGCTTTGAGACGGCAGGCATGGTTATGTCAAAGGGCTCGGCCAACGCGGTGACCGAGGCCTCGCCGTCGGCGAGAGTCGTCAGGATTGCGCGCCGGGTTGGATCGGCCAGCGCGGCAAATGTCGCGCTGAGCGGGTCGCGGGCTGGAGTAGCGGTCGGCACTTATTTCACCTAACGGTTATCTAACCTGTCGGTAAAGTAACGGCTCCCGGCGAGCCTGTCAAGGTCGTTGCTCCCCTCATCGTCGCGCCCTGCTGCGGCAATCGGGGCTGTGACGTTCGGGGACTCCGGCTAGAAGGAAAAGGCTTCGACCTGCTTACAGGCGTCGGCGATATAGGCTTCGAGTCCTTCTCGGCGGCCTAGCTCGGGGCGATCCCATTGCCAGCTGATTAGGACGAGGCGGCGAATCAGGAGGAAGAGCGGTAGCAGGGAGCTGGCCTGTTCGCTGAACGGGCGCAGCTCTCGATAGCCGGTCACGAGGGCGTCGGTGATGGCCTCGAAGTAGGGAAGGTGCTCCAGGCCGAAGAGGACGACGGCGAGATCGTATTGATGCCAGCCGAAGCCGGCGTCGTCGAAGTCGAAGGCCTGTAGGACGCCCGAGGGATCGATGAGGATGTTGTGTGCGTGCAGGTCGGCGTGGATCATGGAGTATGTGCCCTGTTCCTTGCCGTATTCGGTCAGTAGGTCGCGGATGGCCTCGCGCGCTTGAGCGAGGGCTCCGCGTTGCGCCGTGGTCAGGATGGGAATGTCCCAGAATCGGCCCCAGAAGGGCAGTTCGCCGACGTAGCCGGGGACATCAAAGGCGTGGCGGGTGAACTGGGGCGGCGGCGTCCAGTCACTGGCCTGGTTGTTCATGGCAGCGAGGACTCGACCGATCCCTCGAAAGTGGTTGATGATCGTTGATTCATCCTGCTCGGCTTCGATGACCGAGCTGAGCAAGACGCCCTCCAGCCAGTGGACCAGACCGACGGCACGACTTGATTCGCCATCGGGCGTTGGAATTGTCGCGTAGCCGGGACCATCCAGGGTTTGCACTCCGACTGGCACGTGTATGCCCGCTTCGTTGAGTGCTTGCGTCCAGAGGAGCTCTGACTCGAGCTCGGGCAGTGTGTGATAGCCGGGCCGGTGGATGCGCAGGGCGTAGCGCTTGCCGTCGGGCATGTCCAGGCGGAAGACCGTGTTCTCGCTGCGTGAGACGAGTTCGATCTCGTCAGGGCGGAGGTCCCAGTGGGGCAGCGACTGCTGTGCGATCGCGTAGAGATCGGCGTCGCTCAGGTTGGTGGGCTCGGGCATCAATTGGATCGGCTCAGGTTGGATCGGCGATCGCGGCCTCGAAGGCCTCGACGAACATGTCGGCCTGTTCCTGCTTGAGCACGAGCGGTGGACGGACTTTGAGCACGTTTCCGTGTTCTCCGGCGCGACCCATGAGGAAACCGGCGTCTCGGAGGCGGTTGACGATTACCTCGGCTCCTGACGGATCGGGTTCTTTGCTGTCGCGGTCTTTGACCCACTCCATGCCGATGAACAGCCCGTGGCCGCGCACGTCGGACATTGGCTCGCAGCCCTCTTGCAGCGAGCGCAAGTTGTCCATCAAGTGTCCACCGACGGTGGCGACGCTCTCGACCAGGTGCTCGTCCTCGATCACGTTGAGTACGGCCTGTCCGACGGCCGCCTGCAGCGGACTGGAGGCGAAGGTGTTGAAGTAGCGCGTCTTGTTGCGGAAGGTCTCGACCAGCTCTTGCGAGGCGACCACGCCGGCGAGTGGCAGGCCGTTGCCCATTGGCTTGCCCATGCTGACGATGTCGGGCGTGACACCGGTCGTCTCGTAGCCCCACCAGTTGCCGGAGCGGGCGAAGCCGGCTTGCACTTCGTCGCAGATGAAGAGGCCTCCGGCGGCGCGGACCATTTCGGCGGCCCGGGGCATGAAGGCGGGCGGAATGTCGGGGAGTCCCTCGTTGGCGAGGATCGAGCAGACCAGCATCCCGGCGAAGGGGACGCCGTCTTCGGCAAAGGCGTCGATTTCGGCTCGGAGGCGATTGAGATAGGCCTCGGTCAGCGCTTCATCGTCGAGGTCGTCCTCGATCGGTCGATAGCGCTGCGGCACTGGGATCGAGCGGAACTCGGGCTCGTTGTCTCCGCGCAGACGCGAGAGCTTGCGGACCTCGGTCGAGTTGCCGTGGTAGGCGGCCTGGGTGTAGATCAGGCCTCGACCGTCGGTTGCGGCGCGGGCCATGAGGACGGCGACCTCGTTGGCCTCGGTGCCGCTGCAGGTGAAGACTGCGGTGGTCATGTGGTCGGCGTGCAGCGAGGTGAGGTGTTCGGCGTAGTCGAGGATGCCTTCGTGCAGATAGCGCGAGTGGACGTTGAGCGTTTCGGTCTGGCGCTGCATCGCTTCGACGACTCGGGGGTGGGCGTGCCCGACGCAGGGCACGTTGTTGTAGAGGTCGAGGTAGCGGCGTCCGTCGGCGTCGTAGAGCCAGACACCCTCGCCGCGGACGATGTGCACTGGATTCTCGTAGAAGGTGGCGACGCCTGCGCCGAGCAGCCGTTCTCGGCGTGCGAGCAGGTCTTGCGTGGTTGGAGTAGTCATGCTGGGATTGTGGGCGCTGCGTCGGACGGATGCAAGTTCCGACGCCTAGACTCCGCCCAAACTCCCGCGGTCTGAACTCAACTGGGAGGAGACAGTCATGACCGAATCGATCAGCACCACCCCGGGCGCCAAGATGATGTTCATGATTCGCCGTCGCGAGGACGCCTCGCGCGACGAGATGATTGCGCACTGGTACAAGAACCACATGCCCGGCGTTCTGCAGGCGCAGCGGGATGCGGAGGCGGCGGGCAGGAAGCCGGCTCGCAAGTACCTGGTCACGTTGTTCAACGGTGAGCAAGGCGAACACAAGGATCGGCCGACTTACGACGGCATGGCTCAGCTCTGGTTTGACCGACCGCTGCGCAAGCCTAACGGTCCGATGTTCACTGAACCGAGGGATACGTTTGACCAGAAGGTCGAGCCATTCGTTCCCTGGGCGACGACGGAGCATGTGGTGATCGACGGTGCTGAGGATCTGCCCGTCGAGCCATTGACGCTCAACGAGCCGTTCCCCACGACACGCAGCGGACTGTTCAAGGTGTCGTTCCTGGTCAAGGCCAAAGCGGGCGTCGACTGGGATGAGTTCTTTGGCATCTGGTTGAATGACCACGCGCCCAATGTCTCGGAGACCATGCACGAGATCGGAGGGCTGCGCTACGTGGTCAGCCACAGCATGGACCCGGATGACGAGCCCTACGCCGGCATGGCCGAGCTCTACTTCCGCGACCCGTCGGGCTGGGCGCGGTACGGCGAGACGATCAAGTCGGATGCCTTCGGCCCGCTGGTGGATCGGGACGAAACCATCTGGTTCGGGGCGGACACCGAGCTGATTGGCATTCCCTGACGGCTCAGGCGCTATCGCGCGCTTACTCCCGTCCCCGCCTCCAAGCGGGGACCTGGTTAGCCTGCACAGCCTTCGCGGAGAGGGAACTGGTCCTCGCTCGGAGGCGGGGACGGGACAATCAACCAATGGGACGGAAACCACCAATGACTGACGACCTTGCCTACGCCACGATCGAAGAACTCGCGCCGCGGATCGCGTCCGGCGAACTCTCGCCGATCGAGCTGACTCAGATGCAACTCGACCGCATCGAATCAACCGATGGCCGACTCAAGAGCTACGCCACCGTGATGGCCGACTCTGCGCTAGCTGAAGCCCAGCGGGCGGCTGACGAAATCGCCGCCGGCAACTATCGCGGTCCCTTGCATGGGATTCCGATTGCGGTGAAGGACCTCTGTTACACGACTGGTGTGCGGACGATGGGCGGGACCAAGGTGCTGGAGGACTTTGTCCCAGACTTTGACTCGACCGTGGTGGCGCGCTTCGCCGCGGCCGGCGCCGTGCTCCTGGGCAAGCTCAACCTGACCGAGGGCGCGATGGCGGGCTACAACCGGGCGCGGCAGGTGCCGGTCAATCCGTGGGCCTCGGATCGCTGGACTGGTGTTTCCTCGAGCGGCTCGGGTGTCGCGACGGCTGCCGGGCTCTGCTACGCCTCGCTGGGCAGTGACAC
>DAOUHS010000084.1:0-4262 GCA_034428415.1 Dehalococcoidia bacterium
TGTCGCCGACCGGCGAGCGGCGGTCGGCCCCGATATCGAACTCACCGTGGGCGAAGAGGATTCGTCGCTGGAGCACGTCCACCTGACCAGAACCGATTTCGTCGCCGTCGATTGAGAACGTGACCTGCGCCGGGCCGCTGGGAGAATCGCTTTGCAGCGAGACGCCGATCACCATGTCACCGGCAGGTAAGGGTTGGTCGATTCGGATTCGGGACCAGTCGTCGTAAGCGTGGTAGTCGAGGTGCAGGTGGTTGTCCTTGATGTAGAGCGTGACACCGGTATGGATCGATCCACGATTGAAGATCACACCCTGCTGTTGTTCGGAGGATCTGGAAACAGACACGTCCATCGTCCAACTGCCCAGATCAATGGCCGGAGACGTCTCAACCGGCATGTGCGCGATTGGCGGGGTGTAGTGGTAGCGCAGTCCTTCGTGGGTCGAGCCGGGAAGTTGGGAGGGCTGGTTGATCTCGATCGTGCGGTCGTCGAGCGGCAGCACACCGTGTTTGCCGGCTTCGACCCACCAGCGGTCGATCAACTCGCGTAGCTTCTCCTGCTCCTCCTCGGCCAGGTTGTTGGTCTCGGAGAAGTCCTCATCAACGTGATAGAGCTCCCATTCGTCGTCCGAGTAATCGGTGCCACGACGATGCCAAGTCACAGCTTTCCAGCCGTCGACCCAGATGCCTCGGTGCCCAAACATCTCGAAGTACTGAGCTTCCTTCTGCGTGTCGGCGTCGGGATCGTCGAAGGCGTAGGCGAAGCTCGTGCCGGCTATCGGTATCTGATCTTGGCCGGCGCGCTTTGTCGGTGGTTCAACGCCCAGCGTTTCCAGCACGGTCGGCAGCACATCGGAGACATGGTGGAACTGGTGTCGCAGCTCGCCGCGGTCGGAGATGCCGTTGGGCCAGTGTGCAATCAACGGCACACGAACACCGCCGCCGTGGGTGTTCTGCTTGTACCAGCGCAGCGGCGTGTTGCCAGCCTGCGCCCAGCCCCAGGGATAGTTTGAGGCCGAGCGCGGACCACCGATCTCATGCAGGCGCGACTGGACTTCATCGAGATCGTCGGCGGGGCCAAACACACGCGGCTCGTCTGACACGCCCTGTGGTCCGCCTTCTTGCGACGCGCCGTTGTCGGCCAGAAGCAGGACAATGGTGTTGTCCAACTGTTCCGACGACTCCAGGTACGAGAAAAGCTGACCAAGCTGCGCGTCGGTGTGCTCGAGGAAACCGGCGAACGCCTCCTGCAGCGCCACCGCGAAGTTGCGGGCGTTCTCGGACATGTCGTCCCAGGCCTCGACGCCTCGGTTGCGCGGGGCCAGCTGGGTGCCATCCGGGACGACGCCCATTTCCTGTTGCCGAGCAAACCATTCGTCGCGAATCGCATCCCAGCCGACATCGAACTTGCCTCGATAGCGTTCGATGTACTCCTGTGGGGCCTGGTGTGGCGCGTGCGTCGCGCCGAGCGCGACGTAGAGGAAGAACGGCTGGCCGGGGTAGACCGACTCATGGTCGCGGAGGAATCCGACAGCATGGTCGACCAGGTCCTCGGTCAGGTGGTAGCCCTCTTCCGGACGCCGAGGCGGGTCGATCAAGTGGTTGTCGTGGACGAGTTCGGGATAGAACTGATCGGTCTCGCCCGAGAGGAAGCCGTAGTAGCGATCAAATCCCCGCTGGAGCGGCCAGTCATGGAACGGTCCGGCTTGACCCATCGAGTCGACCGGGCAGAGGTGCCACTTGCCAATGGCGAAGGTCGCGTAGTTCTCGTCGGATAGAAGCTCAGCCATGGTGGCCGCGTTGCGCGGAATCGCGCCGCGCATGTGGGGAAAGCCGGAGTCGAACTGAGTGACAGAGCGCATGCCGACCGTGTGATGATTACGTCCGGTCAGCAGCGATGCACGGGTCGGCGAGCAGAGCGGGGTGACGTGGAAGTTGGTGAACCGCAGACCGTTCGCGGCGAGGCGATTGATGTTGGGCGTCTCAATGGTCGAGCCATAGCAATTGAGGTGTGCGAAGCCAAGATCGTCGAAGAGGATGATCAGGACATTGGGCCTGTCCTGAGGTGCGGTCGGCAGGGCCGGCCACCAGGGCTCGGACTCTCGGAATGTGCGGCCGATTCGTCCTTCGAATCCTTCGTTCGTCGTCATAGCCCAACTCCTTTAGTCCAATGGTCGAACGCAGCGGAAGCCGGTGTTGCTGGTTGCGCTGTCGGGGGTGAGCGCCATCCGCGCGGCTGTCCGGTAGCGCAGACAATAGCTCTCATGGCAGAGGAAGCTGCCGCCCTTCAGCACTTTCAGATCGCCGTCCGGGGGACCAGACGGATTGATCGGGGGTTCGGGATCGTGGAAGACATCGAACCAGTCGGCGCACCACTCCCAGACATTGCCAGTCGTGTTGAACAATCCCAGCCCGTTGGGTTCGTAAGCGTTGACCGGGCAGGTCGCATACCAGCCGTCCTCGAGCGCGTTCTCGGTGGGGAAGACGCCTTGCCAGACGTTCATCCGGTGCTCGCCGCCGGGCGTCAGTTCGTTACCCCAGGGATAGGGCTGCGATTCTAGTCCACCGCGCGCGCCGCGTTCCCACTGAGCCTCGGTTGGCAGGAGCTTACCGGCCCAGCGGGCATAGGCAACGGCATCGTTCCAGCTGACATGGACGACGGGATGATCGATGCGGTCGTCAATGCCATTAGCCGGGCCTTCTGGATGTTGCCAGGACGCGCCTTCCACCTGTCTCCACCACGGAGCGTCGGCCGCGCCACGGGTCGGCGGGAAGTCGTCGGGCAGCAGTCCGGCGAAGACAAACGACCAGCCGATCAGTTCCGATTCGGTGCGGTATCCGGTGTCCTCGACAAACGCCGCGAAGTCAGCGTTTGAGACGGCGCAGGCGTCGATCTCGAAGGCGGTGAGTTCGATCTCACGGAGGGGACCCTCGCCATCTCCGGGGTAGGAGAGATCGTCAACAGATCCCATGACGAATGAACCGGCCGGTACGGTCGCCACGCGCGCTTCGTTCCTCCCACTTTCAGGGAGAGGTGCCCCGAAGGGGCGGAAGGGGTCCCGCTGGCGCCCCCCTCTGCCTTCGGCATCTCCCCCCAAAGGGAGGAGAAACGAGCTCCGCGATGCGCCACAGCAATCAGTCATCGAGTCACCACGGCGAGTCGCATCACTGCTGAGCCATGAGCAGCTTGAATGCGTTCCTCGCTGCCTCGTATGCCGCGCCCGACTTCGGGTATGGCGTGACTTCGAGGGTCAACTCGTGGATTGTTCCCTCGAACTCGAATGGCGGCTCATAGGAGTCTGTGACCGGCGACTTGCGGTCCGAGCCGATATCGGCGCCTCCCCGGCCGCCGAATCCGCCGCGCACGAGGAACGGCACGTCGCCCTCTCCGACCGGCTCGCCGTTGATGCGGACGGTGACATGACCGGGCGCCGACGGCGCTTCGCCGTCCATGCTCATGCCGATCGTGCAGCGACCATCGGGCAGTTCGATGTCGGAGATGATCTGCGTCACTTCGGTGAATGCGTTGTAGTCGACGCGCAGGCGGTTGTCCTTGATGTAGAAGCTGATTCCTCCCATGACGGATCCTCGCGCAAAGATCACGCCGTCGCCCAGCCCCTCGCGTTCGATGTCGGCATCAAGGGTCCACGATCCCATGCCGACCGCTGGGGCGATTTCGCCTGGCAGATGAGAGACCGGCGGCGTGTAGCGATACTTGAGACCGTTGTGAGGGCCACCTGGGCGCTGGGTCGGACCGCCGAGCTGGAAGCTGCGATCGTCGAGCGGCAAGACGCCGTACTTGCCGGCCTCGACCCACCAGCGGTCGATCAGCTCTCGCAGTTTTTCGGGCTCCTCGGCCGCGAGGTTGTTTGCTTCAGAGAAGTCCTCGGCGACGTGGTAGAGCTCCCATTCGTCGTCCGACCAGGGGTCGTTCTTCTGGTGGCGCGTGACTGCTTTCCAGCCATCGACCCAGATGCCGCGGTGGCCGAGCATCTCGAAGTACTGCACCTCTTTGGCGGTGTCGGCGTTGGAATCCTCAAAAGCGTAGGCGAAGCTGGTACCGCTGACCGGCATCTGCGGCAATCCCGCGTACTCGTTGGGCGGGGTTGCCTGGACCGATTCCAGCACGGTCGGCAGCACGTCGCTGACGTGATGGAATTGCCGACGGAAACTGCCGCCGTCCTTGATCCGGTCGGGCCAGTGGACGATCAGCGGCACCCGGACGCCGCCGCCGTGCGTGTTCTGCTTGTACCACTTGAGCGGCGT
>DAOUHS010000085.1:0-5334 GCA_034428415.1 Dehalococcoidia bacterium
CGACCGCGTGCCCAACCCGCCGGACTCGGTCTTCGACCTGGTTGATCCCGAGTGGAAGGGCCGAGTCGGTTGGGCGCCGACCAACGGCAGCTTCCAGGCGTTTGTCACCGCCATGCGTCAGATTCATGGCGAAGAAGCGACCGAAGAGTGGCTGCGCGGCATGATCGCCAACGATGTCAGGGTCTACCCCAAGAACTCGCCACAGGTCCAAGCCGTTCACGACGGCGAACTCGACATTGGACTCGTCAACCACTACTACCTGATCCGCCAGACATCGGTCGACGACAGCTGGCACGGCGCGAACTATTTCACCGACTCCGGTGAAGCCGGCGCCTTGATCAACGTCGCTGGCGTCGCTCTGCTCGAAGCGTCAGACAACGACGACAACGCGTTGCGATTCGTCCGCTTCCTGCTCAGCGAGGAAGGCCAGACCTACTTCCGCGAGGAAACCTTCGAATACCCAATCGCCGCCGGCGTCGACGCCTGGCCCACACTGGTACCGCTGGCCGAGCTCAATCCGCCGTCCCTCGCCCTGACGTCGCTCTCGGACCTTGAAGGCACGCTCGACCTGCTGCGTAAGGTCGGAGCGCTGGAGTAGGCCCCGGCATGTGTGCGAGTTTTCCGTACCCAACACCGCATCGGAGATTCTCTTATTTCGTGCAGAAAACCTCCGATAACCTCAACGCATGAGCCTTCTCAGCGGCACGGCCGACATACCTGCGCGTCTCCGCTTCAACGTCCCGGCCATCTGGATTCTGGCGATGGCTGGTGCCGCCGCTGCCTGTATCCCGCTCGTCTACCTGATCTACCGGGCGGCCGGGGCCGACGCTGACACCTGGTCCAAGGTGCTGAACGAAGGCACCCTGCGACTGCTGTTGAACACGGCTGCCCTGACCGTCGCGGTGACCGCCGCGTCGGCGGCAATCGCGCTGCCGATTGCCTATCTCACCGAACGCACCGATCTTCCCTTCGCCCGCTGGTGGCGGACGATCACGATCATGCCGCTCGCGATCCCGTCGTATGTCGGCGCGTTCGCGTTCATCATCGCGCTCGGACCGAACGGTTCGTTGCAGGATCTCCTGGCCCCACTCGGTGTGACGAGCATCCCCGAGATCTATGGCTTCTTCGGCGCCTGGTTGACGCTCACTCTGTTCACGTTTCCCTACCTCCTGCTGGTCATTCGAGCTGGCCTGCGCGACCTCGACCCGGCAATCGAGGAATCGGCCCGTTCGCTCGGCCAGACCGCCTGGGGCGCCTTCTGGCGAGTCACCGTGCCTCAGCTCCGGATCCCAATCGCCACCGGTAGCTTGCTCGTCGCGCTCTACACGATCTCCGATTTCGGCGCGGTCTCGATGATGCGCTTCGACACCTTCACCCGCGCGATCTACGTGCGGATCGGAACCTCCTTTGACCGCTCCAGCATTGCCGTGCTCTGTCTGATCCTGGTGGCGCTGGTCGCTGTGGTGCTGTTGGTCGATTGGTCCCAGCGCCGCAACGCCCGCTATCACCGACTCGGCAGCGGAGCGGCACGGATGCCGCGTCTGGTCGGACTGCGCCGCTATCGCTGGCCGGCGCTGATCGGTCTGACGGTCATCTGCGGCGTGGCGCTGCTGGTGCCGGTCGGCGTGTCGTTTCACTGGCTATCGGTCGGGCTGAGCAATAGCGAGACCTTTCCCGGCATCTGGAGCGCAGCGCTCAACTCCGTGTATGCGTCCGCGCTGGCCGGCGCAGCGACCGTCGCCATCTCGATCCCGATCGCCATCGTCGTGGTCCGCCGCCCCGGATTTCTGTCTCGCATCGTCGATCGCGCCTCCTATGTCGGCTACGCACTGCCGGGGGTCGTGGTCGCGTTTGCCCTGATCTTCTTCACCTTGCGGGTGACCCCAACCATCTATCAGACGATCGTCACCCTGGTCTTCGCCTATGCCGTCCTCTTCCTGCCACAAGCTATCTCCGGCCTGCGGACATCGCTCGTCCGCGTCCAGCCGGGACTGGAAGAGGCCTCGCGATCACTCAATCGGAGTCCCTGGCAGACATTTTGCAGCGTCACTCTGCCGTTGATCGCCCCAGGAGTGATGGCGGGATTCGCACTCGTGTTCCTGACAACGATGAAAGAACTGCCCGCCACCTTGTTGCTTGCACCGATTGAATTCGACACGCTAGCCACCAGCCTCTGGGGACACCAGGAGGATGTCTTCTTCGCCCGCGCCGCCGCCTCGGCCTTGCTCTTGCTTGGCTGCGCCGCACTACCGATGATCGTGCTGTTCGGAAATGACCGTGGCCTCCGCACCTAGCCAGCAACAGTCGATACCGGCCCTGGCCGTCCGCGACATCACCAAGTCGTTCGGCGACACCGTTGCCGTGCGTGCAGCATCGTTCCAGGTTCATCGCGGCGAGATTGTCGCCCTACTCGGTCCCAGCGGGTGCGGCAAGTCGACGACGCTCCGCCTGCTCGCGGGCTTCGAGCGAACCGATCGTGGAATCGTGCAGATCAATGGTGAGACTGCGGTCGGTCCCGGCGTCTGGAGGCCGCCTGAAAGCCGGCGGATTGGGATGGTGCCGCAAGATTTCGCCCTGTTTCCGCATCTCAGCGTGGCCGAGAACATCGCTTTTGGCCTGCCTGACGGTCATCGCGCCTGGTGGACGCGTCCATTCCGAAGACTGCGACGTACCCAAACGCCCGCACGCGTTCACCGGATGTTGAACCTCGTCGGTCTTGACGATTTCGCCGGCCGCTACCCCCACGAACTCTCCGGTGGCGAAGCGCAACGTGTCGCTCTCGCTCGCGCATTGGCGCCCGAGCCCGCAGCGGTGTTGCTCGACGAGCCATTCAGTAACCTCGACCAGAACCTGCGCGCCAGCCTCCGACTCGCGATGCGCAACATCCTCAAGGCTGCTAACACGGCTGCCGTCTTCGTCACCCACGACCGCGAGGAGGCGCTCTCCTTCGCCGACCGCGTCGCCGTCATGCGCGAGGGCCGAATCGAGCAAATCGGAGCCCCTGACGACATCTACTACCGACCCGAGACCCGCTTCATCGGCACCTTCGTCGGCGACGCCAACATCCTCCCTGGTCAAACCATCCGCGGCGGCGCCCAGACCGAGCTCGGCTTCGTCTTACTCACTAATCCCCGTTCTGAAACCACTGGCGAAACGATTGATGTGCTCCTCCGTCCCGAACAGCTCGCCCTCAAGCCCTGCCAGGACGACGGGCCCGACTGCGCGAATGTGATCAGCAGCGAGTACTACGGACATGACCAGGTCGTCCGCGTGCGGCTTCGATCCGGAGCCGAAGTCGAAGCCAGACTCCGAACCGAAGTCGTTTGGCAACCCGACGATCCGGTCGATGTCATCGTCCTCGACGACGGCATCGCCTTCGCTCGCTAACCAGCCGATTCGCGACGACCCTTACCATGCCTGCACAGGCTGGACCAGGCCGAAGCCGCAGAAGGAGCTTCCATGCGCGTCGCCCTGATGGTTGAAGGACAAAACGGACTCACCTGGGAGCGCTGGCGGCACATCCTCAAGCTTGCCGATCGCCTCAGTTTCCCTTCAGTCTTCCGCAGCGACCACTACTTCACCGGCCCGCTCGAGACCAACCAGCAGGACAGCCTCGAGTGTTTCCTCAGCTTTGTCATGGCCGCCGAAGAGACCTCAAGCCTGCGCTTCGGCCCGATGGTCACCCCGGTCACCTTCCGACGCCCGGTCGACGTGGGACGAATGGCCGCGCAGATTGACCAGCTCTCGGGCGGGCGATTCGTCATGGGCCTGGGCGCCGGCTGGAATCAGCCTGAGCACAACGCCTACGGACTCGATTTCCCCCCAACCCGCGTACGCTTCGACCGGCTCGAAGACGCGATCAACATGATCCAAGCGCTCTGGAGCCCCGGCCAATCCAGCTATCAGGGCCCGTACTACCAGCTCGACGGAGCCGACTGCTTGCCGATTCCCGTCGCAGGCCGTCCGCCAATCCTGATCGGCGGAGGCGGAGAGAAGCGCACAATCCCACTCGCTGCGAAATATGCCAATGAGTGGAATTGCGTCTCGCTCACCCCACAGGCCTACGGCCACAAGCGCGATGTCATGGCCAGAGCTTGCGAAGCGCTCGATCGCAACCCCGACGAGATCGAACACTCGATGATGATGTTCCACGCCGTCGGAACGCCAGAACTCGTCCAAGCAGGCGGCAAGTTCGCCCAGGGCATGTTCGGCCGCCCAGGACAGCCACTGGAAGAATTCCTGACCGAGTTTGCCTCGATGGGCCGTCTCGTTGGCGGCGCCGATCAGGTCGTTGACGCCCTCGGAACACTCGCCGAAGCGGGCGTCGCCGAAGTCCAGTTCCAGCACTTCATGTTCGACAGCGACGATGTGCCCGAGTTCCTCGCGCGAGACGTCGCGCCGCAGGTCGCCGGCATCGCCATCGGCAGCCACGCGTAGGCAGAATCGCCGTGAACGTTCAGCAGCTTCCGACCCACCCCATGGGCCTCCGCGCTCGGATCGGCTCCTGACTGCAACCCGAAAGGCCTCTTCATGAAAATCAGCGACAACGTCCGCATGGTTCCGGTCCCCGAGGACCAGCCCATGCGCCCGACCTCGACCAATATCTACATCATCGGCCAACGCGGCGGGCAGACGCTGACGATCGACTCGGGCGAAGCGATCGACAAGTTCCGCTGGATGCTGCGCGGCTATCTCGCCGCCATCGACCATTCCGAGATCGGCGTCGCCGCGATCACGCATCATCACTTCGACCACTCCGGCAACCTCAAGCACGTCAACGAACACCTCAAGGCCGACATCGCTGTGCCGGAGAACGGCGTCAAGCTGCTCCGAGGTCGCCTGCCCAAGGAGGGCGTCAAGACCTACGTCGACGGCGACGTCATCAATCTCGATGGCGGCATCCGCGTCCAGGTGATGACCAGCCCCGGACACTCGGTCGACTCGCTTTGCTACTACATCGAGGAAGAGGGCATCCTCTTCACCGGCGACACGATCCTCGGCAACACGACCACGGTCGTCGGCGATGTCAACTCCTACATGGCCTCGCTCCGACGCCTGCTCGAGCTGCCCAATGTCAAGGTGCTCTGCCCCGGCCACGGCCCACTGATCACCGACACCGACGATGCCAAGGCGCGCGACCGGCTCGAGATGTACGTCAACCATCGCCAGATGCGCGAGGACCAGATCCTCGAGCAGCTCCAGGACGGCGAGCCGAAGACGTCGTGGCAGATCATGGAGAACATCTACGGAGACAGCATCGACAAGCGCCTCCGCCGGGCCGCCGACGGCAACGTCCAGGCTCATCTCAAGAGCTTGCAAAAGTCAGGCGTGGTC
>DAOUHS010000086.1:0-5528 GCA_034428415.1 Dehalococcoidia bacterium
GAGATGTACGTCAACCATCGCCAGATGCGCGAGGACCAGATCCTCGAGCAGCTCCAGGACGGCGAGCCGAAGACGTCGTGGCAGATCATGGAGAACATCTACGGAGACAGCATCGACAAGCGCCTCCGCCGGGCCGCCGACGGCAACGTCCAGGCTCATCTCAAGAGCTTGCAAAAGTCAGGCGTGGTCCGGGCATCGCGGGGCGAGAAGAAGAAGCCGAATCCGGCAACGGTCGCCAAGAACAAGGCCAAAGAAAAGGCCAATCGCAAGATCATCCAGCAAGGCAAGAAACTCGACAAGGCCCATCGCAACAAGATTCTCGCCCAACAGGAGAATCCGCCCACCGACCTCTGGAAGAAGCCCCCCACCTACCAGTTGCGCTAGACAGCGACCCACAGGGAATCAGGAGTCAGGAATGCACTACGGAATCGGAATCCCGAGCTGGATCAACGCCTACCAGGAAGTCCAACGCGCCGAGGCGGCGGGATTCACACACGCCTGGTTCTACGATTCGCAGTTGATCTACTCCGACGTCTACGCCGCCATGGCGCTGGCCGCGCATCACACCTCGACGATCAAGCTGGGCACACTGGTTGCCATTCCGTCGAACCGAATCGCGCCGGTGACCGCCTCGGCCGTCGCTTCGCTCAACAAGCTGGCGCCCGGACGGATCATTCTCGGGATCGGCACCGGATACACCGGACGCAACACGATGGGCCTGCCCGCATACCCGATCAAGCGCTACCGCGAGTACGCCCAGCAGGTCCGAGGACTGCTCAACGGCGAGGACGTCCTCTACACCGACGACGTCACCGGCCAGGAGCGGTGGATCCGTCTGATCCACGGTCAGCACTCCGAGTTCCTCAATCTCGACGACTTCATCCCCATCTACGTCGCCGCCAACGGACCGCGCGCTCTCGAGGTGGTGGGACAGGCCGGCGACGGTTGGGTCACCACCGGCATGGGACTCAACGCTCAGCAGTCGTTCCCAGCCATCGCCGCGGCAGCCGAGGCCGCTGGCCGCTCGACGGAGAAGCCCTACACGGTCGGTCTGACCTCGGGTCTGGTGCTCGAGGACGGCGAGGGGTTCGACTCCGAGCGAGTGACCCGGATCCTGGGACCTGGCATGGTGCCCGGCGTCCACGCAATGTGGGAGGCCGCCTACGGGCCCGGCGCCAACCTCGGCATGGACAACCCCGACCTCGCAGGTGAGTACCACAACTACATCCGCGAGTACTCGGCCGCCAAAGGCACGCCCGACGACCGGCTCTATCTCGACGTCCACGAGGGCCACATGGTCTATCTCAAGCCGGGCGAAGAACGCTTCGTCTTTCCCCAGGTGCTAGAGCGCAGCCTGGTCGGCACCGGCCCGCAGATCATCGAGAAGATTGAGCACCTCGAATCAATCGGCGTCGACAACATCGCGCTAACCGCCAACGATCCCGCCGGAGCGCGCGAGATCATCGACGATTTCTCCCGAGAAGTCATCCAGAAACGCACTTAGCGGTCTGTTCACGTGGACCCTCCAATCCCCTCTCGCTCTGGGAGAGGGTGAGGGCAGCGCCCCAACACCGTCATTCCCGCGCCTGCCGCGGGAATCTCGCCTCATGCTGCTCAACCATGACATCCACACGACTGTCACCATCTCCGTAGACCATCTAATATAGGACAACTGTACGATAGTGAATGGTTCGAGGAAGGAGTCGACGAGTGCCCACCTCCGAGGCCACTCCGTCTGCGATTCCAACCACGCCCAACTCTCGACGCCTGCCCGTCGAAGCGAGCGACGATTCTGTACAAGACCGACAAAACCGTGACGAAACTGCGCAAAATTGCCCACCTCGATCGCACGATCCCCAACAAAACACTGGACTTGAACGTTTTTTTCGGCCAGAGGAAAATCTCTCGCGGAATCCCCATGCGCTCAACGAAAACCGTCTCGATCTCGCCCGAAGAACGGCGAGCGAGGCCGATCGGGTTCCAACGTGAGCGATCAAATCCGAACAAAACCGATCAGGCCGGAACGGCACAGGTGCACGATCGCCAGCAATCCATGGCAGGTCGCGACAGATCACTCGCGAAACGCTCCCGATCTCCGCAAGCGGGACAGCTAGCCTGAGCAAACCTGAGGAGGCGACCCATGGACTACGGATTGCTCGTTCCCACTTACGTGGACATGTGGAAGGAAGTCGTCCGCGCCGAAGAGGCCGGCTTCACCCACGCCTGGTTCCCGGACTCGCAGCTGATCTGGTCCGACTGCTATGCCGCAATGGCGCTGGCGGCGGAGCGAACTTCGACGATCAAGCTGGGCACGCTCGTGTCGATTCCGTCCAACCGGATTGCGCCGGTTACCGCATCAGCGATCGCAACGATCAACAAGCTGGCACCCGGACGCACGATTCTCGCGCTCGGCACCGGATATACCGGTCGCAACACGATGGGTTTGCCCTCGTACCCCGTCAAGAAGTTCCGCGAGTATGCCCAACAGGTCCGAGATCTGCTCGATGGCAAAGACATCTTGCACACCGACGATGTCACCGGCCGCGAGACCTGGATTCGCCTGATCCATCCCGACCACCCCGACTTCTACAACATCAAGGATCACATCCCCGTCTACATCGCCGCTAACGGCCCGCGGGCGACCGCCGTCGTCGGCGAAGTTGGCGACGGATTCGTCACCTCCGGCACCGGCCCCTGGTTGGACTCCGCATTCCCAATCATCCAGGAGGCCGCCAGCACCGCAGGTCGCTCGACCGAGAAGCCCTACACCGTCGGATTGGTCGGCGCCTGCGTGCTCGAGGAAGGTGAGGACATCATGTCCGAACGCGTCATTCACCGCGCCGGCGCCGTCGCGGCGGTCTACAACCACACCTTGTGGGAGTCGGAGTACGGCGGCTGGGGCGGCAACCTCAAGGGCGCCAACCCCGACGCCGCGGCCGAGTACAACCAGTACATCACGCATTACGCCGAAGAACGCGGCCGACCGCTCGACCGGCTCTACCTCGATGTCCACGAGGGTCACTACAGCTATCTCAAGGAAGGCGAGGCCGAGTTCGTCACCCGGGATCGCCTGGAGGACATGATCATCGGCACGCCCGATCAGATCATCGAGAAGGCGGAGCAGGCCGAGTCCAACGGCGTCGATCATTTGGCCATGACCGCGCTCGACCCCGCCGCCGCCAACGACCTGATCGACGAGCTCGCCCCGATCATCGCCCGGTCCACATAGACCTCCTCCTCTGGGGAAGGCGTCGCGAAGTGACGGAGAGGACTACCCGTGGAGACGCCGCTGACCTGGAATCTGCCCAAGTCGCCACCCGCGCCGACGCTGGTGCTGACCCACGGCGCCGGTGCGTCGTCGACGAATCCCAATACATCGCGCCTGGCCGAGTTGATCGCCGAGCGCGGAATTCGGGTCGCCCGCTTCGACTTCCCCTACATGCGTCGCGCCACAGCCGAGGGTCGCCGGCCCTGGCCGCCGGACCCCGAAGATGTCCTCGCTGGCACCTGGATCCAGGTGATCCAACAGCTCGCCGAGCAAGGTGTGCCAACCTCAAAGCTCTTCTTCGGAGGCCGCAGCATGGGTGGCCGGATCGCCAGCTACATCGCGGACGCCGTCGAGCCCGCCGGCATGGTCTGCATTAGCTACCCGTTCCACGCTCCGAACGATCCCTCGAGCGCAATCACCATCCACCTGCAACAAATGGCCACTCCGACCCTGATCGTCCAGGGCGAACGCGACGAGTATGGAACCAGGGAAGAAGTCGAAGCCTACGAGCTCTCACCACACATCCAACTCTGCTGGATCCCCGACGGCAACCACGGCCTCATTCCCAGAAAGCGCTCCGGCCACACCGAGGAAGGCAATCGAGAACTCACGGCCGAAGCGATCGCGGAGTTCATCCACCGTCAATCCCCTCTCCCCTCGGGAGAGGGCTAGGGTGGCGGCCTACCTCAGCCTCGCCAGACAACCTCTGCCGGTCGACGCTCCGCCGGCATCTCCCGCATCTCCTCCGGCGCGTAGCCGAGATAGAGATACGCCACGATCCGATCCTGCTCGCCGATCCCCAACCAGCGCTTGGCCGCCAGGTTCTCCGCCAGCGCGCCAGTGCTCCACTTCGACGCCAGACCCCGCGCCGTCGCCGCCAGCATCATGTTCTGCACCGCGCAGCAGACCGCCGCGTAATCCTCCTGGTCGCGCACCGGATCATCGAGCACAGCATGCTGCGTGACCGCCACGAACGTCGGCGACCGCATCAATTTGCCTCGGGGATCCTTGGCAAACTCGCCCCCACCGGCAAGGATCGCCTCGCACATCTCTTGGCGAGCAGATCCCGATACCACGTGGAAGCGCCAGGGCTCAGTGTGCTTGTGAGTCGGAGCCCAGCGCGCCGCCTCGATCAACTCTTCCAACACTTCCTGGGGCACAGTGCGATCGGAGAATACTCCGATCGTCCGACGCTCACGGATCGCCGTGTCGACATCCATGCCTCACCTGCCCTTTGAATAGTTGCCAACTTCTGACGTAAACCTGCCCACAGCATACGATCACTGGACATGATTCGCGCGGGCATTGGACAAACATTCGAGGCCTTCGGCGTCGGTCTCTTCCGGCTCCACTGGCTGCTGACCGTGATGGCCTTCATGGCCTTCTCGATGAACTTCACCGTCCTGCCGATCGTCGCCTTCGACCTCGGCGGGACCAACTCCTCGGTCGCCCTGGCGATGGCCGGCAACGGGATCGCCTGGTTCTTCATCGGACCCTTCGCGGGAGCGCTGACCGACCGCCTGTCGAAGCGCCGTCTGATCGTGCTGGCCCAGACGGCGATCGCGATCAACTATGCCTTGATCGGCTTCCTGATCGTCATCGGCCGGATCGAAGTGATCTGGCTGACCGTCAGCACACTGCTCCTCGGCGCCTGCTTCGCCTTTACCGGCCCTTCACGTCGCGCCTACGTCGCGGACATCGTCCCGCCACGCCTGGTTGGCAACGGCGTCGCTCTATTGCAGACCGGACTCACCTTCCCGCAGTCCGTCGGGCCGGTGCTCGGATCACTGTTGCTCTTCGCGCCGTTCATCGGCGCCGACGGGGCGTACTTCATCATGGCCGGCATCCTGGTCGTCACGATCTTCTCGCTCTACCTGATGCCGCCGGGTAGCCCGCGCAATGTTCCCCGCGGTTCGGTGACTCGCGAGTTGCTGCTGGGTCTGCGCTACGCCTGGCGACAACCCAGGCTGCGAGTGCTGCTGGCAACTCTGCTGCTCGTCTCCGCGACCGCCGGTCCTTACCAGAACGTCTTGCCGGGCTTGCTCGAGAACGTCTTCGACATCGAGTCGAGGAACCTCGGCCTGGTCACCTGGCCGATGGGTGTTGGTTCTTTCATCGTTGGACTCTCGGTCGCGGGCGTGGTCGGGACACGCTGGTCTGGCGGCGTGCTGCTGATTATGAGTTGCGCCTTTGGTCTTGGCGTTGCCCTGCTTGGAATCACTCCGAACGCGCTGGTCATGCTGCCGGTGATCTTCCTGGT
>DAOUHS010000087.1:0-13855 GCA_034428415.1 Dehalococcoidia bacterium
CCCCACCAGGACCTCGACGACATCGACGGAGTCGAAGTCGCCGATGTCGGGGACGACGACGGAGAGTGTCTCGCTCACGCGGTGGCCGGGTTCGGTGAGTTCGGGTCGATGCCGTAGGCGGAGATCGCCCTGGACGGCGCCCCGGAATCGATCTCGCCGTTCTCGGCCAGGGAGGCCAGTGCTGCGACCACGATGTGCCGGCGGTCGACCTCGAAGAAGGCGCGCAACTGCTCGCGGGTGTCGCTGCGGCCGAAGCCGTCGGTGCCGAGCGTTCGGTATGGACCGGGGACGAAGGCGCGGATCTGGTCGGTGAAGACCTTCATGTAGTCGCTCGCCGCGACCGTCACGCCGCCGCGCCCGGTCAGGCACTGGCGGACGTAGGACACTCTCTTCTCCTCGCCCGGATGGAGGCGGTTCCAGCGCTCGACTTCCAGCCCATCGCGCCGCAGCTCGTTGAAGCTGGTCGCCGACCACACCTCGGACGACACCTTCCAGTCCGCCTCCAGCATCTCGGCCGCGGCCTCCGCCTCGCGCAGGATCGCTCCGGAGGCCAGCAACGTGGCCCGCCTCTTGTGGCGCGAGCCGGGCCGGATCCGGTGCAAGCCGCGCCGGATGCCCTCTTCGGCGCCGGCCGGCATCCGGGAATGCTCGTAGTTCTCGTTCAGCGTCGTCAGGTAGTAGAAGACCGGCTCTTCCTCGGCGTACATCCGCCGCAGGCCGTCCTGGAGGATGACCGCGAGTTCGTAGGCGTAGGTCGGGTCGTAGGAGACGCAGTTCGGCACCGTCGAGGCGGCCAGGTGGCTGTGGCCGTCCTGGTGCTGCAGTCCCTCGCCGTTCAGCGTCGTCCGCCCCGAGGTGCCGCCGATCAGGAAGCCCCGCGCCTGCATGTCGGCCGCGGCCCAGATCAGGTCGCCGACGCGCTGGAAGCCGAACATCGAGTAGAAGATGAAGAACGGGATCATGTGGAAGCCGTGGTTGGCTGCCGAGGTGCCCGCCGCCATCCAGGAGCAGAGCGACCCCGCCTCGTTGATCCCCTCCTGGAGGATCTGACCGTCCCTCGCCTCCTTGTAGGGCGCGATCTTGTGCGCGTCGACCGGTTCGTAGAGCTGGCCCGTCGGAGCGTAAATGCCGAGCTGCCTGAACATGCCCTCCATGCCGAAGGTGCGCGCCTCGTCGGCGACGATCGGCACCAGGCGGTTGCGGATCGCGGGATTCCGCGTGAGCAGCGTGAACAGGCGCACGAAAGCCATCGTGGTCGAGAACTGGCGCCCGCGGCTCGACCTCAGCAGGGTGTCGAAGGCGTCGAGTGCGGGCACGTCCAGCGACGTGGCGGAAACCGTCCGCGCCGGCAGGTAGCCGCCCAGGGCCTCGCGACGCTCCTTCAGATAGCGGATCTCCGGACTGTCGTCCGGCGGCCGGTAGAAGGGGGTCTCCTCGAGTTCCTCGTCGGACACAGGAATGTCGAGACGGTCGCGGAAACCCATCAGCGCCCGCTGCCCCATCTTCTTTTGCTGGTGGGTGATGTTCATCCCCTCACCGGCCTCGCCCATGCCGTAGCCCTTGACCGTCTTGGCCAGGATGACCGTCGGCTGTCCCGTGTGCTTCACGGCCGCCGCGTAGGCGGCGTAGATCTTGTGCGGATCGTGACCCCCGCGGTTGAGCCGCCATATGTCCTCGTCGGTCAGGTGGGCCACCATCGCCTTGAGTTCCGGGTACTTGCCGAAGAAGTGTTCGCGGACGAAGCCGCCGTCCTGGCTCGCCTTGTACGCCTGGTACTCGCCGTCGACCGCCTCCTCCATCCGCCGCCGCAGCAGCCCGTGGCGGTCGCGCGCCAGCAAGGGATCCCAGTACGAACCCCAGACCACCTTGATCACGTTCCAGCCGGCGCCGCGGAACACGGCTTCCAGCTCCTGGATGATCTTGCCGTTGCCGCGCACCGGACCGTCGAGCCGCTGCAGGTTGCAGTTGACGACGAAGATCAGGTTGTCCAGTTCCTCCCGCGAGGCGAGGGCGATTGAGCCGAGCGATTCCGGCTCGTCGGTCTCGCCGTCGCCGAGAAAGCACCAGACCTTGCGGTCGGTCGGCGGGAGCAGGTCTCGATTCTCGAGGTAGCGAATGAAACGAGCCTGGTAGATCGCCTGGATCGGGCCGAGTCCCATCGAGACGGTGGGAAACTGCCAGTAATCGTCCATTAGCCATGGGTGCGGATATGAAGGCAGCCCACCGGACAATTCCTGGCGGAACTTGTGCAGTCGATCCGGAGAGAGGCGACGTTCGACATAACCTCGCGCGTAGATTCCGGGTGCCGAGTGGCCTTGGAAGTAGATCAGATCTCCGCCGCTGGGATGGTCCTGGCCGCGGAAGAAATGGTTGAATCCGACTTCGTAGAGCGTGGCGGCTGAAGCGTAGGTCGAGATGTGGCCGCCGATACCGTGATTGATCTGATTCGCTTCAACCACCATCGCCATGGCGTTCCAACGAATGATCGACTTGATCCGGCGCTCGATGTTGAGATCTCCGGGGTACGGAGGCTGCTTCTCGATTGGGATGGTGTTGACGTAGGGCGTCTGCGAGGTGACCGGCAGGCGAATGCCGGAGCGCTGGGCCTCGATCTGCAAGGTCTGTAGTAGGCGCGAGACCCGCTCCGGTCCACGCCGTCGCGCGACGTCCCGCAAGGAGTCGACCCAGTCGTTGGTTTCCAGCCAATCATCCGCGCCAGCGGCGTCCGTCGCGCGTGCCAACGTCGACCGCCATGGGGACTCGGAGGTTGTCATCGTTTTTCCAGTCTAGTCAACGGGAAGCGGGCTTCCGGCGCCGACGCTGCTGCTCGATAGAGTTAAACAAACGGAAACCGAGCTGGGAACACTATGTCTCGACGCCTGCACAGGGCCGTTCTGGAGCGCGACGAGCCTGGGTTTGAGCGCTCGAAGTTCATCCAGATCGCCCATTGCGGGTCGATCGAGTACCAGTCTGGCCTAGTCTGGCAGGCCCAGCGCGCCGCATCGGTAGCGCATGGGTCGCTGCCTGAGGTCGTTGCCCTGCTGGAGCATCCAGCGGTGTATACGCAGGGTCGTCGCGGCGGCCGTGAGCACGTTCTGGCCCCGCTCGGGGCGCCGATAGTTGACACGGATCGGGGCGGCGATGTGACGTTCCACGGTCCTGGACAACTGGTCGTCTGGCCGATCCTCCGCATCCGCGAACGCGGAATCGGCATTGCTCGCTACGTTCGCTGCCTTGAGCAGGTCGCGATCGACACGGCGGCCCAGTTCGGCGTCGAGGCGGATCGGGTGCGGGGCCGCCCGGGGGTGTGGATTGACAATCGCAAGCTCGCGAGCATCGGCGTTCGCGTGCAGGCGGGCGTGTCGCGGCATGGTCTGGCCATGAACTGCAACGTTGACCTGTCCTGGTTCGACAACATTCGCGCCTGCGGCGTGGAGGGCGGCGTGGCAACGTCGCTATCGGTCGAGACAGGACAAGGCGTCACCGTCGCGGAGTGCATGCCGGCGTTGAAGCGAGCCTTCGCCGACGTATTCGAATTGAAGTTCTCACACGCGGGTGTTTTCGGAGGTCCGTCATGACGACGATCGCGGAACGTAAGCCGTCCTGGATTCGAGCAAAGTTCCCTGGCGGGCAGCGGTACACCGAAGTCGTCCGGCTCCTACGCGACGAGACGCTGCATACCGTCTGCCAGGAAGCGCACTGTCCGAACATCGGGGAGTGCTTCAATCGAGGTACGGCGACGTTCATGATCCTCGGCGACACCTGCACGCGGGCCTGCGGATTCTGCGCTGTGACCTCTGGGCGTCCGGCGCCGATCGACTGGACTGAACCGCGACGTCTAGTAGAAGCGGTGGACCGGCTCAATCTCTCATACGTCGTGATTACATCGGTCAATCGCGACGATGTCCCCGACGGCGGGGCACAGATCTTCGCCTCGTGCATCGAGTTGATCCGACGACGACATCCAGAAACGGCGGTCGAGGTGTTGATTCCCGACTTCGTCGGCAACTGGCAGGCGTTGGCAACGGTCCTCGCGGCGCGGCCGACGGTGCTGAACCACAATGTGGAGACTGTCAAACGGCTATATCCAAGGGTTCGGTTCCAGGCTCGTTACGAACGCTCGCTCGAGTTGCTGAAGCGCGCTTCGGAGTGGAGTCACCGATTACCGACGAAGACGGGATTCATGCTCGGACTCGGCGAAGGGCGGAGTGAGGTCTCGGAGCTGCTGGTGGATCTGCGCCGGTCGAATGTGGATCTGCTGACCGTGGGTCAATACCTGCGACCGTCCAATAGGCACTTGCCGGTCGCGCGATACGTGCCGCCGGAGGAATTCGACGACATCCGTGAAGAGGCTCTCTCACTCGGATTCCGGCATGTGGAGTCGGGTCCGATGGTCCGTAGCTCGTATCACGCCGATGAGCAGGCTCGCGCGGCCCAACTCACAACGGTCGCACTACACGGATGAGTCGCCGCGGAGGCAGCTAAGACTCCTCTCCCGGGTTTTCGTTCTGCACGTCGACCTGAGGGATGAGCAGCACATCGCCCGGATGAATGAAACTGAAGGCGTCGAGCTTGTTCAGACCCATGATCGCTTCGACGCTCGACCCGTACCGCTCGGCGATGTCGTAGAGCGTGTCGCCTTCCTCGACGGTGTACTCGACCGCACTGAGGGCTCTCGGATCGACCTCCTCAACTTCGGCATCTTGATCTGAGCCCGAGGCTGGTTGTGGAGCGTCCACGACGATCGGTTTGATCGGTTTGGATGACTGCGCAGTGGCATTTGCCGAATCTTCCTCCGTGACCGCGGTGTTGGGGGAGCGCAGGGCGTTGACAGCTGTTGACGTCTGCGCCTGCTGTGTCTGGTGTGCTGTCGGCGGTTGGACTTGGGGGGTCTGCAGTTCGCTGTCCCCGCTGCGATCTATTGCCGTGACATCCTGCTGAATCGCGGTGACTGCCTCCGTGGTTGCAGATTCACTGGAACCGAGCGAACCACCGATGAAGAGTAGGATCGATAGGGCAGCGACTGGCGCGACAACCGCTGCGACCGGCACGCCGACCCTTGCCTTGCGGAGCGCTGGGACCCGAGCCCCGCTCAGCCCATACGCACCGACATCGAGGAACGGAGTTCGTGGTTGTTGCGGGTAGGCTCCGTGCTCAGCTGCAAGTCGATCCCAGTACCACAGACCTGCTGCGGACAATGCAAGCAATATGCCGATGACGAGCAGCCAGAGGCCGTGTCCCGGCCAGGTGAGGTCAAGGATCAGTAGGAGCAGGAAGGCAGCGGCGGCGGATGCCGCGGCGGGCTTAATCTCGAGTCGCATTGTGGTCATCGCCTCGCCGCCCAAGCGCCGACATGGTCACTCTATCCCAAGGTCGATCCACTTGGATACGAGTCCGTTGCCGCTAGTCGCGTACACTCGCGGGAAAGGCGCGGCACGGCAAGCTTCGCCAGCGTGTGGAGTATCGGCGTGAGGGGGAGTGTCACTCGATGACGCAGACGCAGTCGGATACGTCGTCGCCGAGTGAGTTAGCGGAGGCCGCCGGCCTGCGCATGGAGGAGATGGACGGGCACCAACGCGAGGTCGGCTCGGCTGACATCTTCGAACGAGTCTCCCACTTCCAACTGGCCGACCAGGCGCGAGCGGCCGGGCTATATCCATTTTTCCAACCGATTGAGCTCAATGAAGGCCCCGAGGCTGTGGTTGACGGCAAGCGCGTTGTCATGCTCGGGTCGAATAACTATCTGGGTCTGACCCGTCATCCTGCGGTTCTACAGGCGGCACATGAGGCGCTCGAGCGCTACGGACCGTCGATGACCGGCTCGCGCCTGCTCAACGGCACCAGCCCGATTCACCTCGAGCTTGAGGAAGCGCTGGCGGACTTCCTTGATGCGGAGACCGCGATCGTGTTCTCGACCGGCTACCTGGCAAACCTGGGAGCCGTGTCAGCCCTGATCGACCGCCACGGGGTGTCTGTCCTCGATCGCGACGTTCATGCTTCGATTTACGACGCCGCCGGACTGGCGCTCGGCAAGTACACGAGATTCCAACATAACGACCCGCAGCACCTCGAGCGGGTGCTCTCCAATCTCGATCCCCGACAGCCGAGGTTGGTGCTTATCGACGGTGCCTATTCAATGGGCGGCGACCTGGCACCGCTGCCTGAGCTTCGTGAGGTGTGTCGCAGGCACAATACACGGATGTTGGTCGATGACGCGCACGCGATCGGCACGGTCGGACCGAGAGGTCGCGGTACTCGTTCGCATTTCGGTCTGGAAGAGCCGGACGACCTCACGATCGGCACGTTCAGCAAGACCCTCGCTTCGGTCGGCGGCTTTTGCGCAGGACCGCGGATGGTGATCGAG
This sequence comes from Dehalococcoidia bacterium, assembly GCA_034428415.1. Taxonomy (GTDB): domain Bacteria; phylum Chloroflexota; class Dehalococcoidia; order Bin125; family Bin125; genus Bin125. Next base: position 6,365 of record DAOUHS010000087.1, read on the forward strand.
TACATTCGCCACTTCTCGCGGCCTATGTTGTTCACGGCCGCGCTGCCGCCGGCCTCGGCGGCCGCCGCGCTCGCGGCCTTGCGCCTGATCGACGAGGAGCCCTGGCGAGTCAAGCGGGTACAGGAGATCAGTGCTCGGATGCGAGGAGAGCTAGCGGCGCTGGGTTTCGACGTGGCCAACTCGGCCACGCCGATCATCCCGATTCGAGTCGGCGACGAGGTGCGAACGGCCGCGTTCTGGCGTGATCTGCTGAACAACGGAGTCTATACCAATGCGGTCATCGCGCCGGCGGTTCCTCGCGGACAGGCAATCCTCCGAACCTCCTACATCGCCACGCATACCGACGAACAGCTTGAGCGGGCGTTGCAGGTGTTCGCGGAGGCCGGACGGCGCCAAGGCGTGATCGAGTAGTCCGTCGTGCGAGTCCTGCTGACCGGCGGCAGCGGCTTCATCGGCGGCCATATTGCGCGTGCGCTGGCTTCCCAGGGTCACGAACTGCGGCTGCTCGTCCGATCGACTAGCGACACCTCTTTCGTTGATGACCTGTCACTCGAGCGAGTGTTGGGTGACCTAGGTCGGCCCGAGACGCTGTACCCGGCCTGCCAGGGGATGGACGCCGTTGTGCATGCGGCGGCCGTGTTGCGCGCAATCAGCCATCGTGATTTCATGCGCGCGAACCGAGAGGGAACCAGGCAACTCGCCGAGGCTGCTGCCAATGCCGAAGTCGAGCGCTTTGTCTATGTCTCGTCGATCGCCGCCCGAGGTCCAGCTCCCGGTCTTGTGCCCGAGTCTCCCGAGAGCCGACTCCATCCCATCTCCGCATACGGCCGCTCAAAGGCAGCCGGTGAAGAGGCGCTGCTGGGACATCGAGGGCAGTTCTCGATTGCCATCATTCGACCTCCGGTGGTCTATGGGCCAGCGGATGCCGGATTGCAGGCCTTCTTTTGGATGGCCCGGCGCGGATTTTGTGTGCGGCTTGACGACGGTTCCAATCTGATCGACCTGGTCTACGGTCCCGATCTCGCGGACGCCGTAAGCGCCGTACTTGAGTCAGCACCGCTGGAGCTCGCACAGTACGACCCGCGTAGCGACGAAGGCCCGTTCACCTGGAACGATCTGCTTGCTTGTCTCGGACTGGCCGCGGGCAAGAGCTTGTGGGTCCCGTCGCTACCGGCTGCCGCGTTTCATGGATTCGCTCGCTGTCTGGAATACTGGGCCGCGCTGACCAACGGCGTGCCGATGTTGGACCGAAACCGGGTCATAGAGATGCGGCAACCTTCATGGATCTGCGACTCGTCCTCCCTGACCCACGACACCGGCTGGCGGGCCAAGACGCCGCTGGAGGAGGGGATGAGACAAACCATGTCCTGGTACCGCGAGCACGGCATGGCATGAAGCGCTGATGGCGAACCTGTGGTCGTTCGATTTCGACGGAGTCCTGGCCGAACCGCCATGCGGCTGGAATCCGGCAATCAATCGCAACGTGTGGCTCGAGCCGGAGGCCGGATCGGCATTGTCTCCGGCTCGCGAGGTCACGAGGTTCGACCGCTTGCTCACGGCGACTTGGTATCGGGTTCGTTACCTGCTTCGTCCGCCGCGCCCAGGCGCGCTGGAGGCCGTTCGGCGCGCGTCTGAGCGGGGACGCGTGATCGTGCTGACCGGACGGCATGAGCGTGGCCGAGGACAAACGCAGGCATGGCTGCTCCGACACGGCTTTGGCGATCTGATTGAGGAGCTGGTGATGAATGCTTCAGATCTGAACAGCGCTCGATACAAGGAGGCGTACCTGAGACAACGCCCGGCAAACCTGCATGTCGACGATGATGCGGCCACAGTGGCCCTGCTGGCGAGAAACGGAGTAAGGTGCGCCCTGGTCGAGTGGCCTCGGAATCGGGAACTCAACTATCCGGCGTCAGTGATTCGCTGCGCCGATTTGCAGCAGGTAGGCAGGGCGATCGACGAGTTGTCGAACAATGATTGAACCTGTCGAAATTCTCGCATCCCAGAATCTGGTGTGGGAAATGTTGAGAGCGGAAGCGGAACTGGGAGCAGAGGAGGGGCAGGCCGCTGTGCTCTTGGAATCGTGCGGACATGAACTGCTGGTCGAGGTTCGTATGGGTCTCGGGTTCCGCGTTCAGCACGCCTACGAGATCGAGCGGCGCGGCGATGGCTGCGTGATTCGCGACCGAATCCGGCCGTTGGGGTGGCGCTGGCGACTCAGCAATGTGTTCCTCTTTGGACGAGGCATCCGGCCGATCGAGGCTGCTGCAGCGCAAGGGCTGCGCAACCTCAAGTCGGCGGCCGAGTCGGGTGACAACGACGTTCGCTGAGGCCCTCAATGGTTCGTTTGGACACGTCCTGCGCGACCCCGCTGGCGCTGTTGAGATTGTGCATTATGTCTGCAATCGCTAGCGTGTCAAGTGGCAATGGCGGTCGGGGCGCCATCCGAATGAGGATAGGCACATCGGATGCTTGCTCCAGACACATTGCGGACTTTCCAGCTCCTTAGATTGTTGCTCCTCACGGCAGTGACCCTGGTGGCGTTCGGAGCGGGTGCGGCGCTACGCGTTGTGGATGCTGATGAGCCCAACGCAGATGAGTCGGCTGGCGAACCATCAATCGCCATCACCGCGGGCACATTCACCCAGGCCCTCAGCGGTCGAGTCTATGTCTGGGAGGCTGGGCGACTGCGCCCGGCTTCCGAGGCTCGAGTTTCCACGGGGAGCGCGCTCGTCAGCACCGACCCGAGCGGACGCTTCGAATTCTCCGCAGAACAGCGCACCGGTTCCCTGTCGATCGTGCAGCCCGGATACGACATCGTCCGCCGACCGATCTATTACGACCGATCGGTGATCGTCCTGCGAACCCTCGTCGTCCGCGCGATATACATTCCCTTCGGCGAGGTCGGTAAACCGGCGGTTCAGCAATGGGTACACAATCTGGTTGATCAGAATCTGATCAACGCCGTAGTCGTGGACATCAAGGACGAATTGGGACAGGTGTTTTCGATCGCGGCCACGCCGACTGTCAATCGGATTGACGCATCACGCGAGGGAAGCTCGGTTGGCCGGTTTCTGCAGGAACTTGACAGCAAAGGCGTTTACCGCATCGGCCGAATCGTGACCTTCCTCGACAACACTTATCCGCGGTCATTCCCACAGCACTCGTTGCACAACCTGGGCGGCGGACGGTTCTTGGACGCGATGGGCGCCACCTGGTCGTCGGCATATTCCGCCGAGGCGCGCAGATACAACATTGAGATCGGCGTTGCCGCTGCCGACTACGTGGACGAGATTCAGTATGACTACGTGCGCCTGCCGTACGAGAATGGTCTACTGGAGCGCAGGCAATACGGTGCAGCGGAACGGGTCGCGGCAATCACGCGGTTCGCCGAGGAGGCGAGTGAGGCGCTGCACCTTGCCGGCCTGGCCATCTCATTTGACACATTCGGTGTGGTTTCGACAGCGGGCAACGATCAAGGGATCGGGCAGTCGGTTGAGGCACTCTCTCAGTATCTCGACTACATCTCCCCGATGGTCTATCCGAGCGGATGGAACGCAGGCTCGTTCGGATTTGGGTACCCGCCGGCGCACCCCGGGCCGGTCGTGGAGTTGAACGTGCGAGCGACGGTTAACTTGGCGATCGACAACGGTAGCGCGCTGGTCCGACCGTGGCTCCAGGACTTCCAGGATTACCAGGCCCGTCGCTTGCCATACCAAGCCGCGCAGGTTCGGGCGCAGATCGAGGCGACCGCAGCGGCGGGGGGCGTGGGCTTCATGCTCTGGGATCCGTCGCTTGACTATCAGCTAGCCGCACTCGAGCTGACCCAAGAGTTGACGTGGTCGCCGCTTGGGTAGGCCGGGCCTGAATCGGGTCGACTAGAGCCCAGAGCCCCAGCCGGCATCGACCAGGAACCGGCTGAGTTGGCCGTTGAACTCGGCGGCGCGTTCGAAGTAGACGCTGTGGCCGGTGGCGGGAATCTCGTAGTACTCCGATCCGGGAACGTGCGCGTGTGCGGCTCGCATCGCGGCTGGCGGGATCACCGGATCGTTGCCGCCGACGACCCAGAGGATCGGCATGGGCAGTTCGGCGACGGCATCCGGCTCGGGCGTCAGCCCGTCCAGCGCAGCGAGTAGTGCAGGATCGCGAGGCGGGTTGAGCGCCATGATTTCCTCGTAGAGGAAGGCGAGCGCTGGGTCTCGTTGTCGAAGGCTGCGGTCGTAGGCCAATGATTCCAGGCCCTCGCCGCGGAGGCGGGCGCGTCCTGCTTCCCAAGGTTCGCGGATGGCGTCGGTCATCAATCCGCCGATGGTGTCGGCCATGACCAGCGCCGCGACCCGTTCCGGCACCTGCAAGGCGGCGCCGAGACAGCTCCAGCCGCCCATCGACTGTGCGACGAGCGCGGCTCTTTCGATTTGCAACTCATCCATTAGGGCGATCAGGTCGTCGACGAATGCGGCCGGTCCCGGACCGCCGGTTGCGATGCTGCGTCCCCAACCGCGATGATCGAAGGCTACGCAGCGGTATGCATTGGCGAAGACTGGAACCTGCTGCCACCAGGAGAGGTGATTGCCGCCGGCTCCATGGGCGAAGATGATGGCGGGGCCGGTTCCGGTTTCCTCGTAGAAGATGTCGCAGTTTGGTCGTTGCAAGGCGGGCATTCGATCCTCCCCGATCCCAACTCGTACGCTTTGATGCACCTCTGGCCGCAAGGGCGAGGCTAGCAGCGGTCTTTGCTCACTTTGCTCATGGAGGACCTGGACGATGGCGACGATGCGAGTGGCACTGACGGGCTATGACCAAGCGGTTGGGGCTGCGGTGGCGAGCGAATTGGGGCGGCATGATGTCGAGCTGGTACCGCTGGATGTCGAGTCGGCAGCGGATCTGGAATCGGTCGTCGCGGGCGTGAGCCATGTGGTTCACGCTTCGTCGCTGATCGATCCGGGCCACTCCGGTTCGGTGTACACGGAGGCGAATGTGCACACCACGACCGCGCTGCTGGACGCGTGCCGGCAGCAAGCGTTGGAGCAGGTGGTGTTCGTTTCGACGACCGAGACGTACGGTCGGCGGCTGCCACCGTGGCCGGTGACCGAGAGTTGGGTTGCGCGACCGATCGGGGCGGCGCTGCAGAGCCGGGTTGCGGCGGAGCGGGTGGCGCGAACGTATCGGCGGCGCGTGCCGTTATCGATTCTGAGACCGGCGCCGTTAATCAGCGGAGGAGGCGGGACGGTGATGCGCGTGATACGGCACTTGATCTCGCGTCCGCGCGCGGCGCTGGTCGGCGGCGGTGATGCGCCGGTGTCGATTTTGGCTGGAGCGGACCTTGGGCGAGCGGTGTGGGCGATGCTGAGTCAGACGGAGGAGGCGGTGGACCAGGTGTTTCACGTGGCGTCGGCGCATACCAGCTGGCGCGAACTGGCTGTGGAGGCGTGTGAGCTTCGCGGGATTGAGGCTCGATTCTGGAGCGCGCCGTACTTCCTGGCTCGGGGTCTGGACGCCCTGCGCCTGTCGGGCTGGGTATTGCCGGAGCCGGAGGACGTGGGCTCCTATACGTCGCTCACCGGTCGTCCGCACTTGATCGATGACTCGCGGGCGCGGGTGACGCTGGGTTACGCGCCGCTGCTCGGCGTGCGCGCGGCGTTAGCTCAGGCGCTGGAAGTCTACGGACGGCCGGAGGAGCACTAGCTAGCGGCCTGGACGGCGTCGGCGACCTTGTAGGCGAGGCCTTCCTCGAAGATGCTCGGGACGATGCGGTCGGGCGTCGGTTGCTCGACGAAGTCGGCGATGGCCTGGGCGGCGGCGATCTTGTGGGAGTCCTCGATTTTGGGGATGCCACCGTCGAGCAGACCGCGGAACATGCCAGGGAAGCCGAGGGCGTTGTTGATTTGGTTGGCGAAGTCGGAGCGGCCGGTGGCAACGATCGCGGCGCCGGCTTCGGCCGCTTCGTCGGGCATGATCTCGGGGGTCGGGTTGGCCATGGCGAAGACCATGGCGTTGTCGTTCATCGAGGCGACGTCGGAGACCGTGACGAGTCCGGGACCGGCGAGGCCGAGGAAGAGGTCGGCGCCGCGCATCACCTGGGAGGTCTGGGGGATGCTGCCGTCGGGGTTGTTGCGATGCTCGCACCACTCGGCGGCGCCCCGCTTCCAGGGGTTGAGGTCTTCGCGATCGGTGGTGAGCAGGCCCTTGGAGTCGATCAGGGAGATGTCCTCGCAGCCCATTTCGCGGAGGATGGCGCCGCAGGCGATGCCGCTTGCGCCGGCGCCGAGGATGACGGTGCGGATGTCCTTGAAATCGCGATTGGTGAGGCGCAGGGCGTTGATCACGCCGGCGAGGGCGACGACCGCGGTGCCGTGCTGGTCGTCGTGCATGACGGGGATATCGAGCGAATGGTGCAATCGCTGCTCAATCTCAAAGCAGCGGGGGGCGGAGATATCTTCGAGGTTGATCCCGCCCAGGGAGGGCGCAATCGCCTCGATTGCGGCAACGATGTCGTCGACCTCTCGGACGGCGAGTGCGATCGGGATCGCATCGACGCCTGCGAAGTTGCGGAAGAGGACGCACTTGCCTTCCATGACGGGCAAGGCAGCCTGGGGTCCGATGTCTCCGAGTCCGAGGACGGCGGATCCATCGGTGATGACGGCGACGAGGTTGCCGACGCCGGTCATAACGCGAGCGAGGGAGGGGTCGCGCGCGATTTCGAGGCAGGGCGCGGCGACGCCGGGGGTATAGACGACGGAGAGGTCGTCGTGATTTTCGACGGTCACCTTCGACGCGTAGTCGACCTTGCCGCCCCATTCACGATGCATCTCGATGGCGCGCTGGTCGTAGTCGCTCATTATCCCGCACTTTCTGAGGTCCGCAGGCTGAAGCCAGGGCCGGGGATCGGTATTCCTGCACTGTAGTATCGGGAGCCGAGTTGGTCACTAGGCGACAGCGTGATGATCAGCGTGAGGTTGACTTTCGTAGCAATGGTTACATCCGTTCGGCGTGGTTGACGCGTGGATTGGGGCGAGAACGACGGTGTTTGGCCGTTAGCCGGCGGCGTCGGCGTAGATGGGGGTTGGGTCTTCCGGTTGGTCGGCTCCTGCGCTGGTGAATTGGTCGAGGAAGTCGAGGATTTGCCGCTCCGACCGGCCTTTGAGCTGGGGGAAGAGCTGGACGGCTTCGTTGAGCACGTCTTGCATGGTGGGCGATGCGGCGGGTTGAGCGGGTTCGGGGGGAATTTTTTCCTGTTCGGCCTCGGCGGAGACGATCTCCCGCTCTGGACTGGAGATCGTCTCGTTGGGGTGAGTGGTGTTGAGTGATTCCGGGGTGTGTTTTGTCAGGTTTTGCGAGGCCGGGGTCTCGAGGGCGGCCTCGTCCTGCTCGAGGAGCTCGGGCAGGTCGGGCTCGTCGACGCGCTGTTCGGCGCGGTGTTGGACCTCGCGGACGGTGCGGCGGATCTCGCGGGCCAGGGCGGTGAGTTGGGTCTCCCGGGCGTCGTGGGCG
>DAOUHS010000088.1:0-7148 GCA_034428415.1 Dehalococcoidia bacterium
CCCCGGGCGCCAGGTGTACTTCACCGGCGACGCGACCTCGGTTGACGAGGACGGCTATGTCTGGTTCTCGGGTCGGGCCGACGAGATCATTAAGATCGCGGCTCACCGGATCGGGACGATTGAGGTCGAGTCGGCCATTCTTCGCCATCCCGGTGCGGCTGAGGCGGGAGTTACGGGGCGGCCCGACGAGCTGCGCGGTGAGGTGATCTCTGCCTTCGTTGTGCTCAAGGCCGGCTTCGAACCAGGCGAAGAGCTGAAGACCGAGATTTTGCAGACCATCCGCGGCGAGCTTGGCCCGGTGGCGGTGATTGGCGAGCTGAACTTCGTCGATGCGCTGCCGAAGACGCGCTCGGGCAAGATCATGCGCCGCGTGCTCAAGGCGGTCACGCTTGACACCGACCCGGGCGACATCTCGACGATCGAAGATGAAGGGTCGGTTGAGGATGCCCGCTCGGCGTGGGAAGAGATGAAGGCCAGTATTCGGTGACCGAGTCACGCGGATGGATCAAGCGACAGCTTGATCGACTACGAAGGTCTGCTAGGGACGACGAGCTGCGCGGCAACAGGGAGAAGCGCACCGACCCATTCCTATTGGCCCTCGCCGCGGCAATGGTGCCGTTGATCGTCGGGCCATACGTCAGCGAGCTTTCTGAGTCCGTTGAGCGCTGGTTTCTTATTGGCGACTTGATCATCTGGGCGATCTTCGCCGTGGATCTGTGCGTGAGGGTGTGGCTGGCAGAAGACCGACGGCGATTCTTGATTGCCCATTGGGTCGAAGTGCTGATCGTGGTAGTGCCGGTGTTCCGACCGTTGCGGCTCCTCAGGCTCGCGCTTCTTGTGCCGCGGATCGCCGAGATTCTCAAGAGGCGAGCGATCGGCGGTTCCTTGATCGCTGCCCTCGCAGCGATTGCCGTAGCAACCGTCGCCGTTGCGCTCGTCGAACAGAACGACGGCGGACAGATCGGAGATTGGGGCACAGCGCTGTGGTGGGCATTGGCAACCATCACCACAGTGGGGTACGGAGACGTCGTGCCTGAGACCGTGCTTGGCCGCGTAATCGGATCGCTGCTGATGATTGTCGGGATCGGTGTCTTTGGCTTGCTTACAGCCAACGTCGCTGCCTGGTTCATCGAGGGCGACGATCGAGCGCAACAGCAGATTCTGGACGAGCTCAAGTCACTCAGGTCAGAGATTGAGTTGCTTCGCGATGACCTCAATGAACGCGATTGAGGTCTTGCCTGAGTGCACAAGTCCCTAGCCGTCAGAATGGGCGGCCGATTTCTTCTCCGATTTTGCGAAGGCGCTCGACTCGCTGTTCGGTTGGTGGGTGGGTGGAGAAGAACTTTCCGGCTCCGCCGGCGAGTGGGTTGACGATGAACATGTGGTTGGCGGCCTCGGCGGTCTTCATCTCCTCGGCGGCGAAGCGCGACTCAGGGGTGCGCACGCCTTGCTCGAGCTTGATTAGGGCGTAGGCCAGGGCCTCGGGGTCGCCGCAGCGACGGGAGCCGGTGTCGTCGGCCTTGAGTTCTCGCTGACGGCTGACCGCCATCTGGATCAGCATGGCGACGAACGGCGCGAGGATTGCCACGATCAGCGCGCCGGCGAGGTGTCCGGCGCCGCCGCCGTTATCGTCCCGGCCGCCCATGCCGCCGAAGAGGAACATCATGAACAGGCTCCATTGGGCGAGCATGCCGATGAATGAGATGACCATCGCCATGGAGGCGACGATGGTCGACCAGAGGGTGTCGCGGTTGGTGACGTGGGCGAGCTCGTGGGCCATGACGCCGGCGAGTTCGCGCTGGGTGAGGAGTCCCATCACGCCGGTCGTGGCGGCGACTGCGGAGTGCTTGGGGTGTCGGCCAGTGGCGAAGGCGTTGGGAATTGGGGTGTCGATTACGTAGACGGAAGGGATGTGGCGGGGGCAGTCGCCGGACCGGCAATGTCCGGTGCAGCGGGCTTCGAGGTGCTCCTCCGTGAACTGGGAGAGGAGTTCCTGTTTGAATGGCATCTTGGCCTGGCAGGCGGCTCGCTCGACGATGCGGTAGAGATCGGGGGCCTCGGCGGCGGTGACCAGTTGTCCGCCCATCATCTTGGGGACCATGGAGTGGGAGTTGTAGTAGCTGTAGATGTTGATGCCGAGGGCGATCACGGCCATGATGATGAGCCCGATTTCTCCGGCCACGGCCAAGCCGACAACCATCATCAGGCCAGCCATGAGGACCACGAGGAACATCGTGCGCAATCCGTACACGAATCGCCTCCATCTATTGCAGGTCAGGTGCGCTCGTTACGTCGAGATCGTACCATCGTGAGAGACCGATCGAATCGCTCGTCATCGTTGCCAGGAGCCAGATATGCCGATCTATGAATATGCCTGCCGATCTTGTGGCAACGAGTGGGAGCATTTCACGCGGAAGATGGACGCGCCGGCACCTGCGTGTGAGGCGTGCGAGTCGGATGGGCAGGTGGAGCGGCTGATCGCGCGGTCGGCGTTCATCAAGGACGAGAACACGAAGATGCGCGAGATGCATCCCAAGTACGCGAAGATGGTCGACGCGGCGTGGGACAAGGCGTCGCGCAACGATCCGCTGAGCAAGACCCGCTTCGCGCCGCTAGTCGACTCGGGCAAGCGCGTTCAGGATATGACCTAGCGCCTGTTCGGGGCGAACAAGATTTTTCGACCTTTCAGGTTTCAGCGCACTTTGGTTTCGGGCCTCCCTCGGCCACGTTCTCCAGTGCTTTAGGGGAGATCGTGAACTTTTGCTTTCAGGTTCTTTCAGCGTTTTCTAGGTTTGTCCGAAGGGATCTGTTCGGCTGTGTTCGGATCTGTTCGGGCCTGTTCGATTGTGGCCGAATGGATTCAGGACCATTTGGTTGCCGTGATCTGCGGTGTCGGTGAGATTCATTGTTGCGGTCACCATTCGGCTGAGGTTTCTCAGACCATCGTATCCGGACATGCGTTCGTCTGACGGCCTACGCTCAGTGTCCTGGGCTACACAGCAGACCAGCGAGTCAGTCGGAGGGGGCCGCCTCGAATAGCGCGCCGACCTCGACCCCATTGGCCGAGGCCCAGTCCTGGGCAGGTTGGCGGTCGCGGCCGACGGCCAGGGTGCTGACGCAGAGCGATTCGCCGTCGCCGCAGACGATGGTCATGCCGTTGCCGTCGATGGCGGCGACTTCACCGGCTGAGCCGCCCGAGTGGTCGGAACGGGTCGAACCGAGCAGGGTGACTGGCTGTCCGCCGATCTCGCTCCAGGCGCCAGGCGCTCGGTCGGAGCCGCGGATGAAGTTGTGCACGGTCCGGGCGTCGTGGGACCAGTCGATCCGCGCGATGTCGCCCTCCCAGGGACCTTCGTAGGTCATGTCGTCTTCGTTCTGGACGTGACGCGGAGCCTGGCCGGCTTGGACGAGCTTGACTGCTTCCGACATCGTCTCGACGCCCAGCGGGAACAGGTACTCGCGGTAGACCTCGTTGAGCGTTGCGTCGGTGCCGATCGGGCAAGAACGCTGGAGCAGGATCGGTCCGGTGTCGATGCCCTCGTCGACCCAGAAAATGGTCACGCCGGTCATCGTGTCGCCCTGGAGGATCGAGTGGTTGATTGCGGAGCGGCCGCGATGCCTGGGCAAGATTGAAGGGTGGTATTGGATCGTCTTGCGGGGAGGGAAATCCAGCACGCGAGAGGGGATGATCTGCGTAACGAAGGCCATCACGTTGAGGTCGGGATTGGTGGCCTCATATTGCGCGATGACCTCCTCGTCGACGACGCCACGGCGCTGCCAGCGACGTGGTTGGACCAGCGTGATGTTGGCGTCGCGGGCTGCCTGGGCGAGCGGATCAGGGCGCCCGCCTTCGCGCTCCGGCGGGGTGAAGACGCCGACGATCTCGTGTCCATCTTCGACCAGTCGCTCGAAGACCGCTGCGCCGAACGGCGCCTGTCCGATCAGTGCGATGCGCATGGTGCAATTCTCTCCTCGTCCTGCACAGTCCGCCTGGAGGGCGTTAGGTCGGGGCCCGCCAGATTCGAGGCTGTTTGTTCGCGATGATGTCGTTGAAGGTGGTGATCGACACTCGCCTGAGCGCGATCTTGATCAAGGCCGGCGCGCGGATGTCTGGGCCGAAGAAATCGTCAACGGCGTAGGGAAAGTGGGGAGCGACTTCTGAAATGACGTCCGGATCTTCCGTCACCTCGGCTGCCCCGGCTAGGTTGAGATGGCGGAAGTCGACCGTCCAATGCAGGATTTCGACCAGTTCGTTGCTTCTTATCTGTCTCAACTTAGGGGTTCGAACAGAGGTGAGCACATAGGCCTCAAGGCCCACATACGCCGGGGCGACAGGCCGCACATGCGGTTGTCGGCCCTCGGTTGTGGCCAGGAGGCCAATGGGAGCGCTTTTGACGATCTGAAGCGCTTCCGGCCAGAAGTCCGGTGCGCCGGGGGGCACTTCGACTGCCGAGTCCTCGTGCTGGGCCACAGAGCCTCCCGTACGCCCTCAACAATTCGGGTGCCAGAGTGTTCGCAGACTAAGCCTAGTCGAGTGCGTGCGGATCGCCGGGATCGACTTCATCGATATGCCCGTCGCGCATCAGGAACAACCTGGTCGCGCGCCGGGCAATCTCGAGATTGTGCGTGACCATGACGATAGTCTGTCCGGCCCGGTTGAGGTTCTCCAGGAGTTGCACGATCTCACGACCGGTTTGGGAGTCGAGATTGCCGGTTGGCTCGTCCGCCAGGATCACGTCAGGATCGTTGGCGAGCGCGCGCGCGATCGCCACTCGCTGACGCTCGCCACCGGACAGTTGCAGCGGTCGGTGTTCCATGCGCCTGGCCAGGCCAACGGCCGACAGTAGCTCTTCAGCCCGTTTGCGTCGCTTGCGGCGTGGGAAGCCAGCCAGAGTGAGAGCGATCTCCACGTTCTGACGTGCGGTCAACATCTGGAGGAGGTTGAAGGCCTGAAAGACAAACCCGAGCGTGCCTAAACGTAGGGCGGCGCGTTGCTCTCGGCCTAGATCCTGCGCCGGTCGGTCACGAATCCGGACTTCGCCGGCGGTTGGCGAGTCGACCAGTCCCAATAGTTGCAGCAACGTCGATTTGCCCGATCCGGACGGTCCGGCGATTGCGATGAAGTCGCCTTGGTGGATATCGAGATCGAGCGGCCGTAAGGCATGAATCGTCTGCTGCCCGAGCCGGTAGATGCGCTCGAGATTGCGGGCGGAGAGCAGCGGCGCCGACCGCTCCGATAAATCGTTCCGGCTGGACGACTGCACGGCCGTCATTGCACGTCCTTATTCGTAGCGCAAGGCGATGATCGGATCGACCTGTACCGCGCGCCAGGCCGGCATCAGGGCGGCGACCATTGAGCAAAGACTCAGGATCCCAGCCGCGCCGTATTCGATCTCACGCGAACGCAGCCCGGCCGCATCCGGCCCAAGCGCCTTACTGATCACCACTCGCGACATCGGCACGCCGACCATTGAGCCGACAATCGCAAACCCTGCCGATTCCGACAGAATCAACGACAACAGCGACCGTCGCGGTGCGCCGATCGCCCGCAAGGTACCTAGTTCCCGGGTCCGTTCGAGCACGGAGACGAACATCACGATGGCGATCAGCAGGGCAGCGACAGATACCGATGTCCAACGAACCACGTCGAACAGCTGATTGACGCGGTCGAGCAACTTGCGCGCGTTTTCGGCCAACTGACGGTCGGAAATCACCATCAACTCCTCGTGTTCCGACTCGATCATCTCCTGCAGCGGGTCGATATCCGAGGCTCGTTTGGGGGAGACCAAGACCGCTGTCACTGAGTCGGGCGTTTGCAGTACGCACTGCGCCTCCTCGAGCGGAACCAGGACGGCTGAGCGTAGCAACTGATTGGTCTCCGGTTCGATGATCCCCTGCACCTCGAACTCCGTGCCACGGACCGAGATCTTGCTGCCCAGCGCCGCCAGGGCGATCGGACCGACTGGGGATGGTACTTCGGTTGTGGCTGTGGCGACCCGGGCAAAGTGACGCGCTGCGAGCACTCCCAGAATTGCGGGTGGCGCCGCGTCGGCGCCGTTTTGCTGAGGAAAACTGCAGCGTCCGGCGATCGCTGCGGCTCCATTGAGGAAGACGTCTTCCTTACCTTCCTCGATTCCAACTAGCAGCGCCTCGGGCGGGGCTGTCGGATAGGGCGGCGGAGCGAGGCCTGCAAACGAGACCATCGTTGAGCGCTCCCGGTCCACTGAAGGGCGTGAGATCACGGCGTTGGCTTCTGAGATTGAGATGGTGGAGGAGATCGGCGGCCACTCGATCCCGGAGAGACCGGTCAGGCCGCGTGACTGCACAAAGAGGATGCCAGTAAAGCGTTGGACTTGCAGGTCGAGGTCTTCGGTGATGAAGCGCATCACGGTGGTCACGACGATGTAGAGATTGACACAGACGCCAAAGCCCAACACGGTTAGGGCGCTGCGCAGCTTTTTCGTCAGCAGCTGTTGGATTGCTAGCGTCAGCACGGATGCCTTCCCTCGCCTTGAGGGTAACCTCGAATCAGTTGCGGATAGCCGGGCAAATCGCGCCCAACCTCAACTCCCGACGAATACCCCGCCGTCCGGATGGAGAATTTGTCCGGTGATGTAGCTCGCCTGGTCGCTGAGCAGGAACAGCGCCGCCTCGGCGATGTCCGACGGCTCGCCGAGGCGGCTGAGCGGAATGCTCTCGATCCGTCTCTGGCGGCGTTCTTCGTCGGTGGTGACGGCGAGTGTCATTGGTGTGTCGATCAGGCCCGGCGCGACTGTGTTCACCCGGATGCTCGAGGGAGCGAGTTCGAGGGCGACGCAACGAGTCAACATCCAGACGCCGGTCTTGGAGACGCAGTAGTCGGCCATTCCGCGAATCGGGGCTTTGGCTGCGCCCGAGGAGATGTTGACAATCGCGCCGCCCTGACCTTGATCCAGCATGACCCGCGCGACGGCGCGGTTGGTCAGCATGACACCGGTCAGGTTGACTGCCAGTACTTTCTCCCAATACTCGACCGGCTTATGGATCACATGGCGATGGGAGCCGCCGAGCAGCGGCTCCCCCTCGGTGACCTCACCCGACACATATCCGGCGTGTGAGATTCCGGCTGCGGCGATTCACAGGTCGAGCCGGCCGAAGTTGTCCAGCGC
>DAOUHS010000089.1:0-4922 GCA_034428415.1 Dehalococcoidia bacterium
GGCTATATCGGACGAAAATTTCGGGTGGTTGCGACGGATTTCCTGTCATTCACTGAGGATCGTTCGTTCAGGGGTCCAGATTCGTCCAGATTTGTCTGGACCCGGCTCGATTCAGAGTGATTTCCTCTCGACAGATCCAGGTGAGAGCAGGAATGGCTTGGTTGGAATCGGGATGTCTTCGGAGCATGGAGTACACCTCCTGTCATGTGTGTGCATATGTTCTGATCGTATAGGATTCTGCTTCAGGGTGAGGCGAAGGGAACCCGCGGACGCAGCCTTGCGTGGGGGTAACGGGAGAGTCGGAGTCCGGAGAGTCTGAACTGCGGCTAGGCGTTTGGCGCGCAGGCCCGCATCACGGCTCGGACTGATTCGAGACCAGGTTTGGCCGCGACGACGCGCACGATCGCCGTGTCGAGACCGTCGGCGAGGGCCTCGAATGCAGCTTTGGCTCCAGAGGCGTTGCCGTAGTAGCCGACCCTCGTCAGTAGCTCCTCTGACGCCGCTGCCGCGACCTCGTCGGCCGATGCTCCGCTTCGCCTCATGTCGTCCAGCGACGCCAGTTCGTCGGTGAATCCCATGCGCTCGAAGTGGGCTCGATAGGCGAACTTTCGCAGTCGTTCTGTGGGTACTGACTGTCCCAGCGCGTAGCCAAGCATCGACTTCGCGTACGACATCCTCGCTGTTTCCACGTCCTCATCGACGCAGATGCGGATGTATTCGACCAACTGCACGTCCTCGGGACGCTTGCCTGCTTTGGCGGCGCCTTCGTTCAGCCGGTCTCGGCTCCAGCTGACCCGCTCAGGATCGCACCAGTTGAGCACTACTCCGTCGCCGACTTCGGCCCCGAGCTGGATCATCTGCGGACCCAATGCTCCGACGAGGACCGGGGTCGGCGGTGGCCGGAACCCCAACTGCACGCCGTCGTATTGGACCGACTCACCCTGAATGGTCACGGACTCTCCGGCCAGCAATCCCTTGACTGCCGCCGTGTACTCCCGCATCACGCCCAGCGTTGAGCGGCGTGGTAATCCCAGTTGTTGGCGAGCGTCAGCCCGATAGATGCCGCCGGAACCGATGCCCAACGAGAACTTGCCGCCACTCATGGCGGAGACCGTCCCGGCCGACATTGCGAACGCCACCGGCGAGCGATAGGCAACCGGACAGACGCCAATGCCGGTCGCCAACCCGCTTGCCTGGTTACGCGTGGTGCAGAGATGGAACGAATCGAGGCCGGCGCCCTCGGGCGTCCAGAGCGATTGGTATCCCAAGTCGGCCGCTTCTCGAGCAAGCGTCTGCTGATCCTCGAAAGTCATCCCCAGTGAGAAGTCCAGACCCAGCCCGATCTGTCCGATTGCCATGTCGCCCCGCCTTATCATGACTGCCAGCCTGCCAGTGCCAGCGTGCTTGCGCAGGCTATCGCCAATCCGAATCACGTCCTGAAGGGACCAGCCCATGCCTCCCATCGTCAATACGAAGTACGGCCAACTCCAAGGACAGACCGAGGACGATCTTCACGTCTTTCGCGGCATCCAATTCGCCGCTCCGCCTGTGGGCGAGCTCCGATTCCGCGCGCCACGACCGCCCGAGCCGTGGGATGGCGTCAAGGTCGCCAACGAGGTTGGACCGGGCTCCATGCAATCCTTCATGCCCGGGCTGGAGTTGCTTGGCGCTTGGGAGATGCCTGTCGACGAGGACTGCCTCAGCCTCAACATTTGGACTCCGGGGATGGACGACGCCAAGCGGCCTGTGATGTTCTGGATCCACGGCGGTGGATTCACCGGCGGCTCCGGCGCGACGCCGATCTACGACGGCCAGCATCTGGCTCGTCGGGGCGATGTCGTGGTGGTCACGATCAACTACCGGCTCGGCGCACTGGGTTACCTATACAACCAGGCTCTGACTGACGGCGACGACCCGCACAGCGGCAACTACGGCATGCGCGATCAGGTGGCGGCGCTGCAGTGGGTACGCGATCACATCAGCGCCTTCGGCGGCGACCCCAACAATGTCACCATCTTCGGTGAGTCTGCCGGCGGCATGAGCGTGGGCGTCCTGCTCGGTTCCCCTGAGGCCGAAGGCCTGTTCCAGCGCGCAATTCCACAGTCGGGCGCTGGCCATCACTCGCTGCCGACCGATATCGCCGAGGAAGTCTGCCGACGCTACTGCGCCGTGCTCGAGGTCAGCCCTGAGGACGCGGGAGCACTGCGCAGCATCCCAGCGCAGGACATGCTCGACGCCCAAAATGCGCTGATGGCGGATCCGGAGACCAATGCACTGACCGGCCGCTTCTTGATGGCTTTTTCTCCTGTCGTCGAGGGCGGTTTCCTCGAGACGTTGCCGATCGAGGCCGTGCGCAGCGGTCTGAGCAAAGATGTTGATGTGCTCTGCGGCACGATTGAGGATGAGTGGACGTTGCTGGCTGCCCTGCAGGGTGTCAACGAAATGGACGAAACCAGTGCTCGCGGGGCGCTGGCCATCACCGCAGGCAACGCCGATACGGCGAACCAACTGTACGACCACTACCGCGACGCACGTGCCGCTCGCGGCGCCGCCTCCGATCCGCTGACGGTCTACGACTCGGTCATGACCGACTACGTGTTCCGCATTCCCTCGGACCGCCTGCTCGACGCGCACAGCGCGCTCGAGGGCTCGGGCAAGACGTACGCGTACCTGTTCAACCAGCAGTCGCCGGCCATGGATGGTCGACTGCGCGCGCCGCACGCGATCGACATCCCCTTTGTCTGGGGAACGGGCGACCAGATGCGACCCTTCATTGGTGAGGATCCGCAGACCGATCAGCTCTCCGGCTTTGCCATGGACGCCTGGATCAGCTTCGCCCGCGACGGCAACCCGAGCACGAATGCGCTTCCTGGCTGGCCCCAATACCGCGCCGACCAGCGCTACACCATGGTGCTCGGTCCGGACGTGAAGACGCTGCGCGCAGATCGCGAGACCGAACGCGAGATCTGGTCGTCCGACCTGCTCGAGTAGGTTCGAATAGCCTCGATGGGGAAGTGACATGGCGACGATTCCGACGACGGTTCAGACTCGTCAAGGAGCGCTCAGAGGACAAGTCGAGGACGGCATTCACGTCTTTCGCGGTGTGCCGTACGCTCAGCCGCCTGTCGGCGAGTTGCGCTGGCGTCGGCCGCAGCCGGTGGAGCCCTGGGACGGTGTTCGCGAAGCCCTTGAGTTCGGACCGATCTCCGTCCAGCCGCCGCGGCCGGCGGCCGGGCCCTTTGCGGGGATCATGGGCCATAGTCAGGAGGCGATGTCGGAAGACTGCCTCTATCTCAACGTGTGGACGCCGGGACTTGACGATGGCCAGCGACCTGTCATGGTCTGGATCCACGGCGGCGGACTGTTCAGCGGATCCGGTTCATCACCTGCCTACAACGGCGCGCCGCTCTCATCTCGAGGCGACGTGGTGATCGTCACGATCAACTATCGGCTCGGGGCGCTCGGCTATCTGCCCGACCCGGTGCTCGCCGTGGGCGACGAGGCCGAGGGTAACTTCGGCTTCCACGACATGGTTGCCGCGCTGCAGTGGGTGCAGGACGAGATTGCAGCCTTCGGCGGGGACCCGTCCAACGTGACGATCTTCGGCGAATCGGCCGGCGGGATTGCGGTCGGGATTCTGCTCGCTTCTCCCCTTGCTGAAGGCCTCTTTCATCACGCGATCATCCAGAGCGGCGCAGCCGATCGGCTGCATTCGCGCGATTCGGCCCAGGAGATGTTGCCGTTCTACTACAAAGAGCTTGGACTCGAACAGCATTCGGCGGACGAGTTGCGTCGCCTGCCGACCGACGACCTATTGAGCGCTCAGATTGCGCTGGCGGCGGCTGATCCCGCGAGCAATCCCGCCGGCGGCCTGCATGGAATCTTCAATGCGGTCATTGAAGACGAGTTCCTCGACGCTGTCCCGGTTGATGCGGTCCGGAATGGTCGCTGCGCCAATGTCGATCTGCTGGCGGGGACGATGCGCAACGAGTGCACGCTCCTGACGGCGATGACGGGTCTAACGGATCTGAGCGAGGAGCGGGCGCTGGAGTTGCTGGCGCCCCTGGTCGGTGGCAATGATCGCGCGGGCGAGTGCTTTGAGACGTATCGAACGCTGCGCATTCAGCGGGGTGAAGCGACTGACCCGCTCGCGGTCTACAACGCGGTCATGACCGACCGTCAGTACCGCGGATCGACTCGCCGTCTGCTCGACACTCACGCGGGTGCACCGGGCGGTACGTTCTCCTATCTGGTTGAGCAGCAATCGCCGATGTTTGAGGGTCGGCTGGGCGCGCCGCACGCGCTCGACGTCCCGCTGATCTGGGGAACGAACGACCTGATGCGGGACTTCGTCGGCGACGATCCGCAGGTTGATCAGCTCAGCGGCTTCATGATGGATGCCTGGACCAGCTTTGCCCGGTCCGGCAGCCCGAGCACCAATGCGCTCCCCGGCTGGCCGCAATATCGGGCCGATCGGCCGTACACGATGGTCTTCGGACCCGATGTCAGAACCGTCACTGCGGAGCGAGAAGAAGAACTTGCGCTCTGGCGCTAGCAGCCGCTGTTAGAGGCTGCGCACGTCGACGAAGTGACCTGCGACGGCGGCTGCTGCTGCCATCGCTGGGCTGACCAGGTGGGTGCGACCTCCGGGGCCTTGCCGGCCCTCGAAGTTTCGGTTGCTGGTTGAGGCGCAGCGCTCTTGGGGGCTGAGGATGTCGGGGTTCATGCCCAGGCACATCGAGCAGCCGGCGTCGCGCCATTCGAAACCGGCATCGCGGAAGCGATCGGCCAGGCCTTCTTGCTCGGCCATGACCTTCACTAAACCCGAGCCTGGAACGACCATCGCGTTGACGCCCTCGGCAACGCGGCCGTCGCCGATGGCGTCGGCGGCAGCGCGGAGGTCTTCGATCCGGCCGTTCGTG
>DAOUHS010000090.1:0-2825 GCA_034428415.1 Dehalococcoidia bacterium
GTGCGACAAATCGAGGGCGCATACTACGTCGCCATTCCGACCGAGGACGGCGGTTGGGAACGTCTCGCAGTGCAGATCGGCGAGACCGACGGCACCAACGTCGAAATCCTCGAAGGGCTCCAGGATGGCGCGACGGTGCTCGTCGGCGCCGACTCCGAGGGCATCGCATACAGCGCCACCCAGCTACCAGGAGGAGGCACAGCCGGAGGCATCGGTGGACCCGGAGGCGGCCCAGGAGGTGGAGGACGCTAGTGATCCGCCTCGAGGACGTTCGCAAGACCTTCACCGCGGGCGAATCCCAGATTCACGCCCTGGACGGCGTCAGCCTGGAATTCGAGCGGGGAGAATTCGTCGCCATCATGGGCCAATCAGGCTCAGGCAAGAGCACTATGATGAACATCATCGGACTGCTCGACCGTCCCGACGAAGGCGCATACCTGCTCTCCGGCCAAAACGTCGCCGCCCTCAACGAACACGCCCGAGCACGCCTGCGCGGTACCGCCTTCGGGTTCGTCTTCCAGTCCTACTCGCTCCTCCCCCGCATGAACGCCCTCGAGCAAGTAGAGCTCCCCCTGATCTACCAAGGAGTCCGAGACCGTCGCCGACGAGCCGCCGAAGCCCTGGTCCGCGTCGGCCTCGCCGACCGAATCGGTCACAAACCAACCCAGCTCTCCGGCGGCGAACAGCAACGAGTAGCCATCGCGCGGTCGCTGGTCGTTGACCCGCTCGTCGTCCTGGCCGATGAGCCAACTGGAGCGCTTGATACCGCGACCGGCCACGAAGTGATGACCTTGCTCAGCGACCTGGTCGACCAACACGGCATGACGATCATCCTCGTCACGCACGAGCCGGAGGTCGCAGCCTTCGCCCACCGCAGCATCCGCATGCGCGACGGCAAAATCATCGAGGACATCACCAACTCGAACCGAGCAACGCAGACAAGCAGCGAGCCGGCAACATGAGTGTGCTCGACGCCCTGCGGATCGCAGTCCGCGCGATCATCGCCAATCGCCTCCGCAGCCTGCTGACGCTGCTGGGCTTGGTCATCGGAGTGAGCTCGGTGATCGCACTGATCGCGGTCGGACAGGGAACGCAGAAAGGCGTCAGCGACCAGATTCGAGGCCTGGGCACCGACCTGATCTTCATCGAACCAGCCGCCGCTGCCACGACCCAGCAAGGCGGTACCGCCTCGTTGATCACCACGACCCTGACTCAAGCCGACGCCTCCGCGATCGCAGCAAACGGAAACCCCGCGATCTCGGCTGTGACCTCACACATCACCGGTGAGACGCAAGCCATCGCCGGGTCAAACAACGTCGGCGCGGAGTCTGTGTTTACATCGTCCAACTACGCCGAGGTTCGCGACCTGGAAATCGCCTCAGGATCATTCATCGCCCCGCAGCACGATGATGCCGGCAGCTTCGTCGCTGTCCTCGGCTCGAGAGTCGCCGAGACCCTCTACCCCGGTCTCGATCCAATCGGGCAGGAAGTTCGCTTGTCATTCCTCGCTGGCCGAGTGGTCTTCGCATTCACCGTGATCGGAGTCCTACAAGAACTTGGCGGAGCCGCCGACGCCAACGATCAGGTCTTCGTCCCCCTCACCGGTCTCGCCAATCGCTTCCGTTTCCTCTACACCCCAACCGGCGACCTGCGCGTCACCCAGATCGACGTGCAGACCACGCCCGGCGCCGACACCGAAGAACTCAAACAGCAAGTCACCGATCTGCTCCTCTTCCGACATAACCGCACCGACCCGGACTTCACGATCGAGAGTCAGGACGATCTGCTCGATGCCGCTTCAGAAGTCGCGAACACGCTCTCAATCTTGCTCGGCGTCGTTGGCGGTATCTCGCTGCTCGTCGGCGGCATAGGCGTGATGAACATCATGCTGGTCTCAGTCACCGAGCGCACACGCGAGATCGGAATTCGCCGGGCTGTGGGAGCGACCGCGACTGACATCGTCAATCAGTTCGTCACCGAGGCGCTGGCGCTCAGCGTCTTCGGCGGGATCATTGGGATCGTGATCGGTGTAGTCGCGTCCCTGTTGGTCGACGGCCGCTCGCTCGGCGACCAGGAGATGACCACCGTGATCCAGGCCTGGTCGATCGCTGCCGCGTTCGGCGTGTCGGCCGGAGTCGGCCTGCTCAGCGGAATCTATCCGGCCTGGCGCGCGACCGTGGTCGACCCGATCGCGGCGCTGCGTAACGAGTAATCCAAGCCGGTATCTTGACCGCGACCCGGCAAGGTTGACCCAAGAAACGCATTAGAGGAGTTGAATCATGCCGCTGCCTCCAGCAGAGTCACTGGATCGATTCGCGGGCAAAGTGGCCGTCGTCACCGGCGGCGCGAGCGGCATGGGACGCGAATCCTCGATTCGGCTCGGACGAGAAGGCGCTTCTGTCATCGTCGCCGGCCTGCCCGACGACGATCGCGGCGCGGAAACGGTGGCATTAGTCGAGGAGGCCGGCGGGCAGGCGACCTACGTCGGCGTCGACGTCACCCGCGAGGCCGATTGCGACGCGATGGCCCAGGCCGCGCTGGACCACTTCGGCCGGCTCGACCTGTGCATCGCCGCAGCCGGAATCCCACACGCCGGATATGTGTCGGGCGAGGTCACCGAAGGAGAGCCGCTGCTCGGCGGCTCCCATCGCCATGTGATCCATAAGCCGGTCGAGTATTGGGAGAAAGTATTGGCAGTCAATCTGACCGGTGTCATGCTGACCAACCGCGCCGTCGCGCGGGTCATGCTGGATCAGGGCCAGGGCGGCGTGATCGTCAACATCTCCTCGGGCGCAGCCAAAGCCCCGATTCGCGGAATGGCCGAC
>DAOUHS010000091.1:0-11013 GCA_034428415.1 Dehalococcoidia bacterium
GAGCGCTTGCAACAAGTTCGACTGACCGCCGAGCGACACGCCATTGAAGCGGCCGCAGCGCTGCGCGAAGCCGAGTCGGCGCGCGCCCGGCTCGCCGCCGAGGCCGCCGCCGAGGGGATCGACCTCAACGCCCTGCATCAAGACACGCAGTCGACGTTTGAACTCAATGGCGCCGGTCATCGCGCCGGAAACGGGGTGGGAAATGGATCGGGCAATGGCGTCTCGTCCGCCAACCGTCGGGCGCAAACCGCTGTCGCCGTCGCTGCTCCGAGCGTCGCCGACTTGCAGGCATCCGTCATGAAGGCGAGAGCAAAACTCCAGCGGCTGGGACCCGTCGATCCCGGCGCAGCTCACGAGTTCGAGGCGGAGCAAGCTCGCTGGCAGGGCATCGAGACCCAGATTTCGGACCTTGAACGCACCGAGTCGTCGCTTCGTGAAGCCGAACGTGACCTGGAGCAACTGATCGATCGCCGCTTCCGCGAGACGTGCCGGCAAGTGGACGAGGCCTTTCGCCCATACTTCCAGCTCATGTTCCGGGGCGGCAAAGCACAGTTGGTGCTGACTGAGGAGACGATCGCCGCCGACGATGAAGCGGATTCGGGCGATCCCGCACAGCGACTCGGCGTCGACATCAAGGCGCAACCACCTGGAAAGCGCGTCTCAGCCCTGGGCTTGCTCTCCGGCGGCGAGCGCGCCTTGACCGCTATTGCACTCCTGTTCGCACTGCTCGAAGTGCGACCGGCGCCGTTCTGCATCCTCGACGAGGTCGACGCCGCTCTCGACGAAGCAAACGTCGAGCGCTTCGTCACCGCGCTCCAGGAGCGAGCCTCCAAGACGCAGTTCGTGATCATCACGCACAACCGGCGCACCATCGAACAGGCCGACAGCATCTACGGCGTTACCATGGGCGCAGCCGGCGTCAGTCGCTTGCTCAGTGTTCGCCTCGACCAGCTTCCCGCGAACGATGCTTGACACGGTGCGAACCAATCGATCACTTGCCCGGGCGATCTCTGCCCTAACCTGATGCCCATGGATTTCGTACATGCCGTCTGGACGCCCGCCGGTCCGGGCCCGCATCCCACACTGATTGCCCTGCACGGACATGGCGCCCACTGCCAGGACCTCGCTCCCCTGGCCCCCATGTTGGCCGACGGCCAACTACAAGTGATCTGTCCCCAGGCGGAGTTCCGGCTCGAAGCCGCGCCCCACTCCTACGGACCGATGTTCACCTGGATGCAGCGTGGCCCCAACGACCGCCCGCTTGACGGCGAGCCGGAGCGCGTCGCCGCCGCGCTCTCCGAATTCATCGACGCGGCATGCGAGCGCTACAACGTCGACGGCGAGCGTCTGGCGCTGCTGGGGTTCTCCCAGGGCGGCTCGCTGGCCTATCGCCTGGCCCTCAGCGAGCCGCAACGCTGGCGCGGCGCCGCCATGCTCTCAACCTGGCTCTCCGACGAGGCGGCCGACGACGTCCACGTCGACGCCCCCGACCTGCCGCTCCTCGTCCAGCATGGCGCCAACGACCCATTGGTCGAAGTCGACCGCGGTCGCAACTCCCGAGATCGGCTCCAGGCAATGGGGATGAACCTGGACTATCGCGAATATCCGATGCAGCACGAAATTGGCCGCCAGAGCTTGCACGATCTCTCCGCCTGGCTCGCCGAACGCCTGCTCGGCAATGGATCGGGCAACTGATGGTCAGGCTCTTCCGACGTCTGCGTCGAGATCGCGACACAGAACCGGACGATGTGGAGGCGCAGGAGCAACGCGAGGTTCGCGAGGAGTATCAGCGCAGCGTCGCCAACACCAGGCGCGGCCAACTCGGAGCCCTCAAGCGCGTCTTCACACGCTCCCGCGTCGACGAGGACTTCTGGGAAGAACTCGAGGAGACCCTCATTCTCGGAGACGTCGGCGGCGCGACCTCGGCCCAGTGGGTGGAGGAATTGCGAGAACAGTCCCCCGGCATAGACGCTTCGGCCATTCGCGGATTGCTGCGCCGGCGCATGATCCGCGGTTTGGAGCGTCCCCAGACCAGCGGCGCACTGTGGAACGCAGGCAATGGCGGAGGTTCACCGGCGCCGCCGCACGTCGTCCTAGTCGTCGGTGTCAACGGGGCCGGCAAAACCACGTCGATCGCCAAGCTCGCCCACGCCTACCGCGAAGAGGGCAAGTCCGTCATCCTCGCCGCGGCCGACACGTTTCGCGCCGCCGCAATCGAGCAACTCCAGACCTGGGGTGAGCGCATCGACGCGCCGGTCATCGCCCACCAGCAAGGCTCCGACCCTGGCGCCGTCGCCTACGATGCCATCGAGTCAGCGCTCGCTAGACAGGCCGATGTCGTATTGATCGACACCGCCGGTCGTCTGCAAACACAGCGCAATCTGATGGCCGAGCTCGGCAAGGTCCGGCGCGTGGTCGAGTCGAAGCATGCCGGTGCGCCGCATGAGGTGCTCCTCGTGATCGACGCAACCAGCGGTCAGAACGGACTCAGTCAGGCCCGACAGTTCGCCCAGGCCACCGGTGTGACCGCCGTCTGCCTGGCCAAGCTGGACGGCACCAGCAAGGGCGGCATCGTTTTCGCCATTGCCGAGGAACTCGGCATTCCCGTGCGTTTCGCCGGCACCGGCGAACAGCTCGGCGACATCGCCCCCTTCGACCCCACCTCATTCGTCGACGCACTGCTCTCGGACGATTAGTCTTGACATAACTTGAGGAGGCGGACGTGTTGAACCAACTGCTGAGTATGGGCCCGCGCCGACTATTCGCCGTCGGCTTGATTCTCGCCGGCGGCTTGCTCGCCGTCCTGTTGGTCGTCCTCTGGCAGCTCGGAGTGTTCGACAGCCCGCCGCCGCCCGCCGCGCTGCAGTCGGCCGTCGAGTCCATCCGCGAGCAGGAACAACAAGATTCGGCTCAGTCGCAACAACCCTCCGCTCAGCAGCAGCGCGTGGGTCAGGCACAGGCGGGACCTGAGGAGCAGGGAGCGCCGCAGGCGCAGGACGCTGGCCAACAGGCAGAGCGGGACCAGCAACAGCAGGCGGGCGATGCCGACGATCAACAGGACCAGCAAGAATCCCAACAGCGAACTCAGCAGCAGGCCCAACAGCAGGCCCAGCAACAGGCTACGCAGGATGCAACCCAGGACTCACAACAGCAGCAGGTGATGACCCCTGAAGAGCCGACGCTGCCCGAGCTGGCCGGCACCTGGACCATCTCCGAACGCGGAACTTCATTCGTCGGCTATCGCATCGGCGAGGAGATTGCCGACATCGGTACGACCACCGCCGTCGGCCGCACGAGCAGCATCGTGGCCACCCTCGAGTTCGACGGCGCCGTGATCACGACGGTCACCATCGAGGCAGATCTGCGCACACTCAGGAGCGACCAGTCGTTCCGCGACGGTGCCCTGCGCACGCGAGGGATTGAAAGCGACACGTATCCGTTCGCCACCTTCGTGCTTCTTGAGTCCATTCCGATCGACGCGCTGCCCGTGGGCGAAGAGGCGATCAGCGTTACCGTCCAGGGCACACTCGATCTTCACGGCGTGACGAATCCCGTCAGCATCCAACTGCAGGGCCAGTATGTGGACGGCCTCGTAGTCGTCGCCGGTTCGACCGAGATCGCCCTCGCCGATTACAACATCGAGAAGCCCACCACCGCCCGCGTTTTCTCCATCGACGATGTCGGGATCATGGAGTTCGAATTGGTCTTCGAACGCGCGGATTAGCCTCCCGGAAAGACTCGAGTTGCCCCGTTATGTCGTCTACAACGCCCGGGAGCCAACATAACCCGCATAGTGCGATCATCAAGCGCGATCGCCCTCATCTCGAATCCTGGCCAGATCAAACTTGAGGTTCCCGAAGGAATCCTGCTCGACGTTGGCAATCTCTCCTTCCGCGTCTAGGTGACCGATGATCTGAAACAGGTCCAGCCGCCGCAGATCTTCCACCGAGTGTTCCATCAGCATCGTCACCGAGATCCGCTCCCGCCGTCCCAGCCGAAGCGCCTCACTGCTGAGCGCCCGGCGAACCGTCGCCACATCGGCCATGGTCGCCGCTTCGGCTTGCGTCGCTTCACGCACGTCATTCAGTGCTGAGAGCTTCCGCTTCAATCCGTCAAACAGACCCATTGCCGTCCTCCAAATCTCTCGCCTGCCCATCGGCCAGCGCCCGTCGGATCAGAGCCAAGCCATTCGCATGTCCACCCTCGAGTGTTGCCATCCGGGCATCAACAACTCCGGCCAACCGCCACAACGTAGTCAGCAACGTAGCCGCGGCTGACCAGTCCTCTTCGGTCGCCGGCGCCTCGTCAAGGGGAGCGAAACTCCGGGCCAGGATCACCGCTCTCCGGCCATCCATCGCGTCCGAGTCCGCGCCGAACTCCTCGATCACCGCCTCAAACTCGTGCTCCGCGTATTCGAGCTCGTTCCTCGCAAGTCGCGCCGTCCCGTGGACGATCCGTGAGTCGACGTCGTATGGCCGCTGGCTGGCAGCGGCATATCCGTGCCGCAGCGCCCCTTCGAGGTCGCCGGCCAGAATCCCTGCCCAGGCCCGTTCTACATCGTTATGTCCCCTCGCGAGCCCGGCCCGCCGGCGAATCTCGCCGACCGCTCCACCCGCCCGCAGCAGCGCTTCCGCCTCTGAGAGACGCTCTGCGGCGTGCTCCGACACACCGCCTGCAGAACGTCTCCAGGGCAATCGTTCCAAAAGGCTCATCGGTCGATCTCCGCCGAATTGATAGCGTAGTGGCGTGAGTGCAGCGGCCCCAATCCGGCACATCATCCACGCCGACATGGACGCCTTCTTCGCGTCCGTTGAGCAGCGCGATCGGCCCGAACTGCGCGGCAAGCCGGTGCTTGTCGGAGGTTCCCCGCAGAGCCGAGGCGTCGTGGCGGCAGCCTCGTACGAGTCGCGGGTCTTCGGCTGTCGCTCGGCCATGCCGATGCGCACAGCCGTACGTCTTTGTCCCCATGCTGAGATCGTCAGACCGCGATTCTCGCGCTATCGCGAGGTCTCCTCTCAAGTGATGTCAATCCTCCGAGATGTCTCGCCCTTGGTCGAGCCGTTATCCGTCGACGAAGCCTTCATCGACGTCACCCAACGCGTCGAGGACGGCGCAACCCCGGCAGAACTGGGCCAGTGGATTCGCGATCGGGTCAGACGGGAGACGGAGCTGACCGTCTCCTGCGGTGTCGCGACCAGCAAGTCGGTCGCCAAAATCGCCTCCGACCGGCAGAAGCCCGATGGTCTGACCATCGTCTCCCCGGGCCAGGAAGCCGCCTTTCTCGCTCCGCTCCCGATCTCCGATCTCTGGGGCGTTGGCCCGAAGACGGCCAATCGCCTCCGCGCAGCCGGCATCGAGACCATCGGCGAACTCTCGCAACGGCCGCTGCCCTGGTTGATCGACCGTTTCGGCTCCCGCGGCGAGTGGTTCTGGCAACTGTCCCGCGGGATCGACGACCGCGACGTCTCCGTCGATCAGGAAACCAAGTCCATCTCATCCGAGACCACGTTTGCCGAGGACATCGGTGAAGCAACAAAGCTGCGCGCCGTCGTCGCCGAGCAGTCGGCCGGCGTCGCCGGACGCCTAGTCGAGCAGGGCTACCGCGCTCGCACCGTGCAGATCAAACTCCGCTTGTCCGACTTCACAACCTTCACCCGTCAGCGCACGCTTTCCAGCCCGACCACCGACCGTGAGACCATCGAACACACCGCCCTCTCGTTGCTCAACGAACAGCTCTCCCCGCTGCGTCGATTCCGCTTGGTTGGCGTTGGAGTTTCCGGGCTCGAGCACCGACCGCGAGCCTCGCAGCTCTCCCTCTTCGACCAGTCCGGGCAACCGGCGGCCCAACCACCGCAATCGACCGCCCGGCGCGAGCGTCAGCGTGTCGTAGATGACGCGGTGCGAGACCTGAACCAGAGATACGGCGACGATATCGTGCATTTCGGTCCCCAATCGGGACCGACCGGGAGGACGCCATGATGCACCCGCGCGACGCGGCGGTCGTTTCGTTCGACTGTTACGGCACATTGATCGATTGGCAGATGGGCGCTTGGGCAGCCGTCGACGCAATCCCCGAACTGGCCGGAGTTGATCGCGAAGCCCTGCTCGCGAGGCGACTCGAAGTGGAACTCCAAGTCGAGCACGAACACTACCGTCCCTACGACCGCGTGCTCGCCATCTCTATCCAACGAACCGCCTCAGAGTTCGGCGTCGAACTGAGCGCCGGATCCGCCCAGTCCTTCGCCGATTCCATCGCCAACTGGCCGGCATTCCCGGATGCCGGCGGATTCTTGCGTAGACTCGCAACCGTCGGCAAGCCGCTCGCCATCCTCTCCAATGTCACCAGAGCGAGCCTCGGCGTCAGTCTGCGCAAGCTGGGAACACACTTCGACCAGCTCATCACCGCCGAGGATGTGCGCAGTTACAAGCCCGACCATGCCCATTGGCGCGCGCTCTACGAGGCCCGCGGCATCTCCTCCGATCGGCAGTTGCACATCGCCGGATCCATCGCCCACGACATCAGGCCGGCATCGCAACTCGGCGCCGCCACCGTCTGGGTGCGGCGGGCCCACGAACCGATCCCCGACGATCTCCAGCCCGACCTGATCGTCCAGTCCCTCGCCGAACTCGGCGACTACTGGCGGCTCCACTACTCGCGCTAACATCGACAGCGCAGGAGGTTGGCCATGCAAATGACGCGGATCTACCAGGGCGACGATCGCACATCGCATTTCGAGGACATTGAGATCGCGCTCAAGGAGTTCGATGTCGGAGCCTTCACCCGCAACCTGCGCCCCAATCACATGTCATTCCGCATTTCTCAGCCTGGCTTGGTCAACGATTGGCACAATGCCTCAGCCAAGACGATGATCATCGTGATTCAAGGTTCGGTCCAGACCGAAGTCTCCAACGGCGAGACCCGACGCTTCGGCCCCGGCCAGATCTGCTACGCCGAAGACCTCGAAGGCCCCGGTCACCTCACAACTGATTTGCAAGGCCCCCGTCTCAGTCTGATGGTCTTCCTCCCCGACGACTTCGACGTTCAACGCTGGGCCCGATCATTCGACGAGTAACTCAACGAACGGAACAAGCACCATGCAAATCACACGCGTCTACACCGGCGACGACGGCGAATCCCACTTCGAGTCCATTGACATCGCACTAACCGAGAGCCGCTACGGCAGCCTCTCCGACCTGTTCGCTGCCGAAGGAATCGTCTTCCGCACCACACCGGTCGGCGGCGAGCTCGACTTCCACAACGCCCCCCGCCGACAATTCGTCGTCACCCTGAGCGGCGCCGTCGAGATCGAAGTCGGCGACGGTAGCAAGTTGCAACTCCATGGCGGCGACATCCTCCTCGCCGACGACGTCACCGGCCGCGGCCACATCACCCGCGACATCGAAGGCCCCCGTCACAGCCTCTTCATCCCGTTGCCGGAGGACTTCGACGTAGACTCCCTGCGCGGCTGAGCCGGGCCCCGCCAGAGCTAAACCTGACCGATGCAGCGCCAGTAGTGATCGAACGCCGCGATCGTCAACGCGTGCGTGATCAGCTTGTCGTTCACCAGTCCCGGAATCTCCGCCAGCGGCACCGTCGATACCTCGATCGCCTCGCTCGACGTCCCCACCACATGCTCATCATCCACCACCCGGGTGACATCCTCCGCCAGGAACGACCAACAACGATTCTCCTGCAGGGCCGGATTGGGATGCACCCAGCCCAGCTCGATCGCGTCGGATGAGTGATAACCGGATTCCTCGAACATCTCACGCATCGCCGCTTCCTTCGGCGACTCGCCTGGGTCCACGATCCCGCCCGGAATCTCCAGCGTCAGCTCCCGCGTCCCATGTCGGAACTGATTCACGAACACGACCTCCCGCTCCGGCGTGATCGGCATGATGTTCACCCAGTCCGGAAACTCGAAGATGAAGAAACGATGCTCCCGTCCAGAAGTCGGATGGCGAGAGATGTCCTTGCGCAGCTTGAAGAACCTGAAATCCTCGATGATCTCCGAACTCAGCCGCCGCCAATCGTCGATCTGGCCATCAATAGAGCTCATGTCGCCGCGTTGATCACCTTCGCATACGTCTCGATCTTCAGGAACGAATCGAGACCTGCATCCTTGAACTGAACCTCAAGGTTATCCAGCAACGTCGCCTTGTAGCCGTCCACGTCAATCCCCAGCGCCGCCACGTCGCCCTTGATCCGCCGCAGGCCCAACGCCACCGCTCCCGCCAGCAACAGCTGGCTCTGCCAGATGTAAAATCGCCCCGTGCTCGGCAGCCGCTCCACCAGCCGAGGCAGGATCGTGTGCAGAAAGTTCACGTGCCGCACCTCGTCGCGCAGGATCAGACGGAAAATCTGCTTGGCTAGCGGATCGACATCGTCGAGCTCCATCGCCTGCTGCAGGAACAATGCCGCAAAATTCTCGCTGAACAGCGTCGACGTCAGCCAGTTCTCGACCCGATAGAAGCCCCACGACGCCATCCCCCCAAATCGCTCGATCAGAAATGCCTCCGGCTTCGAGATGTATCCGTGCCCGTCCACCTCAGTCAGATAGCGATCCAGCACGTACACATGCCGCGCCTCGTCCTGGCATTGCGCGGCCAGATACAGATTCAGCGACGGATCCCGCACCTGGTGCGTCGCCTCGCTCATCATCACCTGGATCGTCTCCAGACCCATCACCTCCAGCCCGTGAAACACGTTGATCATCCGCAGCCAGGCCGCCCGCTTCTCCTCCGGTATCACCGATCCCGCCGCCCAGTCCACGTCGCTGTCTGCGTTCCACAGCCGATCGCTCTGCTGGCGGAACAGCGCTCGGAACGCCTCGGCCTGTTCGGCGCTGCGATGCGGGCGCACGGCGTTGGGCGATCGCTTCATCTCAACGGTGCCTCCGTCCGAGCATACCCACCGCCTCCGACCCGTGTTCTCGTCAACCAGCGCTAGCTGATCGTATACTGCGCTCATGGCTGACGAGGGATTCGACTTGGAAGAGACCCTTCGCGCGCTGCGCGAAGCCGACGTGGTGGTCATCGGCTTCGGTTGGTTGCAGGAACGCTTGCTCATCGACGGCCGTCGCAACGACTCCGATGGCCCCTACGTTCGTGTTGTCGAGCCCGTCCGATCCCCGCAGGACCGGATCCGCGAACTGCGCAAGCTCCGGCCCAGCTTCGAAGACCCCGAGTCCTTCGTCTTCTTCCCCTGGGCCGGTCGGGTTGATTCCTTCGTCGAAGCCGAGCTCTTCGAGCGCATTCTCGAACGCTGCGCCGGCGACCCCACCGCCGAGGACGACGCCCGCGCCGCCCTCGGCCGACTCTATGAGCTCGACCGTGAAGACATTCGCCAAGCGATCTCCGGCGGCGACAAATATCACACCCTCTACGAGCGCACCTCCTGACCTCCCCCTCAACCTGCCCCCGCTCACCAGCCGCCGTTATGTTACGGCGTTGTAACTGTGTGCTGGTTGTCATAGGCTCTGCCCACTTGTGCATGCCCGCGACGCATGCTCGTGGTCAGGGCGGACAACTTGGTAGAGCGCAGAACTAAGCCGCGCACTCGCGCTGCGACGGCGAGCCATACGGTAGCCGGCGACCCGGCCGAGCCTGAGCAGTGCTCCCATGCCTGGGAGATAGACCGTCCGAATCAGCAGATCTCGCACGGTCGCTGCTCCAAGTGCGGTGCCGAGAAGGACTTCCTCAACTACGGCGAAGAGCTGCGCATGCCCTTCGGCCGCCGCCGCCGCTCCTGACGCCCTGCTATCTCGCCCAACCGACCTCAGCGGCCCCCGCTCACCTCGGCGGAGCCGCCGTCACCTCCACATGGACGGCGATGATCCGTTCGCTGCCATAGAACGCGATCTGATCGAACGCCGCCGGACTGAGCTGCAGATCGCTGTTCGACGACTCGCTCCCGCGCACGACCACCATTGTCACCGTGCCCACCACCTCCGCCTGCTGTTCGTCGCTCAGCACCGTCGCCCCCGGCAATCGCGTCAGCCGCAACGTCGTCCCAACCGGCCAGCGCGATGTGAACGCCGTCGCCGCCTCGCTCGGATCGTAGGCCGCGCCGTCTGCCAGGGAACGCGGAATCCCGGACGGCACCGGCTCCACCGTCGCCCGTTCCGCGACAATCTCCGCGCCGCCCAACTGTGCCGGCGTCACCGGCTCTTCCGATACCGTCGGCTCGATCAGCGAAATCGCGACCGCGCTCGGTTCCGCCTCCAATCCCTCTTGCTGACCGGCGCCGGGTTCGCTGCCATCGCCCTCCTCGGCGGACAACTCCTCCTCCCCTTCTTCCTCCACGGACGCCTGTTCAGCGGGAACGGCGGCAACCTCTTCGGCGGCCGGTCCCGCGCCGCCCGATTCTTCGGATTGAGCCTCCGCGCTGGGAGCGGATTCCGCTGCCTCTCCCTCCGACCCGTCGCCCTCGACCGCCTCCACCGTCTCCTCCACGGCCGCCGGCGGCGCCTCCTCTTCCTCCAGCACAAGCGTCACCCCGAAATACACCCCAACCCCAATCCCGCCCACGATCGCCAGCGCCAGCAGCGCCCCAATCGTCCGTTTCAATCCGGGACCCATCGGCGGGCGCTCGTTCGGCAAGCGAAGCCGTTGGCGGGAATATTGCCTGAAGTCCCCGGCCCCCCGAACCCGAATCTGTGGACTCGAAAACTCGCGGGCTCCACGAGGCTCCATGGACTGGTGACTCATAAGGGCAGAGTATGTCATCCGCCTGGCTCAGCGATAACGCCGAAACCGCCCCAGCGGGAGCCGTCCAGCGCGAACCGACCAGCGGGAGCCGTCCAGCGCGAACCGACCAGCTCGAACCGCGCTGGCGGCTCGATAGGATGAAGACATTGCCGACGACATCGCGACCAAGCATATCCGCTGCCCCAACTGCTCCAATACCCTCGACGTCGGCGTCCCTCCCCAGACCGGGCGCCCCCGCCGGGTCGTCACACATTGCCTGAACTGCAACTACGACCTGGTCGTCTCGCGCGCGCAGAAGCAAGA
>DAOUHS010000092.1:0-14287 GCA_034428415.1 Dehalococcoidia bacterium
CGCTCGCGATCGAGGCTGGTCACACCAACAACCACGGCGCACGACACCACAAGGGATTCGCGGGCGGTGTGCGCAAGCGCGGCCGCCTCGATGAGATGATGCTGCCCATCCAGTCCGTCGGCCTGGGACGCCTGCTGACCGGGAACCTCTCGGCGCACAAGGAGATGATGGACTACACGCCAGGTGCGATCCGGCTGCTCAAGTCGCGCAAGCTCCTGACCATCGCCCAGCGGCATGGCGCCAACGCTGAAGGCCGAGAGCAGATCGAGCGGATCTTCGAAGAAGTCGAAGCCGAAAAGCACCACCACGATGTCGACGCCGAGGCTTTCGGTGCCGAGTTCGAGACCGCCATCGGCGGACACTAAGCCATCGCCAAGAACCAACGAGCCACCCACCAGAGCGGGACGACGGCTCACGAGCGGGAGAGCGGACCAACATGAGCAAGTACGCATTCTGGCCCGGTTGTGTGGCGCGAGGTGCAGCGCCGGAGCTGTACACCTCCACGCTCGCCGTGGCCGAGCATCTCGGCATGGACCTCGTCGAGCTCGAGGCTGCGGCCTGTACTGGCGCAGGCATCATCTCTGATGGTGAGCCATACCTCCAGGACGTGCTCAACGCCCGCACGATGGCGATGTCCGAGCAGATGGACTTGCCGCTCATGGACATCTGCTCGACCTGTGTCGGCGTCCACCGTCTCGCCGCCGAGAAACTCCGCGACGTCGACTACCGCATCCGCATCAACCACCATCTCGCGCCTGAGGGCATCGAGTACCGCGGCTCCGCCGATCCTCGCCACCTGCTTTGGATCCTGCTCGAAGATGTCGGCATCGACAAGATCAACTCGCTGATCAGGCGCCCGCTGGAAGAATTAAACCTGGGTCCGTTCTACGGCTGTTACATCGTCCGGCCTGAGCGGACGCTCAACTTCGAGGAGCATCCGACTCGCCGCAACAGCCTCGAGCATCTCATCGAGATCCTGGGCGCGACGACCGTCACCTATGACGGCATGACCAAGTGTTGCGGCTTCCCGATTCTGACGACGAACAAGAAGAACTCATTGACGATGGCTGGTACTCATCTTGACGAAGCGCAGTCCAAGGGCGCCGACGCGTTGGTCACCCCGTGTCCGCTCTGTCACCTCAACCTCGACGCCCAGCAGCCCGACGCGGCCAAGGTGATCGACCGCAACCTCAACCTGCCGATCTTGCACGTGCCGCAACTGCTCGGTCTGGCGATGGGCATCGCTCCCGAGAAGCTGGGCCTGACTCGCCACGTGGTCGATACGAATCGGCTATTGAACAAGATCGGCGTGTAGCGTCCGGGAATAGGAAGCGCCCCCGCCGTCGAGTCTGACTCGATGGTGGCGGGGGCGCGTCACAGGCAGCTGGAGGGCGGCCAGTCGGAGAGATGTCCGATGTCTCCCATGTGGACATCGGTGGGCGGGCGGGGTGACAGGTTCTACCGTCTGACCTCTCGGGCCCTCCGATAGATCAAACGACGGCAGACGCCAAAAGGTTCCCGAGCCTACGCGCCCGCGCTAGTACCGCGCAGTCGTGGGTCAAGGATGTCGCGTATTGCATCTCCGAAGACGTTGAAGGCGAACACGACCAGCGTGATCGCGGCACCAGGCGTCAGCGCCAGCCAGGGCCAACGAGTCAGGTTTCCACGCTGCGTAGCCTCATAGAGGACGAAACCCCAAGTAGGGTTTTCGGCCGAGTTCGCGCCTAGCGCGAGGAACGACAACGCAGCTTCGGCGAGGATGGTGCCGCCGATCGTAATCGTCGCCAGCACCATGATCGGCGCGACAATGTTGGGCACAATGTGCCGCAGGACGATGCGAGGCGCGGTTGCCCCGACGGCGCGAGCCGCTTCGATGTACGTGAACTCCTTGATGGATAGGACCGTGCCTCGAATGACACGTTGAGTCCCAGGGATCAGGAAGATGACAATGACGAACACCACCGTCCCAATGCCGGGCGACATCATTGTGACCAGCACCATCATCAAGACAAGCGGAGGCAGGGCCTGCATGGAGTCAGACACCCTCTGGATGAACATGTCTCCGAAGCCGCCGACATAGGCGGAGATCGTTCCGATCAACGTGCCGATGGCGATCCCGATTCCAGTGGCAGCGATCCCGATAATCATCGCTGTGCGCGCGCCGTAGATGATCCGGCTAAACAGATCGCGTCCAATGACATCGGTACCTGCAATGTGGTTCGGCCACGTAGGACCGGCCAGCTTGTTGATCGGATCTACTTTCTCGGCCGCGTGCGGGGCAAAACCCGGCACAATGGTGTTCCCATATGCGGAGATGTCCTGACCGAACAGTGCGGTGACGATCAGGATGAAGATAATCAAGGCGCCGAACGCTCCGAGCGGGCGCTGGCGTGCCATCTGAGCCAACCGGCGCATACGATCCGCTCTACGACTCGGGAAGGTCTCGGCGATCTCGTCCGCGGTACCGGCAACAGAAACCATGAGGATTCTCTCCTAGCTGTAGCGGATGCGCGGGTCGATCGTCGCGTAACTCAAGTCGACGATCAGATTGATGAGCACGACGCCAAACCCGATCACAACAACGACGCCGACAACAAGTGGGAAGTCGGCGCGCCGAATCGAGGTAACCAATAGGGCTCCGACGCCATTGATTCTGAAGATGTACTCCACGATCACGGCGCCTGAGATGAGGAAGGCGAACTGGTTGGCGAAAATCGTCAAGACTGGAATGAACGAATTGCGCAGTGCGTGGCGCATCACGACCACGCGCTCCGACAGACCTTTTGCCCGCGCTGTGCGCACGTAATCCTCGTGCACGACCTCGAGCAACTGCGAGCGCTGCATTCGCATCAGTGTCGCCATCAGCGAGGCCGCGAGCACCAGTGAAGGTGCAAGAAACGCCTCGAGATTGGTGACTGGATCGTCCCAAACATACGGAGACGGCAGGGTAGCTAGAGATACACCGATCCACTTGGCGATGAACGAGACGACAAGGATCGCCAACAGAAAGTTAGGGATAGCCAACCCGAGGATCGTGAAGATTCGTCCCGCGTAATCGGCTGGTGAATTCTGCTTGACAGCCGAGATGATTCCGACCGGAATCGCGATCAGGAACGCCAGTAGGCTTGCGAGGATTACGAGCTCGATACTGCGCGGTAAACGAATTTTAATCTCATTGAGCACGCTTTCGGACGTAGCAAAGGACCTACCGAGGTCGCCCTGAAGCGCAGCCCAGAGCCACTCTCCGTAGCGTTCGACTACTGGCCTGTCGAGACCCAACTCACGATTGAAGCGGTCGATCAGTTCTTGCGTGATCGCACCGCCTTGCGGGCTCTCCGACAGAAGCCGCTCAGCCGTGCTCCCGGGGAATGCGTTGACCAACATGAAGGAGATGATCGAGAGCAAGAAGACGACGACTACGACACCGATTAGCCTACGGACGATGTAGCCGCTCATGCACTGATACCTCTCGCTTGTATTTCTGCGCCAGTCACAGGATCCCGACGCTCCAGGTTGAAGAACCGTTTCGTCTGGATCCTGCCGCCACTATGCACGCGGGAAGTCAGGATTGTTCTCCCAGATCCTTTCTGTGTTGGTGGCGCCCCAGCCCGGGTTCCAGGCGTTGTAGGTGTCCATTTCGTTGAAGAGGTAGCCGCGACGCGCCGCAATCCGGTATGGATTGACCGCAAAGATACGCCACATGTTCTCGAGTTCGCGGACTCGGATCTTCTCGAGGATTTCCGAACGCTTGTCGATGTCGAGCTCCTGGCGCTGTTCTAGGCACCACTGGTCAACGTCAGGCTCAGAAATGCCGTAGAAGTTGCCGGGACTCTCGGAGTGCAACTTGCCGTAGGCCAGACCGTCAGCGTCCATTTCGGCGCCGATCAGCCAAGTGAACAATGAGTCTTCGAAGTCACGCGTGACAAGCCGACCCAACCACGTCTCGAGGTCAACCTGATTGTGGATGACGTTGATCCCCAGGTTGTTGTTCCATTGTTGACGGCAGAGCTCGAACAGGTTCAGATAGACGTTTGCCACAGAGTGGAACGTGGCTTGGAACTCGAGTTGGTTGTCGTCGTTATAGCCCGCAGCGTCGAGCAGCTGACGACCCTTGGCGGCGTCGAAGTCTCCGAACTCACCCAACTCTGCGGGCGTCCACGGCCACTCGCGGAAGCCCCAGGGCGAGTCATCATCGCGGAAGAAAGTCCAGTTTTGTCCGTAGCCGGCAGCGGCGAGGCCGTCGTAGATGCCCAGCTTCTGCTCCTCGCGGTTCAGACCAAGAGCGAGCGCCTGCCGAACCCGAACGTCGTTGAACGGTGCTTCGTCCAAGTTGTGGAATGACAGATACGGCTGCCAGCCCGGCGGCGGCGCGCACACTTGCACGGTCGAGTCCGGCTGGGTATCCATGATTCGCTCGTAGTCGGCGATGTCCTGGATCGTCATCCGGTCAATGACGCCCGACTCCCAGGCAGCCCACTCGGACTCGCGTTGGTTGACGAAGTCCGGGCCGTGTAATGCGTCGAGGTAGGGCAGCTGCTTGCCAGTGCGAGGGTCCTTCTTGAAGTAGGTGGGGTTCTTGCTCGCCTTCCACTCTGCGCCCTGCTCAACGAAATCAAGCACGAATGGCCCGGTGCCGACCGTATTGCGCCAGTCGTCCAACACGGTGTAGTCGCTGGTGATGAACTCAGGGGCCGCGATCACGTGGAACGGGTTCATCATGTTATTGAGCAGGTATGCGGCCGGTTCCAGCAGGTTGAAGCGCACAGTGTTCGAGGCGTTATCGAAGTCGATGTCCTTGACCGCCGTGTAGGACGAGGCCTGCACCGGCACCGGGTCAACTTCCCCTTCGTGCGCGAGGAACGAGCCGTCACGCAGCGCGTCGTAGGCGATCTTCACGTCTTCAGCAGTCAAGGTGCGTCCATCTAGCGGAGGCTTGTCCTGCCACTTGACGCCGTCGTGGATCGTGAAGACCACCGTGGTCTCGTCGGGCACTTCCCAGCCAGCAGCGACATCGCCCTCGAGCTCGTAGTAGTGGGCGTTGGCCCAGTCGTCCATCGGGAAGACGACGAGCTGGCTGTAAAACATGGGCGCAAACGCGGCCATGATGTTGGCCTGCGGGCCGACCACGTTCCAGTTGGCCACTGGCAAGTGAGCCAGCGTCCACTCACCGCCATACCGTGGGCCGTCCGCCTGTCCTGGCAGGTTCTGCAGCTTCGACCAGTGGAAGCGCAGTCGCCACTCTTCCTCCGGTGTCATCGACATCGCCTCTTCCTCGGCGGTCAACTGACCAGGGAGTAGCGCTACAGCCTCTTCTTCCTCCACCTCTTGCTGAGTGGTCGCCTGCTGAGCCGCCGCCTGCTGGGCCTGCTGCTGAGCAGCAGCCTGCTGCGGTTGAGCCTGCTGTTGTTGCTGGACCTGCGCCGCTGCCGGCTGCGCATCATCGTCGTCATCACCACATCCGACCAGAGCGATGCCGGCCGCGCCAACACCTGCTCGAGCCGAAGCCGACATCAAGGTGCGACGACTCAGCTTCTTGCGTTGCATCCGCTTCCAATAGTTGCGCTCTGTCATGATTCACTCCTCATATGCTGCGACCGTGTCCCTACGGACTCGAGTCCGCGGCAACGGCTATTCGCGTTCGCGTAATATAACCCTTCGTAACGCTGTTTGCACAAACCGGGAGGGTCAAGTGACGGTTCCCGACGAAATCGAGGCTCGGGTCCGAGGATATCTGGATGGGCTCGGGATTCATTTCGATACCATCGCCTGCCAACCCGACCAGGCCGACACCGCCGTCTTCTGCGAGGTCTTCGGAATCCCATACGAGGCCTCGGTCAACACGATCCTGGTGGCTTCGAAGAAAGAACCGAAGACATACGCCGCTTGCCTCGCGCTGGCCAACACGCGACTCGACGTGAATCGCACAGTGCGCAAGGCGATGGGCGTGAGAAAGTGCTCGTTCGCTTCATTCGAGGAGACCGAAGCGGTCACGGGCATGATCTCCGGCGGCGTGACGCCATTCGACCTTCCGGCGGAGATTCCGATCCTGATCGACTCGCGGATCAGCGGAGACGAAGTGATGTGGTTGGGCGGCGGCAGCCGTTCGCTCAAGGTCGGTGTCAAGGCCGACGATCTGGGCCGGATTCCGAACGCGCGCGTGATCGAGGGGCTGGCAGGATGACGTCGGCTTAGGCAACCCTGAGCTGCTCTTCGAGCGCGATGATTTCCTCGATCGGCACGGCGCCGTCGCGCAGGCCTGCGCGCAGGGCGCGTTTCGCCATCAACTGCAGCGCGCGATTGGCCGGAGTGGGCAGGTTGTGCTCGAGGCCGAGCAAGACGATCTCGCCGTTCAGCCAGTCGGTCTCAATCGCCGGCCGTCCTCGGCGGAACGATTGCCAGGTGGAGCTTCCACCGCGTTCGACTCCGGGGATATCACCGGCACTGAACGTCGCTGCCCGCCGCTCTCCGACTTCCGCCCTCGGCGCATATTCAATCCGGGCTGCTTGGTAGCAGGCGATCGCCTCCTCGCGCATCCGCCCGATGAACGCACGCACGTCGTCGGCCGCGGTACGCAGTGCGGATTCGCCGCAAAGCGCGCCCACGGCGTTGCCCAGGTTGTCGAGCAGCTTTCCGTACTTGAGTCTCATTACATCTGGATCGGGTTTGGCGTTGAAGTCGGCTGCCACGAGGTCATTGCAAAGCTCGGTGATCGTCTCGTCCACGCCGCGGGGATAGCGCCCGCTGTCCAGCAGCCCCGGCTTGGGCGCACCGAACAATGCGATCTCACCCGGAACGAGGAAGGTCGCCGGCATCACTACGAGCATGCCGTAGACGTTCAGGAATCGTCGCGCCACGGTCCGTTCGTTGGCGACACCGTTTTGCCCGCAGACGATGGGAATCTCCGGTCCGGCGCAGCGCTCGAGGTCATCCAGCGCAGTCGCGGTGTCCTGACCCTTCATAGTCAGGATGATCACGTCGCCCTCGCCGAGCGACAGTTCTGAGGGATGTCCGACGGCCGTGAGCGGCACGCGCTGTTCGCTACCCGGTCGGCGGACGAGGAGTCCACGATCGTGCATCGCATCAAGGTGCGCCCCTCGAGCGATTAGCACGACCTCGCGGCCGGCGAGGTGCAGCAGCGCGCCGATGCCCCCGCCGATGCCGCCCGCTCCGTAGATGATGTATCTCACGTTGCTTACTCAGCGGTCGTCTGGGTTGCGTCGGCGTCCGATGAGTCCTCGCGCTGGTCGGCTGGACTGGGCGGCGGTCCAGCGAACATCGACTGCAGTTCTTCGGCCCGCTCTTTGTCCGCGAGGGTCGGCACGATCAGAATCTTCGCGCCGTTGAGGAAGACGTCGGCGTTGAGCTGGCTCAGTTCGAGGGTGTAAGCCACCGCCATTCCGGAGACGGCGAGGTAGCCCTGCGCAACTGGGTGATCCCAGACGACAAACAACATCTGGCCGTCGCGCACAGCGTCAGCCAGCGCGTCGCTGAACCCAAAGCTCGCCAGCGCGATGTCGGCTTCCGCTTCATCGATCGCTGTCATGGCGGCAACAGCGCTGTCGTGGTTAAGCGTCAGGATGGCGCCGACATCGCGATCCGCGATTCGCTCAGCAATCAGCATCTGGAGGTGTTCGGGTTGCGCGTGTTCCGCGTGCCCAGCAGCGAGCTCGTCCGCGGTCGTCAGGTCCACGGAGATCCGCTCTACGTCACCACCGTCGTAGCTCTGCCCGATGCCATCACAGCGGTCGTGCAGGCCGATGTTGTCATCGTCGTGAACCACGCAGAGCAGCGTGCCTGTGACTCCCTGCTGGTCGAACTCGTCGCCGGCGCGGACCCCGCCACCGAAGTCATCGAGTCCGATGTGGAGCAGCGAACCGACGGTGCGTGCGTCGTCTGCGCCTGAGTTGAAGGTCACGACCTGGGTACCGGCGACTGTCGCCTCGGCCAACACGTCCCGTAGTTCCTCGGCATAGGGCAACGACGTGGCGATCGTGATCGGGTTGTGTGCGAGGCAGTCGCGAATGTCGTTGATATGCGCGTCACTGTCATGGGCGCCGTATAGCCGGATGTCAACGCCGTACTGGTAGCCAGCGACATTGGCGGCGGCAAGTGTCCACTGCCAGAATCGGTCGTCTTGCGGCTCGGCGTGACCATGGACGCACATGACCGGTTGTCGGGGAACGACTGCAGGCTCCTCTTCGGCTGTAACGACTACCTCAATGGCCGAGCTGTACCGCCACGCATCTGGTTCCGCGCTCGGCGGCAGAAACCGTGCTGGCGGAGCGTCGAGGTCGACCCAAGTCTCTGCTTCGAGCTGCTGGAGTTTGACCTCGATGCGGCCGTCGTCGAGTCGTTTGACACCGATCCGAACTTCGCCGGTCGCGCTTGTTGCAGCATGAACGGCGCCCAGAGCGAAAGCTCCGAGGATTAATCCAATCGTCAGGCTGATCAGGTGCGATTTGCCCAGCTGCTTCATCGGGCCTCCCAACGGAAACACGGTCTAGGAAAACTGCCATTGAGCATAACGCTGAGCAGGGTCCCTACATCATTCTGAAGCCGAACACGTGCAGCTCCGCAAGTCTGATCACCGCAGGGGCGAATCGCTGCGGGATTACTATTTCAAGCGACCAACGAAACAGCAGACACCGGAGCGGCTGGCATGAAGCGACAGGTTTCCCATCCCCAGATTGACGGAGAGTTGCGGGCTGCAGGCCTGGAGCAGTCGGTTCGGATCGTGCGAGACCGCTGGGGCGTCCCTCACGCAGAGGCGCGATCCGCCCATGATGCGTTCTTCGCCCAGGGATTCTGCCTGGGGCAGGACCGCGGCTGGCAGCTGGAGCTGTACCGGCACATGGCTCACGGTCGCTCTGCGTCGCTGCTGAACAAAGGGCTGCTGCGGATCGACAAGATGAACCGCACGCTCGGGTTTGGCCGGGACGCTGCCCGCGAGTGGGAGGAGCAGTCAGACGAGGCGCGGATGATCCTGCAGGCCTACGCCGATGGGATCAACGCGGCCATCGAAGCTGGACCGGCGCCGGTGGAATTCGAGTTGCTCGATCACGAGATGCATCCGTGGTCGCCGATCGACTCGCTGGCAATTCTCAAGATGGTCTCTGCGAATGTGCATTGGGCGACCAAGATCGGCAACGGCGAGGTCGCCTCACGACTTGGCAGCAAGGCGCTACAGGCGTTGATCCCTGACGTACCGGCCGACGCTGCGTTGATCGCTCCGGCCGGCGCTTCGTGGACCACCCGCCCTCATGCCTTCGCGGACGCGTTGGCCGACCTCGAATCAGAGCCCGGCACCCGTCGCGGTGGCCTGGACGGGTCCAACTGCTGGGTGATCGACGGCGCACACACTGCTAGCGGCAAGCCGCTCGTCGTCGGCGATCCGCACCTCGCGTTCAGCGTCCCGGCGCAGTGGTACGTGATGCACATGCAGTGCTCCGAGTTCAGCGTCGCGGGACCCTGCAGCCCGGGCTACCCGGGACCGGTCTACTACGGGCATAACACGCAAATCGCGTGGACGATGACCCACGCCCAGGGCGACCGCTGGGACGTCTACCGCGAGCGCATCTCGCGCAATGGCTCTGGCCCAGAGGCACAGTGGTTCGGTGGCCGGGAGCCGCTGCGACGCCGCGACGAAGTGATCGACATCCGCGACGGGGAATCGGTGACGCAGACGGTCTGGTCGACACGACACGGACCAATCGTGCACGGTGATCCGGGAACGGATGACGAGGTCCTCGCCGCTCGGTTCGCGCTCTCTAATCCTTGCCATGACTTCGACGGCATGTTGACGATCTTCACGGCCGACAACATCCACGACGCGCGCCAGGGTTTCCGTCGATACGACTCGATCTCGGGCAACTTCTGCTTCGCCGACCAGCAAGGCGACATCGGCTATCAGTACACCGGTCGCATACCGGTTCGTGATGCCAACCTGACACCCGTCAAGGGCTGGGACGGCGAACACGAGTGGAACGGCGACA
This sequence comes from Dehalococcoidia bacterium, assembly GCA_034428415.1. GTDB lineage: Bacteria > Chloroflexota > Dehalococcoidia > Bin125 > Bin125 > Bin125. The sequence continues at coordinate 9,993 of DAOUHS010000092.1, forward strand.
TTCCCGCCGACGAGCTGCCCCAAGACTTGAATCCAGCGACTGGCGTGATCATTACGGCCAACAACCGCACCACGACCGCTGATTATCCCTACTACCTCAGCTTTAGCCAGACGCCGTACCGCGCCGACCGGTTGCGGGAGTTGTTGCAGGGCCGCGACGACTGGTCGGCCGAGGACATGCCGGAGGTGCAGTCGGACCAGACCAGCCTGCACGCTCGATTCGTTGCTGAACGAGTCGGCCGGGCCAATCTCGGCAACAGGACGGCCTCAGAGCTGCAATCGTTGCTGGCCAACTGGGACGGCCGCATGGCGGTCGATTCCGCCGCTGCGATGGTCTACTACGAGTTCTGTGAGCAACTGATTGCGTTGACCGTTCGGCCATACTTCGATGCGCCCGCGAGGATCGCGCAGAGCTCCTACGAGGAGATGCGCATCCTGCACGAGCAGGTCCAGGCCGATAACTCGCTCGTCCTGGCGGACGGTCAGTCATGGGACGCCGCCATCGGCGAGGCGTTGGCGACAACCGCATCCGTGCTCAGCGAACGTCATGGCGAAGATCGCAGCCAGTGGAAGTACGGCGATGTTCATCCGGTCACCTGGAGACACAACCTCGGCCGCAATTCGGAGCGGGCGGCGCGGTTCAACGTCGGCGATTTCGCCAAAGGCGGCGATGGTAACACCCCCAACAACGCCTCTGGATTGATCAACAAGCCGGCCGATCACGGGGTCAGCTATCGCCAGATCTTCGATCTCTCCAACCTCAATGGCGCGCGGATCGTGCTGCCGCCGGGCAACTCAGGTCGTCCCGACAGTTCGCACTACAACGACCACATCCACAAGTGGCTCGAGATGGAGTACTTCCCGCTCTATATCGAGTGGGACGACATCGCCGCCAACAGCGAGGGCAAGCTAACGCTCGAACCCGCCTAGGGCGCAGCCGCTTCAACGCTGGCGCGCAGGATCGACAGGCCGCGTTCGAGGTCAGCGTCCCCGATTGTCAGCGGCGGCATCAACTTGACCACGTCCGAGGCTGCGCCCCCGGAGGTCTCCATCAACAGGCCGCGTTCAAATGCGTTTGCGCAGATCTTCGATGCCAAGCCATTGATCGGTGTGTGCAGACCCTGGAGGAATCCCCTCCCGCGAATCGTGGCGCGCAGTGTTTCGTGCTCGTCGGCGATGGCTATCAGTTCCGAGCGGATGATCTCGGACTTTCGCCGCACTTGCTCCGAGAGCGATTCATCGACCCACCAGTTCAGCGCCACGGTCGCCGTGACGAACGCCGCATTGTTGCCCCGGAACGTGCCGTTGTGCTCTCCTGGCGACCAGATGTCGAGGTCGGGACGAATCAATGTCAAGGACATCGGCAGGCCGCTGCCCGAGATTGACTTGGACAGGCAGATCAGATCGGGCTGGATATCGGCCGGCTCAAAGGAAAAAAACGATCCGGTGCGGCCACAGCCGGCCTGGATGTCGTCGACGATCAGCAACACCTCGTGCCGCTTACAGCACTCGGACATTCGCTGGAGCCAACCGAAGTCGGCAGTGTGCAAGCCGCCTTCGCCCTGGACCGTCTCGACGATCACGGCAGCAACGGATGCGCCGTCGCCGGCCAGCATCGCATCGAGCATGGAGACCGTGTCCACACCGGCGCCAAGTTCGCCGTCAAACGGCGCCGTGCGTTGGTGCTCCAACGGGATCCCCGCCGACTCGCGCTTGGCGACGTTGCCGCTGAGCGCTAGCGCGCCCAGCGTCATCCCGTGAAACGCGTTGGTGAACGAGACGATGTCCTGCCGACCAGTGACCTTGCGGGCCAGTTTGAGCGACGCTTCGACTGCGTTCGTTCCGGTCGGGCCGGGGAACATCACCTTGTAGGACATCCCGCGCGGCTTAAGGATGACCTCGTCGAAGCGACGCAGGAAATCGCGCTTGGCCGTCGTCGCCATATCGAGCGAATGGATGATGCCTTGCGACTGCAGGTAACGAGTCAGCGCCGCGATCATTTCATCAGGATTGTGTCCGTAGTTCAGGCCGCCGGCGCCGGAAAAAAAATCGAGGTATTCCCGACCGTCTTCGTCCCACAGCGTCGCTCGGTGCGCCCGCGACCAGACAGCCGGCCAAGCGCGCACGTAGGAACGGACATCCGACTCCAACTCCTCGAAGACCTCAAGCCCGCTCATGACCGGCGTACCCGTAACCATTCACGACCCTCACAATCAGGCGCCCCGCCAGAGGCCACTACCTCCACTATGCCTGATTCGGTGGTCGACGTCGCGTGTCTCGGGGATACCCCTAGCTGTGACCGTTGTGACCGACGTGGTTGGAGTGGTCGTGGCCCTCGTGGTCCATGTCGTGCGCACAGTGGTCGGCGGCTGGCAGGTCAAGCGCCGGATTGTGGCTGAAGAAGCCGGACGGTCGCAGCTTGAATCCGCTGCGATGCACCGGGGCTACCGGCCAGTCCTCGGGTACCACGATGTGGTTCATTCCGACCGTGTACCAGAGCACGAGGTCCTCATCGGCGATCTCGCGGTCGGCGGCGACCCAGGCGGGAATCCCCTGTCCGGGCTGGCTCTGGTTCGGGTAGTCGCCGGCCGCGTACATCTGCGATTCGTCGTACGGCGTCACCCAGAGTTGCTTCTGCGTGAACCCGGCGCGTCCGTGAACGGCCGATTCCGGTCCAGCCATCATCGACACGGTTTCACCGGGGACCAACAGGTATGCCGGTGCATGACCGACGTGGTTGACCTTGTTGGTGTTCGCGATCCGCCAGTGGCGCGCTGAAGCCGAGTTGGCCACACCCTCGCCGTCCGATTCGTTGATCAGCGGCCTCGCGACGGCCGTAAACGCGTTGTGATACGGATTCTCCGGACCAGCAGGCAGCGGAACGGTGTCAACCTCGTAGACCGTGTTGGTCCCGCCGTCGACTTCCATATCCATGCGGAAACAGAGGAAGTGCTGGTGGATCGGCGCAGCCAGACCGGGCGCGATCATGTGGCGCGTGATCTGCGGGTCGTCCGGATCGGCGGCGATCGTCTGCACGATCCCGGTCGCCTTGACTTCCTGCTCCCATGAGCCGTCGGGGTAGAAACTCCAGTAGAAGCCGTAGTCATAGTTGCCGACCGTGGCGATCGCCGAGACGACCAGTCTGCGTGTGCGGCGCACTTCCGAGACCGGGACATCGTCTTCGATTCGGGTGTGCTTCCAGTTGATGCCGAAGTCTTCCTCGTGGATGCAGACCGCGTTGTTGATCGTCCGCGAGCCGCCAAACTCGTTGGAGACGTGGCCGTCCAAGTAAACGATTTCGCCGAGGCAGTCGCAGCCCAGCTCCAGCGAATTGGTCAGCCGGCCCAGCCCGCCGACCTCACCTGAGTCAAACGCGTTCTTGAAGTACTGCGTCGGCGACGCGTCGCCGTAGGGCACAACCATCTCGGTCATCGAGGCGCGGTAGCAGATCGGCCGCAACTCGCCGTTGTCGTTGTAGGCGATCTGATGCAGGACCAGACCCTCGCGCGGATGCAGCGAGACGCGCATCTGCCACTTCTGCCAGGACAGCAGATGCCCGTCGAGCGTGAACGAGACGCCATCGGGCTGCACGATGTCGAGCGCCTTGAGGTCCTCCCGCGGCGCGATGTCGTTGTAGCGATAGTCAAGCGCCGAGTCGGGAGCAGGCGGACCCGGCTCGTCGATCACGTCCAGCACGCGGTTCTCGATCAGGTCGACGACCGCCATCACGTGCTCGATCGGCCGGCCATATCCATTCGATTCCTCAGAGTCGCGCAGGTAGGAGATCGCCTTGAGCGTGCGGTGATCGTTCTCCCAGGCGGTGCCAAAGTTTCCGCCCGGCCAGGGGTCGATCTGGATCAGCTCGATCTGCTCGTCGGTGAAGCCGCGGGACTTCATCGCCGCCAGCCAGCGGGAGTCGGTGCGGACCGCCTCCATCGCCCGGCCAAACTCTTCCGCAAGCGGAAACGGCTGATGTCCATCCAGAGAAGTCCAGCGGGCCACAGATCCCGAACCAAGATCGACCACGCACTCGACAGCGTCGCCGGACTGAACGTCCATCATGACGACCAGAGCCCGGCGAGCAATCGGGTCGCCGTCGGAGAAGGAGCGGACGGAGTCCTTGGAAGGCTCATCCAGAGCGACCAGCGGGAATCGCCAGCCATCGCGGGGCTCGTGCGAAGCGGCGATCTGGGAGGCCGCCGCGATTTCGTCGGGCGTCAGAGGGTCGAGCGGGTGGGTAACGCCGACGGGCGTGGTGGGTCGAGTTTCGGTGACCATGGTGCGATTCTCTCAGAT
>DAOUHS010000093.1:0-10701 GCA_034428415.1 Dehalococcoidia bacterium
CCTGCTCTTCAATGTTCTCGATCATGTCGAGTTTGCCCGGCGCGGTCGTGCGCTTGAGGAAGGCGTTGGCTGGGGCGAGGACGAGGTGATTGAGCTTCGAGTAACCGAGCAGCGTGATCCAGGAGAGCGCGCCGATCATGTGGATCCACCAGAAGGTGGCGTGGATGTCGAGTGCAGCGGAGATCTTCACGCCGGAGAACATCAAGGCGACGACGTAGCCGACCGGCGACCAATAGGACCACTCGGGGTTGGTGTCGATCTCGGAGGTGTGGATACGCAGTCCCTCGACCAGGAATCCGGTGATCAACAGCGCGCCGAGGCCGCCGACGATCAGCCAGTCCTCCCAGGTCGGCAGCCAGGCGGTGCGCGGCCGGACCCAGCGATGGGCGATCGCCATGCCGACACCGACGATCCCGACCAGGCCAAAGATGTCGGCGACGAGCGAGTAGCCGAGGTAACGCGGGCCGACGAGGATGTCAACCGGGATGTAATCGTCGATCGCGAGCAAGGCGGTGACCAGAAAGAGCACGATCATCGAGGTCATGATGCAGAGGTGCATCACGCCCGAGTACGGATCGCTGAGCACGCGCTCGGTGCCGGCGCCACCCTTGAGCACGCGAGCCAAGCGTCGAGGCAGGTCGTCGAATGCGAAGTTGGGCTTGCCCAGGCGCCAGACTCGAGAGCGGCGGACGAGACCGTAGATGATGATCCCGATCACGAATGGGAGCAGCATGTAGAGCACCCAGAAGTGGTCGATGTTGAAGAACAGCTCGCGGTGCGCGCCAGTGACGCGGACGGTCTCGGCGCCAGAGACGAGGGCCAGCCCACCGAGCGGCAACCAGGCCGGAATCGCCAGCGCCGAGACGCGCTTGGTCCCCGAGCTCGTCCCAGCCCGGCGTCTGGACTCAGCCGATGCGCGCACCACAGCACCCCCAACCAACGAGATAGCGTGGCCGCATTCTCGCACGTTTTTTGGGGGAAGGGCGGTTTGCGCCCTCGGAGTTCGCGGCTAGCTCACGTTGAGCAGCGCTCGCATGCCGAGTTCGTAGTGGTTGAGCGGCTCACCGTCCTCGGTCTCGGCGATGTTGCAGAGCACGAGATAGCGGCCCGGCTCAAGGTCGACCACAATCGTGGCAGCGGATTCGACCTCGAACTCTTCGATCTCGTCGATGAAGTCGACTTCATCCTCGGGCACCATGCCGTCGACGACTGGAATGTCCGCGATGGACGTGTCGCCGATGCGGATGATCACGAACTCATGTGGGTGGTCCGGCCCATCATTGTCCACGTAGAAGTAGATGCGCCCGGCCTCGACCATGATATTGGCCGGGCTGATGGACCACTCCGCCAGCGTGACATCGACGCGGGTCGTCCCGTCTGGCTGAGGGTGCACTGTGCCGGCCGCAGCGGTGTGCTGGTCGTGACCGTCCATGGCCTGCTGCTGACCATCCATCGCCTGCATCTGCTGCTGGTCGTGGTCGTCCATGGCCTGCATCTGCTGCTGGTCGTGGTCGGCCATGGCCTGTTGTTGTTCGTCTGCATCGCCGCTGCAGGCGAGGACCGCCGCCCCGGCGGCTGCGAGGACAATCACGGCGACACCCGCCGCACCGTTTCTGCGAACCCAGCTCGGGGCAAACATGGAAGAGCGCATCATCGACTCCAATCGCTGCGAGCCCCAGCGCTGGACCGTGTATGTGGAGGCTCCCAGCACGCTCCAGCGCACGGGACTCGATGCGAGATCAGTCTAGTGATTCTGGAGCGCCGAGATCGGATCTGATGCGGCTCGGCTGCGGGCGATTAACCGCTCGGCCGTTTCTGGCTTCTCCGTGGGTTTTGCGGAGGTCGTTCTTGAGCACTTTGCCCATGTGGTTTCGGGGCAGGCTGTCGACGACTGCCAGGTAGCTGGGCGCCTTGTAGCTGGCCAGTTGGATTTTGGTGTGGGTGACGGCCTCGTCGAGCGTCAGCGATTGACCTTCGTGGAGAACGACCACGGCCTTGACCACTTCGCCCCACTCGAGGTCGGGCGCGCCGATCACGGCGGCCTCGGCGACGGCTGGGTGTGCCTCCAGCACCTGCTCGATCTCTCCGGGAGCGATGTTCTCGCCGCCGCGGATGATCAGATCCTTGGTCCGGCCGGTGATGAACAGGTAGCCCTCGTCGTCGAGGTAGCCCACATCGCCGGTGTGCAGAATGCCGTCACGAATCGCGGAGGCGGTCTCTTCCTCCTGGTTGTACTAGCCGGCATGATCCGGTCGCCGCGCACGCAGATCTCGCCTTCCTCCCCGGTACCCACGACCTGGTCGGCCGGGTCCATGATCAGGACCTCGATGTCGGGCATGACTTTGCCCACGGAGCGCAATCGATGCTCCTTGACCGCCACGTCTTCTGACCGGCCGTCGAGGCGGTGGTCGTCGGGTCCGAGGAAGGAGATCGAGCTGGTCGATTCGGTCTGACCGTAGGCGTTCATGAAGCCGACGTTGGCCGGGAAGACGTCGACGGCGGCGGCGCTTCTGGCGCAATGATTGGGCGCGGAACATCGAGCGCTTCGATCAGGACATCGGTAGGAGTGGGCGGAGCACCGGCCGGCTCTGTGGGCTCGATGTCCTCCTCCCGCAACTCCTCCGAGGTCTCCTCTTCCGATGCCTCGTGCTCGGCCGATTCCCGTTCAGCATTCCCCTCATTCGGGCCCGGCTCAGGCTCGGCCTGTGATTCTTGTTCCTGCGCCTGTTCGTCATCGCGAGGGAGATGCTCGGCGGTGGGCAGCGTTTCCGGGTCGGATTGTGCGCCGATAGCGAGCCAGGCGGACCGACCAATCACGGCCGACAACATCAGGGCGGCCAAGACGGGGAGGCGGCGCATGACGCCACGCTAAGGAGGCAAGAGGTCGCCGGTCGTTGAACCAATGGATTCGCGTGTGGACAGTGTGGGCAGGAGGAGAGGGTTCAGCCACATAGTTCCAAATCGGATTGAATCGCAGTGTCCGTGAGTCCTTCAACCAGGAAGCTGATGACAAACTCATCTGTCCCCGTTCCGAATCTGAACGTGACCTCCTTGGCCTTGTTCAGGACGTCGATGAACTGGAACACGTCCTCACTCAACCGAGCCGAGACCATTTCGTCGGTTCTCACGTCCCACTGCAGCGGTTGTTGGATCATTGCATCGACGCTCCAGGGAACGATCAACGTCCCCATGAAGCGACGGGGCACGACGGAGATTTGTGCCGATAAGACGCCGTCATGGCAGTAGACCCAGAACTCGATCTCTGCGACAGGCACCTCATTGTCCACGTCCTCGGTGCCAGGCTGGAACGCCTACGAAGCCGCCACGCTGGAAGTATTCGATGTTCGACTGGGAGCTCATACTGGAGGCGGCAGCTTCGCTTCCTTCTGGCAGTGCTGCCGAAGCCTCTGCACCGCACTCCTTAAGGTTTGGCTGGACCGGGGTCTCGTCTAGGCCGCCGACCTCGAATCGATGCGGCAGCCGTTCGCCTGTGTCGTCGATGACCGCAGTCCTCAACCCGTGCGCGCTCGTCAGGTCATTCCAGAACGTGAGCACATCATCGCGATGTTCCAAGGCGATGAAGCGGAGCAACCCTGACTTCCCGGAACACCAGGACATGACTTCCAGCCGCCGGATGAAAGTTGTTGAACGTCGCCGGAAGAAGGTCCACCGAGATCAAGAGCTCGCCTTCGAAACAGAAGACGCTCCAGTACGCGCAGTCGAGCTGTGAGCTGACACGAACGAGCGTCCAGTCTTGCGCCCAATAGAAGACGCCATCGGCGGTTCCTTGCTCTATCGGTACAACTACAGGAAGGCCTTTGCCGTCTGAGCTCTGCGCCACGTTTTCCTGGTTGGCAGACGGCGACTCAGACTCAGCTGACGATGCACCGCGTCGTCCCGATCGATCAGTCGATTCGCGGCTTTCAACCTGAGAATCTTTCAAACCCTTCGCCTCCTGTATCGAGGAGGAATCCGGGTCCGAGGACTGGTCAGCGGGGGGCGATCAATCTTCTGCTCGGGGAGCCGGCCGCTCATGGCCTGCGACTGATGGACCCCAACCTCGCAGGCTGAGCAGAGTATGACGACTGTCATCAACGCGACGATCGCTGCCCAACAACCCTGACGAAGGGTGGTGCTAGGCCGCGCGGACAGCATCCCGGCTCTCCCTGTAGCTTGCTAGCCGCAGTTGGATTCGAGGTACCATTCTGCAAACTTGCCGTACTCGGCCGTTAGATGAAATGACGGTTTAGATCACCCCGGCGCGGCGTAGACGACCTATCCGACCGATCGTGAGGCCGCAAGTCTCACTCAGCACCGCCGCCGTGTGCTCCCCCAGCAGCGGCGCCCGACGCCGGATCGACCAGGGACTCTTGCTCAGCTTGTAGGGCGCGCCCGGCAGCTGAAGCGGCTGAGCAAACTCCGGATGCGCAACCTCGGCCCAGAACTCCCGCGCTTCCAGATGCTCCGACTCCGCCACCTCCCCGATCGTGTGGACCGGCTGAAACGAGATGTGATTCTCGCCGAAGATCTCCATCAGCTCGGCCTTTGTCCGCTCCTTCATCCACGGATGCCAGAAAGCGTCGAGCTCTTCGGTGTGTTGGAAGGCGAGCCAGCGATTTTGCAGTCGCTCGTCATGCTGCCACTCGGGGTCGCCCATCAACTCAATGAAGCGGTTCCACTGCCGGTCGACCATTGTGATCACTTCGTAGTAGCCGTCCTTAACCGGTGTCACCTGCCATGGATAGAAAGCGTTCATGTGCGTCCCGGCGCGGCCTCGAGCCTGCCCGGTGAAGACAAACGGCGCGACCCCCGCACCGGCCATCACATTGCTGATGATGTCGACAATCGACAGCCAGGCGTGCTGCCCCAACCCATCCTCACGAGTCGCCCGACGTGACAGCAGAGCCGCGATCGCCGCATGAATGCCGCCTTGGTATTGAGGCGCGTCGTATGGCAAGCCGAGCGGTGCGCGGTCAGGATCGCCGATCTTGAACGAGATCCCGCTGGCCACTGAAGCAACCAGCGACTCCGCCTGCCAGCCCTCGCGTTGCGTTCCGATACCGAATACCGTGATCGTGACCTGGTTGAACTCAGGCGCATCCACCGAGAGGTCTTCCCAGGTCAGTCCGAGCTTCCGTTGTTCCGCTATGTGTCGTGACGTGATCACCGTGCCACACCGCTGAGCGAGCGCTCGGTAGAGCCGCCGACCCGTCGCCGACTCCAGATTCAGCGTCACGCTGCGCTTGTTCGTGTCCAGGAACAGGTGCAGTCCGCTTCGCTCACGTCCAGGCTGGTCTGCCATGAACGGAGGCTTGCGACGCACCTCATCGCCACCGGACGGCTCAATCTTGATCACGTCCGCGCCGAGGTCGGCGAGTAGCTTGCCCGCGTACGACGCCGCGATCCCACCCCCGTCCTCCAATACCGTCATCCCCGCCAGCGCCGATGTGGACGTGCTCGGGGCAGCCTCAGGGGTCGCTTCAGTCGTCATGGCAGAGAGGGTAACGCTAGCCTCTGTGCAATCTTGATCAAGCGTGACGGAGGTGGCCGATGGAGAACCTGAGCGGCAAGGTGGCGTTGGTGACGGGCGCCGGATCCGGCATCGGACGCGGCATCGCCCTCGCCTGCGCCGACGAGGGCATGCACGTGATTCTCGCCGACGTCCAGGAGGGCACGGCCCAGGCAGTGGCGGCAGAGGTCGAAGCGAAAGAAGTGCAAGCGCTGCCTGTCGACCTCGATGTCACCGACAACGTGAGCTATGAATGGCTCGCCGAGCAGGTCTACGCTGAGTTCGGCGAGCTCAACCTGCTCGTCAACAACGCCGGCGTGTTGACCGGCGGTGTCGTGAGCGAGGCGACACAGGCCGACTGGGATTGGACCTTCTCCGTCAACCTCTACGGCATCGTCAACGGGGTCCAGACTTTCCTTCCGCGCATGCGCGCGCAGGACGGCGAGGCGCACATCGTCAATACCGTCTCGATGGCCGGCTTGCGGCTGAACGAGGTGATTCCGCTCGGCGTATACAGCGCCAGCAAGCACGCCGCTTTCGCCTACTCAGAGTCGCTGCGCGACGAACTGGCGGCTGAGAGAATCGGTGTTTCGGCGCTCTGCCCGGGCGGCGTCGACACGCTGATCGGCGAGGCCGGACGCAACCGTCCCGACCAGTTCGGCGGTCCCTCCGAAGGAGCTGCGGGCGGCTTCAGCCCCGGGGCCATGTCGCAGCAGATGGACGCGGAGGACGTTGGCCGCATCGTGCTCAAAGGTGTGAAAGCCAATCGCTGGCTAATCTTCTCACACCCCGAGCTGCGCTCCCACGTCGAGCGGCGGTACCAACGGATCATGGACGACTTCGAGTTCTACGCCAACGCCTGACTTGTTGTCCCCTCTCCCTCTGGGAGAGGGTTAGGGTGAGGGCTGGCCTAGATGAGAGAGGCGAGAGCGAGCACACACCAATGAGCACCGAACACACGACCGCCAGCGATGTCCTGCCCGACCCCGAAATCGTCGAGGTCTCCGAAGGCATCTACGCCTATATCCAGCACGACGGCTCCTGGTGTCTCAACAACCCGGCCTTCGTCGATGTCGGCGATCAGGTGATCGCGATCGACGCCTGCGCCAACGAGCGCCGCACCCGGCTCTTCAAGGAAGCGATCGCCGAGGTCTCCAGCAATCCGGTGCGGACGCTGGTCAACACCCACTCGCATATGGATCACACCTACGGCAATTGTCTGTTCGCCGATGACGCAGTCATCATCGGACACCGAAACTGCCGAGACGACATCCTGCGCGACGCACCCAATCAGCGCGAACGAGTGGAAGTAATGTTCCCCACGGTCGAGTGGGGCGACGTCACACCGGTCGCGCCGAACGTCGTCTTCGACGACACGATGACCCTCTACGCCGGCGACCTCGAGCTGCAACTGATCTACGTCTCGCCCGCCCACACCAACACCGACGCCGTCGTCTGGATTCCCGAGCGCCAGGTGCTGATCGCCGGCGACATCATCTTCAACCAGGGCACGCCGTTCGCGCTGATGGGTTCAGTCGCAGGCTGGCGCTCGGCGCTCGTCCGCCTGAAGGAATTGCCGATCGAGACCGTCATCGCCGGTCACGGTCCGGTCGCCGACGCGTCCGTGCTCGACGAAGTCGATGCCTACCTCGAGTTTGTCCAGGATTCCGCCAAGTCCGCCTTCGACGCCGGAGTCGATCCGCTCGAAGCAGCCCGAGACCTCGACCTGGGCCGCTTCGGCGAATGGACCGACGGAGAGCGAATCGTCGGAAACCTGCACCGCGCCTACAGCGAACTCCGAGGCGAAGCCTTGGGCGCCGAGATCGACATGGTCACCGCCTTCGGCCAGATGCTCGAGTTCAACGGCGGCCAGCCGCTGCGCTGTCTGGCGTAGGTACCACTCCGTCATACCCGCGCTTGCCGCGGGTATCTCGCCGCGTTGGGCACTGACGTGAGTGCGGCACGCCGCGAGATTGCCGCGACGGAGCGCGGCAATGACGAGATATAACTAAACCGGTATCTTCTCTTCTTCCTCCAGCTCAACCATCCCCGCCCACTTGCGAAGCTCCTCGTTCAGCCGATCATCCCGATCTCCCAGATGACACTGCCGCAGGTAGCCGAGATACGTCTCGACCTGTTCCCGCCGCAGCTCAGCTACGTCGGCCATCGCTTCTTCGGCGCCCTCACGGCCGTCGCCCATGATTACACCCAGCGCGCTGTAGAGCGTGTCATCGCCATCCTTGGCCAGGTACCACTCGGCCTTGTTCATGTAACGATGGATCTCCTCGCGCCGCTCCGGCTCCTTGAGCATCAGGTAGCGCATGTGATCGACGAAGTAAGCCAGATGCCGCTCAATGTCCAGCTGGCAGAGCTCGTAGATCTTGCGTTCAGCCTCGGTCTGAGCAAGCTGCTCGCCGTGACGCAACAGAGCGATCAGCATCGAGTCGTGCATGATCGAGGCGACCACGAACTCCGAGAACGTGTAGCTCTGAGTCAGCGGCAGGAACTTCCAGTTCCGCCCGCCACGACCGAGTCCGCCTCCGTTCGCCAGCGCCCGCTTGCGCCAGACCTCGAACAGCCGGGCGGCGTCGAACACCACTGTGCCGAGGAACAGTTTCACCTCGATGTAGCCGTAGGAGATCTCCTGCAGCCAGCGACCAGTCGTCTGCGCCTTCGTCCAGCCGTACTCCGACATCAACGTCGCAATCTGGCAGACCGCGCGCTCGATGTCGGATCCGATCGGTTCCAGCGTGTCCCAGGGAATGTCGGCGGATGAGTTCCAGCGGTCCGCGATCGCATCTTCATACAGTCCAGCGCAAAGGTCCGACCAGACCTCGGCCTTGTCGAAGATCGAGTAACCCATCTGCTCGGTCCGCGTGTCGGGCACCGCACCGCGGGGGATCTCCGTGTTGTTGTCCCAGTGCTCCGGGACCTCACCGTAGACATCAACGTTGAGGTACTCGAACCGCAGCCCGCCGTTCTCAGCCGTCGCCTGCTCCTTCGCCTTGACGCCCCAGTGGACCGGTATGTCGAGCCAATCCGATGGCAATCCCGATTGCTCCAGGCGTTCCTTGGCGGCCTTGACGACATCACTGTCAGGCATGGTGATCCTCCTCCACAGAAAAAAGCGGCGCGGGTTTCAGCCCGCGCCGCCTGCGAGATCCGATGAGCGGTCCTAGTTCTCGTCGAGCGCGCCAGACAGTGCCGGATGCAACCGACCAGTCTCCAGCCGACCGCCGAGTCCGGCAACGTCGAGCCGGTGCAGGTACTCCAGCACCTGCTTGCGGCGCACGTGCCAGAACAGCCGCCAGCCCTCGTCGACATCGCCGTCGCCCAGCAGGTAGACCAGCGCGCCGGCGAGTCCGGGATTCGCCTGATCCGGGTCGACCAGCGTGTTCTCGAACATGTCCAGCGTCCAGTGGACTTCCTCGGCCTTCTCAGGCTCGTTCTCCAGTGTGTACTTGAGGTGCGTCACACCGAAGGCGACGTGCCGCGACTCGTCTTGCGCAGCCAGTCGAAAGATCCGCTTCTCAGCCTCGTTGTGCGCGATCAGCTCGCCTAGGCGGAAGAGCGACTGTACGAAACCCTCGCCGAGGATGTGCAGCATCGAAGACATCTGCGTGAAGTCCTCGGCCTCGAGGATCTGGCGCAGACCGCCGCCGCCACCCTGCAGCAGCAGACCACCGCCGTTGGCCAGCGCACGCTTACGGAAGACGTCGGTGTGGCGCGCCTCGTCCATCACCTGCGACATCAAGAACAGCCCTGACTCGAAATGGTCGGCCGCGATCCGCGGCAGCCATTTGCCCGGCACGTCGCCGGCGATGAACTCAACCTCGGTCAGCGAGGTGCAGAGCTGCGCCATCGCCCGCTCGATGTCCTCGGGCAGTTCGTCCAGCGTGTCCCAGGGGATGTCGGTGGCCGACGACCACTGCCGCGAGACGGCCTCGTCGTAGAGCAACCCTGCCGAATCAGAGAAGGTCTCGGTCGCTTCCCCGAGCACCCACGGAGTCATCCGCGGCGTGGCGCCCTCAGCCGGCGCCGCGCCGCGCGGTCGAGCCGAGCTGTCGCCGGAGGACGCGGGAATGTCGCCGTACAGGGTCTTGTTGATCTGTTGCAGGGTCAGCCCCTTGCGGCCAGGTTCGGCCGAGACGCCCCATTCGGTATCGAGGTTGAGCCAGGAGAGATCGAGATCGGGAACCTCAGGCTCAAGTCGCATTTCTTCCAGCTTGTCAACGGTGACCATCTTCAGACTCCTCAGGCGTCAGCGGGCCGTCCCGCATCCGATCATTGCGGCCCACGCCGCACGGGCAACTGTATATTCGGATACAGGGTAAGGGGTGGACGGGTCGGCTGTCGAGACCCGGTGGAAGTCTCAAGAGCAGCGGCCGTCTCGGCATCGTTCGGCACCGTTCGGCACCGTTCGGCACAAAGCCTCGGGCCCCACCCGGCGTCGGTTAAGATCGGGACGTACCTCACGACAATCCCTGGAGACCCAAATGTCCCTGCCCGAATTCGAAAATGTGCTGCTCGAGCGAACCGGCACCGACGACCGGATCGGTGTTCTCACGCTCAACCGGCCCGAGAAAATGAATGCGCTCTCGCAGGAGCTGATCTACGACTTCCGCGACGCCTGCGAACATTTCGAGGCCGACGACGACGTTCGCGTAATCATCGTTAAAGGCGCAGGCCGCACCTTCTCGGCCGGCTACGACCTGACGCCAGCCGGCGGCTACGGCGCCGACGCTGTACACAAGCGATTCCGCACCGTCGACGACGAAGGCAACCGCCTGATCATGGGCATCCGCGGCGGTATGGCCCGCGTCACCGACATCTGGCTCTACTTCTGGAACATGCAGAAGATCACAATCGCCCAGCTGCATGGCTACGCGATCGCCGGCGGCTTCGAGCTCTCGATGATGGCCGACCTCGTCGTCGCCGCCGAGGATACGCAGATTGGTCACCCCGGTCTGCGTTTCGCCGGCTCACGCACCTCGGCCATCCTGCCCTTGCTGACCAACATGCGCAAGGCCAAGGAACTCTTCTACACCGGCGACCCAATCCGCGCGACCGAGGCGGCCGAGCTCAACCTGATCAACTACGCGGTCCCGCGCGACGAGCTCGAAGAGAAGACCCTCGCCCTCGCCGAGCGCGTCTCCAACCTGCCCGCCGACCACCTGGCCCAGCTCAAGGTT
>DAOUHS010000094.1:0-40128 GCA_034428415.1 Dehalococcoidia bacterium
GATCGCGAATGCCGTTGCAAGATCGTCGCTGTAGATCACAACGACGGACGCCATGGCGATTGCCACCCCGAGGATGCCTCAGGTTTCCTTCAAGCGGCGCTGGGCGACAACCCAGCCGAGGACGCGGCCCAGTGGTTGATCGGCGCGCGCACGCCGACCGCTGGTGTGGCATCACTCGCCGATCATCCCTTCTGGGGTCCGCAGGAGCGTCGGCTGATGCGGGTGATGGGGATCATCGACCCGGAGTCGATAGACGAAGCGATCGCCGAGGGCGCCTATGAGGCGCTCGACCGGGCGATCGAGATGGAGCCGATGGCGATCTGCGACCTGGTGTTGTCGGCGGGCGTGGGCGGCAGAGGCGGCGGCGGATTCCCGGCGGGGCAGAAGTGGAAGTTCCTGCTGGGCGCGCCGGGTCCGACCAAGTACCTGGTCTGCAACGCGGACGAGGGCGACCCGGGCGCGTTCGTCAATCGCGTGCTGATGGAGTCTGATCCGCACCTGGTCATCGAGGGCATGGCGATCGCCGGCAAGGCGACCGGCTCCGACTACGGCTTCATCTACATCCGCGACGAATATCCGCTCTCGATCGAGCGAATGGAGCTGGCGCTCCAGCAGGCGCGCGAGCGCGGCCTGTTGGGCGAAAACATCTTCGGCTCCGGCTTCGACTTCGATCTCGAGATTACGCGCGGCGCGGGCTCCTACGTCTGCGGCGAGGAGACCGGGCTGATCGCCTCGGTCGAGGGGATCCGCGGGATGCCCAAGATTCGTCCGCCCTTCCCGGCGCAGAAGGGCGTCTTCTCGGAGCCCTCGAACGTCAACAACACTGAGACCTACGCCAACGTGCCCTTGATCGTGCAGCACGGCGCCAACTGGTACCGAGAGCACGGCACGGAATCAGACCCGGGCACCAAGATGTTCTCGATCTCGGGATCGCTCGAACGGCCAGGCATCCTTGAAGTGCCCTTTGGGATGGGCATGGACGAACTACTGATCGGTTGCGGCGGCGGCCCGCCCGAGGGCCACACGCCGAAGGGCATCCAGCCCGGCGGCCCGCTGGGCGGCCTCCTGCCGGCGTCCGACCTGGGGCTCAAGCTGGAGCGCCCGCCCTTCACCGAGCGCGGTGTCCTGCTCGGCTCGGGCGGCTTGATCCTGTTTGACGAGCGCGCCTCGGCGGTCGACCTGACCAAGTACTTCTCCGAGTTCTGTGAGGACGAATCCTGCGGCCGCTGCACGACCTGTCACGGCGGATCGCAGCGGCTGGTCGAGGTGCTCGAGCGGATCATGCACGGCGACGGGCGCGAAGAGGATCTCGAGCGGATCGGCGCGATCGACAAGACCCTGCAGAACGCCAACTGCCTGCACGGCCAGTTCACGCCCTACGCGGTGCGCGGGCTGGTCAACTACTTCCGCGACGAGCTGGACACGCACATCGAAGAGAAGCGCGATCCGGCCCGCGTCGCACCGGGCCTGACCCGCTACTTGATCAGCGATCCCACGGACCCGAGACTCGAGGAAGCCGCCGCGCTCTGCCCCACGTCCTGCATCAACCGGGCCCCGGTCGAGGCCGATCAGGACGAGGATTCGGAGTCGTCGTCCGACGCCCTGGGCGACTGGCAGATCGACCAGCCGGCCTGCATCCACTGCGACGTCTGCCGCGAGATCGCGCCCGAGGCGATCCGGGTCGAGGACCGCTTCCTGGCGATGCTCTCAGTGGTCTGACGTCCGCCGCTTGCGACCCGAAGTTATCCACGAGTTGCCCACGATCTGTTCCACCTCGGCTTCGCGCTCGTCGAGCGCGTCTGCAGTATTGATAAACTGCCTGAGCAGTTCATCCGCAGCGATATGCGAGGGTACACGCTAGCGTGTAAGATGGGGACATGGTCACACCGGTTCGGCGCCAGTATCTGGATCTGAAGGCCCGCCATCCCGACGCGATCCTGCTCTTCCGTCTGGGCGACTTCTACGAGACCTTCGACGAGGACGCGAAGCTCGTCGCCCAGGAGCTGGACATCGCGCTGACCTCGAAGCCGATGGGCGGCGGCCTGCGCGCGCCCCTGGCCGGCGTGCCGGTGCGCTCGGTCGAGCAGCATCTGGCCAAGCTGGTCGCCAAGGGCCACCGGGTCGCGATCTGCGAGCAGTTGGAGCATCCCCGCGCCGCTCGGGGGCTGGTACGCCGCGGCGTCGTGCGCGTCGTCTCGCCAGGCACGGCGCTCGAGCCGGCGTTACTCGAGGCGGGCCAGGCCTCGGCCTGCGCCGCGCTCTACCTGCGCCGCCAACGTCGCGAGTTGCGGCTCGGCGTCGCCGCCGCCGATCTGACCACCGGCGCCTTCCACGCGGCCGAGCTCTCGGGTCCCGCCGCAGTGGAGTCGCAGCTCTGGCGCGACGCGGTCGATCTCGTCGAGCGATTGGGCGCGCGCGAGCTGCTGCTGTCCGCTGATGGCGCCGAGCGCGCCGAGGCGTCGCTGCGAGGCATGGCCGCGGTCACGGCGACGAGCAGGCCGGCCCATGAGTTTCGTCCCGATCGGGCCGAGCGGACGCTGCTGGCGCAGTTCGCCGCGCCGGCGGCCGCCTTCGGCCTCGAGGCGCGACCGGCGGCCCTGGGCGCGGCGGGCGCCCTGATCGAATACCTCAGAACCGCGCTGCCGGCCGATGGGGCGCAGGGCCGTCCGAGCGGTGCGTCGCAGAGCTCTGGCTTGCGGCATCTCTCGCCGCCCGTCTGGCTCGACAGCGAATCGCACTTGGGCTGGGACGCGGCGACCCAGCGGGCGCTGGCGATCCTCGACGCCGGCCCCGCCAATGAACCGGGCCCGGGCCCGCGCACGCTGCTCGAGGTCGTCGACCGCTGCGGGTCGGCGCCGGGTCGGCGCTGGTTGCGGGCGGCGTTGTCGACGCCGCTGCTCGATTCGGACAGGATCGAACGGCGGCTGGACCGGGTCGAAGCGCTCGTCCGGCGTCCCGCGCTGCGCCGCGCCCTGGCTGCGCGGCTGCGCGGCTTCCCCGACCTCGAGCGGCTCTTCGCGCGCGCTGCAGCGGGCCTGGCCCTGCCCGGCGAACTGGTCGCCTGGGCCCGCGGTCTGGTCGAGTCGGGCGAACTGGGCGGCATGATCCCGGAGCAGCTTGGAGCGGATGAGGCCGATGCGCTGATCGGGCTGGCCGAACGCTTGAGTCCGGCCCCGGCTGCGGCGGCGCGGCTCCTGGCAGCGCTGGCCGAACGACCGCCGGCCGAGTTCGGACGCGGCGTGCTGCGACCGGGCGCCGACGCGGAGAGCGACCGCTGGCGCTCGGCGGCCGAGGCGGCTCGCGGCCGGCTGGCCGCCTTGGAAGCGGAGCTCCGGCGCGAGTCGGGGATCGACAATCTACGAGTCGCATATCACCGCACCTTCGGCTATCAGATCGAACTCTCGCGCGCCCAGGCATCGCGTGCGCCCGAGGGCTGGACGCGGCGCCAGTCGCTGCGCGACCGCGAACGCTTCACGGAGCCGCGGCTGGGCGCGATCGAGCGCGAACTGGAAGAGGCGGAGGAGCGACTGGCGGAGGCGGAGCGGCGCTGCGTCGAGCGCCTGCGCGAGGCGCTGCTGGCGGAGTCGGAGGCGGTCCGGCGGATCGCTTCGGCGCTGGCCCGGTTGGACGCGGCCTGCGCGCTGGCCGGAGTGGCGGCGGAGCGCGCCTGGACACGGCCGGCCGTGGATCATTCGGGCGAACTCGAGATCGACGGCGGGCGGCACCCGATCGTTGAGGCGGCCGCCGTCCAGGGCGGGTTTGTACCTAACGATTTGCGGCTCGCGGACGATGGCCGGCGCGCGCCCCAGCTGCTGTTGGTCACGGGGCCGAACATGGCCGGCAAGTCGACCTACCTGCGCCAGGCGGCGCTGATCGTGATCCTCGCACAGGCGGGCTGTTTCGTGCCGGCTGAGCGGGCCCGGGTCGGCCTAGTGGATCGCATCTTCGCACGGGTCGGCGCGCATGACGACCTGGCCCGCGGGCATTCAACCTTCATGGTCGAGATGCTGGAGACCTCGCGCCTCTTGCACGGGTCGACCGACCGCTCGCTGGTGCTGCTGGATGAGATCGGGCGCGGCACCTCAACCTGGGACGGGCTGGCGATCGCACAGGCGGTGGCCGAGGAACTGGCCGGCGGCGGAGCCGAGGGTCAGCCGGCGCAGCGGCCGGAGCGCGGGCCGCGAACTCTGTTTGCGACCCATTACCACGAGTTAACCGCGCTCGCGGGGGCGCTGGCGCGGGTCGCGAATGCCTCGGTCCAAGTCGAGGAGACGGCCGAGGCTCAGATCGAGTTCCTTTACCGGGTCGAGCCGGGGGCGGCGGACCGCTCCTACGGCGTGCAGGTCGCCGCCCGGGCGGGGTTGCCCGAGTCGGTGCTCAGCCGCGCGCGGGCGCTGCTGGCTGAACTCGAATCGGACGGCGCGACGCCGCCCGCTCCGCTGCTGACGCCGGGCCCGGGCCCGCAACTGATGCTGATCCCGCCGGCGGCGCATCCGATCCTGCATGACCTGGCCGATCTCGACATCGACGGGATCACGCCGCTGGAGGCGATCTCGGCGCTCTACGCCCTGCGCGATCAGGCGCGGGCTGAGCTGCGCGGCGGCGAACGTCGCGCGGAGGCGGGGTCGTGACGTCCGGAGCGCGCTCGATCCGGGAGCTGCCTGAACGGGTTGCGGCGCAGATCGCGGCGGGCGAAGTGATCGAGCGGCCGGCGGCGGTGCTCAAGGAGCTGTTGGAGAACGCGGTCGACGCCGGGGCGGTGCGGATCACGGCTGAGATCTCCGGGGCGGGGCGTGATCGGATCGCGGTGCACGACGATGGTTGCGGGATCGCGGCCGCCGAGCTGGCGCTCGCCTTTCGCCGCCATGCAACCTCGAAGCTGTCGGAGGTCGAAGATCTGACCCGGCTGGACAGCTACGGCTTTCGCGGCGAGGCGCTGCCCGCGATCGCCGCGGCGGCCGGTCGGCTGCGGCTGACGACGCGGACCAGGGAGGCGAGCGGGGCGACCACAATCGCATTCGAGGCCGGCCTCGTTCAGGCGCCGCGCCCGGCGGCGCGGGCGGTTGGTACAACGGTGGAGTTGGACGACCTATTCGCCGGCCAACCGGCCCGGCGCGCCTTCCTGGCCGGTGCGCGGGCGGAGCGCGCGGCGATCCTACGGGCCGCCTCCGACACCGTGCTCGCCCATCCCGAGATTTCGCTGCGCCTGGTCGTGGACGGACGCGCGCCGCTCGAGCACGACGCGCTGCCGGAGCTCGATGATGAACCCGCGCTGAGAGCGGCGGCGGCCTCGGTGTTCCACGCCGCGGCGGCCGAGCGCGCGGTCTGGCTCGACGGCGGCTCCGCCTCGCGCGGGCTGCGGCTGGACGGTCTGGCGGGCGCGCCCGACGATGCCCGTCGGCGGCGAGACGCGATCCGGCTGTTCGTCAACGG
This sequence comes from Dehalococcoidia bacterium, assembly GCA_034428415.1. Taxonomy (GTDB): domain Bacteria; phylum Chloroflexota; class Dehalococcoidia; order Bin125; family Bin125; genus Bin125. Next base: position 5,434 of record DAOUHS010000094.1, read on the forward strand.
GCGGCCGGTGCAGGACCGCCGGCTGTCATATGCCGTCCAGGAGGCCTACCGCGACTGGCTGCCGGCCGGCGCGTTCCCGCTGGTCGTGGCGCGGCTGGAGGTGCCGCCCGCCGCGGTCGACGTCAACGTCCATCCGGCCAAGATCGAAGTCAAGCTGCGCGATGCGGATGCCGCCTTCTCGCTGCTCGGACGCACGATCCGCGAAGCGCTCGCACGGGACCGCTACGCCCTGCCGCGCCGGCTGGGCGCAAACCTGGAGTTCGCCGAGGACGCGGCGGGCTCGACCGTGGACGAACCGTCTCGCCAACGAACCGAAACCGCAGAGGCCGGCTTGACCGATGCGCCCGCGCCGATGCCGTGGATGGCGGCGCCCGTCAAGCCTCCCGCCGGCCGCGCGGTGGCGGAGGCCGCACAACCGAGGCTGGGGGCGCAACGGACGCTTGGCGCGCAATCGGGCGTTAGCGGACTGCCGCCGCTGCGAATCGTCGGTCAGTTGCACCGCACCTTCATCATCGCCGAAGGGCCGTCCGGGCTGGTCCTGGTCGACCAACACGCGGCGCACGAACGGGTGCTCTACGAACGGCTGCTCGAGCCGGTCGAGGCGGGGCCCGACCGTCAGCCGCTGCTTGAGCCCTTCCTGTTGCCGCTCGACGCGTCGCAGTCGGCGAACTGGCTGGTAGCCTCCGAGCGGTTGGTCGAACTGGGTTTCGAGGCTGATCTGTTCGGCGAGCGCACGCTGCGTCTGCGCGCCGTGCCCGCCGCCTTGGCCGGCTCGGGCGCGGCCGACGCCGAGCGTCTGATCCGCGGCGTGCTGGATGACATGGGTCCGCAGGCCGGCGAACCCGAGCGCTTCGACCGCGCGGCGGCTTCGACCGCCTGTCACGGCTCGGTTCGGCGCGGGGCGGTCCTCGATCCGCCGGCGATGACGGCGCTGCTGCGCGAGCTCGAGCGCTGCGCGAACCCGCACACGTGTCCGCACGGCCGGCCGACGCTGGTCGAGATCTCAGCCGATGACGTGCTCAGGGAGTTCCGCCGCAAGTAACCGACGATCGCGGAACGGGTGGACGAGCGAGGCCGCTGATCTGGAGCGGCCTCGTCAATCGTGCTCCTGTTGCGCGCGCTAGGTACCGCGCAGGCGCGGGTCGAGGATGTCGCGGACCGCGTCGCCGAGCATGTTGAAGCCGAACACGGCGATCGTGATCGCGAGGCCGGGGAAGAAGGCCAGCCACCAGGCCTCGGTCGCGTAGACCAGCGCAATCTGGCCGGTGTCGCGGCCCCAGGTGGGGAAGGGCGGCGGGATGCCGAAGCCGAGGAAGGAGATCGCGGCTTCAATCAGCACCGCGGCGCCGAGGTTGAGCGAGGCCAGGACGATGATCGTGGCCATGATGTTAGGCATGATGTGGGCGACCATGATGCGTACATCGGAGGCGCCGAGCGAGCGGGCCGCCTCGACGTAGGCGGCGGCGCGCGTACCGAGCACGGCCCCGCGGATGATCCGCGAGTTGCCGGCTGCGAGCACGATCGCCACGGTCATGATCACGATTGTGGTGCGCGGGAAGACCTGCCAGAACCACTCGTCGCCGATCTGAGCCTGGGGGCCGAAGTTGGGCCCGATGCCGAGACCGAAGAAGCCGTCGCCGCCGCTGCCCAGCACCGCCAGCAGGCCGAGGATGAGGAAGATCGCGGGGAAGGAGTTCCAGACGTCGACGACCCGCTGAATGACCAGGTCGACGTCGGGCAAGGGACCGCCGCGCGCGGGGATGGCGCCGAAGATCGATTCGCTGAGGTCATCGAGGCGCGAACTGAACAAGTTCAAGGTTGCGACGTCGACCAGCTTGAGCGCCAGTTGTCCGGCCAGCACCAACAGGGCGAAGGGCAAGGTCGCGAACCACCAGAGCGGACCCGGTAAGCCGACCAGCATTCGCGGACCGCGCATCGACCAGGATCTGGATTCGCCGGCGAAATAGCCGGAGACCAGGCCGATCAAGGTCGAGAGGATCGCCGTGACGATGACCGAACCGAAGCCGACCAACACCGTGACTTCGGAGCCGTAGATGATCCTGGTGACGATGTCGCGACCCTGGTTGTCGGTGCCCATCACGTGCGCGGCGTTGGGCGCGACGAAGCGCTCGGTGAAGCTGGCCTTGATGTAGGGCGCCACGCGAACCGCGGCGGGGTCCTGTTCGACGGTCTGGAGCACGGGCGCGAGCGCGGCGACGAGCACGCAGACGAACAGGATCACGGCGCCGAAGGCGCCCAGGTACTTCTTACGCCGGAACAACCACCAGGGCATGAGCACGACGCCGACCAGGAAGCCGATCGAGCCGGCGAAGGCCAATGTCCCAAGGGCCAAGAGGAAGCCGATCGGACTGGAGAGCGAGCGGTCGATCAGCAGCTGGGTCTGGTCGCCGAGCCACTCGCCGATGCCGCCGGTTTGCTCGAGCTGGAGTCCAACATCGGCTTCCCTGCCGCCTGCGTCAGCCATCGCAACTGCCCTCGTGCTGTGGCCGCCCAGCGGCGGCTGCGTCGTTGTAGCGCGCGCCGATTGGCGCGACTAGTTGTACCGAATGCGCGGATCGACGAGCGAATAGGCGATGTCGATCAGCAGGTTGGCGACGATCACGACCAGCGCGATGACGACCATGATGCCCATGATCACCGGGATATCGCGGTCCTTGAGCGCGCGCAGCATGCGCAAGCCCATGCCCGGCAGGGTGAAGATCGACTCCATGATCACCGATCCGCCAATCAGGATCGAAGCCGAGAGGCCAATCAGGGTGAGCACGGGAATCAGCGCGTTGCGCATGGCGTGGCGCATGATCACCGAGTTTTCCTGCAACCCCTTGGCGCGCGCGGTGCGGACGTAATCCTGACGCAGGACCTCGAGCATTTCGCCTCGGGTGAGACGCATCACCGGGCCGGCCAATGCGATTCCGAGGATGATCGCCGGGACGTACATCTGGCGCAGGTTCTCGCCCAGGTTCTCCGTGGGATCTTGATAGACGAGCGGCAATGGCGGCAGGCCGATCTGTGGGAATATCACGCGAATGATCAACACCGCGATCCAGAATCCAGGCACGGAGAGGGCCAAGATGGCGATCCCGCGGAAGATGTAGTCGGCCGGTGTGTCCTGACGGACGGCGGAGATGATACCGACCGGCAGGGCGATGCTGACGCCGACGATTAGCGAGAGCAGGCCGAGTTCCAAGGTGACCGGAATACGCGACTGCATCTCCTCGATCACGGTGTTGAAGCTACCGATCAGCGAGGTGCCCAGGTCGCCGCGCACGGCGTCCCAGAGCCAGTTGCCGTACTGCACGATCCAGGGATCGTTCCAGCCCAGCTGTTCCTCCCACTCGGCACGGATCGCCTCAAGATCTTCGCCTTGCGCAACGTGATCGGCGAGCATGATGTCGATGAAGTCGCCCGGCAGCAGCTGGGCGAGCAGGGATACGACGATCGTGACGCCGATCAGCGTGGGGATGATCAGGAGGACGCGACGGAAGATGTACTGGCGCACAAACAGCTGCCAATCGCTCGGCTCGTGGGTTGCGCCGGCCGGCGCATCGCGTCAGGAGCGCCGCTCGATGCGGCGCCCCTGACGCGTGGGTTGCGTCGGACTAGACGTAGTCGTCCTTGATGCTCTGGTCGAGCATGAAGCTGAACTCGCTGGCGCCGCCCCAGGCGTAGGTGGCCTTCGGCCACATGCGCTGGCTGGCGTTGGAGATGACCGCGCCGGTGTTGACGTCGACCTGCTTCATCCAGGGGTTGAAGGCGTAGACGCCGGGCGCGCCGGGGTAGGGCACCAGGTACATCTTGGTCGCCATGTAGCGCTGGATGTCGTTGATGTATTCGATCCGTTCCTCGAGGTCGAGGATGCCCTTCTGGGTGTCGAACATGTCGTGCAGACGCTCGTCGGTCTCGGGGCCGCCGCCGGAGACGGCGTTCGGGTGGCTCCAGGCCTCGGCGTTGCCGCCGGTGTCGATCGCGCTCACGGAGTCCTCGGCGACACGGCCGGCGGAGCCCCAGTTGTGTCGACCGGAGCTGCGCGCGTAGCAGGCGGCGAACAGGTCCTCGGGGTCGGTGGCGCCGCCGTAGAGCGGGCCGATGGCGAGGTGGCTGGATTCGCCGTCCCAGCCGTCGGGGAAGTTGCCGCGGAAGATCGAGGCGATGTAGGCCGCGTACTCCTTGAAGAAGAACTCGAACTGGAAGCCGGCCTCGGCGACCGAGGACGCGTTGGCCTCGTAGAAGTTGACCACGGTGGCGCCGTAGTCGGCGGTGCCGTGCAGGGTGGCCGAGATGCCCTCGGGGAATCCGGCCGCATCGAGCAGCTTGCGCGACTCGGCGATGTTGCGGTGGAACAGCGATCCCGAAGGTTCGCCCTCGAAGGTCTCGCCGAAGGCGCTGAGGTCCTTGGGGTCCAGCCAGTAGGGCGGCAGCTGCGAGATGCCGCTGTGCCATTTGCCCCGACCGGTGTCGTCGGTCGCCGCCAACACGCCGTCGCGGTCTAGGGCCAAGGAGAGGGCCTGGCGCACGCGCACGTCGTTCCAAGGCGGGATCGAGAAGTTGAAGTAGAAGCCGCCGGGCACGGTGTTCAGCGTGAAGACGTAGCCGTCTTCCTCGATCTGCGGCGCGGCCTCAACGGCCTGCTTGTAGATCGCAGGCGAGAGCTGCGAGTAGTCCAGCGCGCCTTCACCCAGGGCCGGGATCAGCACGTTGGTGTCGCCGTTCATCGTGGCGACCACGCCGTCAAGCAGCGGCATGTTCTGCGAGACCGCCGGGAAGTCGGCGTTGCGGTGCCAGTTGTCGCGGTTGTGGCGCCAGTTGATCGCCACGCCGGGCTCGAAGCTCTCGAAGATCCAGGGGCCGGAGCCGACCGGGCGCTCGGCGACGGTGCCGTCGTCGACGATTTCGGGCGGGATGATCCACATGTGCTGCGAGGAGCCGGCCAGGGTCAGGAAGGGCGCGTGCGGCCGGTGCAGATTGAACGTCACCGAGCGGTCTTCGCCAATCGTAAATTGGTCAACGACGTTGTCCCAGCCAGCCGCGTTGGCCGAGATCTCCTTGAACCGGTCGTGCGTCTGCTGGATGTCGTCCATCGTCATTTCGCGGCCGTTGAGCGGCTCGACGTCGTGCCAGTGGACGCCTTCGCGGACGGTGAACACGTAGGTCGTCGGGTCGACGATCTCGGGCAGACCGGCCAGGTCGCCCTCGTATTCGGCGGTGTTGATCGGGTCGACGCCCTCCGCGCCGGTGACCGCTTGGATCAGCTTGGAGTAGTGGAAGGCAGACGGGATCTGGGCTCGATAGGTCAGGTTCTCGTAGGGGTCCAGGGTGGGCGGGTCGCCCGAGTAGGGGCCGACGAAGGGCGCGATGCGGGTGCCGCCCACGACGAGGTCTGAAGCCGCCTGGGAGACGGTCTGCTGCTGTTGCTGCGCGGCGCCCTGATCCTGCTGATCGGCCTGGTCGGCCTGCTGATCGGCGGCCTGTTGCTGCATGGCCTGCTGCTGTTGCTGTTGCATGGCCTGCTGCTGCTGTTGCTGCTGGGCCTGGACCTGCGCGGCGGCCTGCTGGCCGTCGTCATCGTCGTCGCCGCAGCCGACCAGCGCCAGACCGGCCGCGCCGACGCCGGCGCGGGCCGATGCTCCGAGCAACGCGCGTCGGGACATTTGCCGGCGGCGCATCCTCTGCCAATAGTTTCGCTCGCTCATACGTACCTCCTGCAGCGGGTCCTGCCCGCCGGATACTGTTCGCCCGGCACTGAGCCTGCCGAGTCAGTTCGTTGCATCGTACATTACGACGGCTTCGTTTCAGGCTCAACGATCGGCGTTAGTTCATGAACTCGTACATTACGTGCCGTTGCTCGGATCCGGTTCTCAGAACGCGGGACGGACGGGTCGGGCGGTGGCGGCGGGCGTTCGTGTTCGGGAAAACATTCAGGTGTTCAGAGATTGTTTTCTGGCCGTCCCGCGAAGGCGATCTCCAGTGAAACACTGGAGATCGGGTGCGCAGAACATTCAGCTTTTTTCAGGTTCTTTCAGGTGCGCGCGTTCGGTTCTGTTCGGTTTTGTTCGGATCCGTTCGCGCGTGTACGGGTCAGGAGCGGCGTTGTCGCCCCGGCGCGACCGCCGCCGGAGGCGGGCAACGTGTGGTTGGTGGAGACGGGGGAGAATCGAACTCCCCGTCCAGACGATCGCCGCGGACCGCGTCTACGTGCGTAGCCGTCGCTTGTGGTGTCCCCGTCCGCCGGCGCGCCGGCCTACCGTTACGAACAGGTGAGTGGAGTTGGTCTTTCCGCCGCGGTCCCTACCGTCCGCGACGGGCATCCGAGTTAGATGTCGCCGCACTCTCTCCGACTCGGCGGCAGTTGAGAGGCGACGTCGCCGCGGTTAGGCGGCGAGGGCGAGTTCCCTGGATTCGCCAGTTAGGGAGATGTGGCGCCGTTTTGCGAGTGACGCCAGCTCGGCACGCAACGACCCGAAATCAACCGCTGTCGAACCCTTTCGTCCCCACGGGTACCACCGACTCGGCGTCGGCGTGCGCTCCATGGTATCGATCCGGCGGCGGCGCGGGACATGTTGTGTGTCGCAGACGTCAGCGCCGGTTATCGCTTGAGGGCGCGCTCGATCTGGCGTTGGGCGTCGCGCTCCGCAATCCGATCCCGCTTTTCGTGTTGGCGGCGGCCGCGGCCGACGCCGATCTCGAGCTTGGCCAGACCATGGCGAAGATACAGTCTGAGCGGCGCCAGGGTGAGGCCGCGCTGCTCGAAGGCTTGCTCGAGTTGGCTGATCTCGCGGCGATGCAACAGCAGTCGGCGGTCGCGGGCGGGTTCGTGATTGGCCTGCCCGGACGGTTCGTAGCGCGCGATGTGCGCGCCGACGAGGTAGAGGTCGCCGTCGCGCGGTCGGCAGTAGGCCTCCTGGATCGAGACGCGGCCGGCGCGGATGCTCTTGATTTCGGATCCGGTCAGGCTCAGGCCGGCCTCGTAGCGGCGCAGGATGTCGTACTGGTAGAGCGCACGTCGATTTCTGGCGATGATGCGTTCGTTGGCGCCAGCGCCGTTCTGCTCCGCGCGATTCGCCCGTGACTTGGACTTCTTCGCCATGTGCTGAGCCTAGGACCTTGAGCCGAAGCTCGGCGGCTCCGGCCGTGCGGAGCCGCGAATAGCATGGGCGTCATGTCGCTGCAGCTCCGCCGCGAGGGTTGGTCGACGATGGCCCTGTGGGCGCTCGGCCTACTGGCGTCGGTCGGACTGATCGCGTCGCTGGCGGTCGGCGCGGCGGTGCTCGTGCATCCGCCGCTGTTCTCCGAGCTGCGTCCCTGGTGGCCCCCGCTGGCTGTGATCGGCCTGTGCTCGATCACAGCCGGCTACTGGTTGCTCTGGGGACGCGAGCGCTAGCTCACATCGGCGAGCGCCGCTTCGACTCGCTCAGCGACGTCGGCGGGGACGTAGGCGGCCCAGACGTCGACGTTGTTGTTGAGGTACCAGATGGCGGCCTCATCGGGGGTCGCGTTGTTGTCGGCCAGCCAGATTTCGGATTCGACCTGGACTGAGGCGGCGAAGTCCCAAGCGCGGAGGAACTCGACGATGTCTGGCGCCCCGTCAAGCAGGTCGCGGTGCACGGCGATGCGAACCTCGGAGTCGGGGTAGGCGCAGCCCTGGTCGCTGTTCCAGCACTCTTCGGTCCACTCGGGCTCTTCCAAGCGGTAGAGGTCGAGCGTGGCGGTCGGCTTGGTCGGACCCCACATGTAGCCCAGCCAGGCCTCGCCGCGGGCGTAGGTCGACTCGAGGTCCTCGAACAGTGCCGCCCCGGAGCCTGGCTTGATCAGTTCGAGTACGTCTTCCAGGCCATAGGCGACGACCTTGTTGCCGTTGACCTGCTCGCAGGCCCAGCCGGGGACGCAGTCCACGAAGCGAGCCTTGCCGCGCGAGTCGGCAGTGACGAAGAGTTCGATGTATTCGGGCAAATCGGAGACCGAGACGAGGCCCGGGTTCTGATCCTTGACGTACTGCGGCACGACCCAGCCTTCCCAGTTGGTGTCGAGCGAGTCGCCGAGGATTTCGATGATCGTCGGGTCTTCGAGCTCATCGATCCAGGGCTGCTGCGAGGGCCAGATCTCCATCGTGACGTTGGTATCGCCATTGATCAGACCCTGGAACAGCGAAGTCGTGTCGCCTGCGACCATGTCGACTTCGTAGCCGAAGCCATGCTCGACGATGAACGCCGCGGCGCGAACCTGGATTTCAGAGGACGTCCAGTTGAGGTCGGAGAAGATGATGGTCGGTTTGTCTTCGTCCATGACCTGGGCCTGCTGAGCCTGGTCCTGCTGCTGCATCGCTTGTTGCTGCTGTTGCGCAGCGGGCTGCTCTTGAGCTTCTTGCTGCTGCGGTTGGGCGGCCGGCTGCGCTTGTTCCTGCTGCTCCTGCGGCTGGGCAGCGGGCTGCGCTTGTTCCTGTTGTTCTTGCGGTTGAGCGGCCGGCTCTGGCTGTTCCTGCTGCTCTTGCGGCTGCGACTGCGCAACGGCCTGCTGTTGCTGATCGTCATCGCTCGAGCATGCGCTCAGTACAACGGCGGCCGCGACCGCGAGGGCGCCGAGCAGCCCCAACGATCTGCGCAACAATCTGAAGTGGGTTGCGCCTCCTAGGCGGGACACGGTCAATCGAGGCATGTGCATGGTCCTTTCCTTTGTGCACGCGTGCGGATGGCTGAGTCGAGTTCGGCGACCGAAATGGGATCAGTCTCGACTACGGAGTAGCCCGGAGCGGTACAACGCCATCAGCGTCATTAGCACGGCCAACACCACAAACAACGTTTTCGCGCCGCCGAAATCTGCTCGGGCCGCGAGTTCCGGGTCCGAGACCGCGAATCCGGCAAGCACCCAACTCAGCGCAGAGACGCAAATAAAGGTGAACCCCGGCATGTTCAAAACGCGTTGTATGTGTCCGCGGATGGCTCCGCTCCTGTTCCACTACTCGACTCGCTCACTCCGAGCCTAGCGCATCCTGCTGTCGCCGAGTTAAGGCCTGAGTGATCCGATCAATGATGATCGCGAGGAAGACGATGCCCAGGCCGGCGATCAAGCCGTTGCCTGGCTCGATCCGCCCGAGCGCGCGAAACACGTCAAGTCCCAGCCCTTTCGCTCCGACCATGGATGCGATGACGACCATGGAGAGCGCCATCAGCGTGGTCTGGTTCACGCCAGCCATGATCGTTGGGATGGCCAGCGGAATCTTAACCTTGATCAGCATCTGACGCCGGGTCATGCCGAAGGATTCCGCCGCTTCAAGCGTTTCCTCCGGTAACTGACGAATGCCCAGATTCGTCAGCCTGATCGCCGGCGGAACGGCGTAGATCAATGTGGCCAACACGGCGGGCGTCTCACCGAGCGAGAAGAAGGCGATCGCCGGAACCAGGTAGACGAACGAGGGCATCGTCTGCATCCCGTCGAGGATTGGGCGCAGGAACGCGTCCAGCCGGTTGCTCTGTGAAGCCCAGACGCCGAGCGGCACGGCGATCGCTATGGACAGGCTGACGGTGACGATGATCAACGAAATCGTAATCACCGTCGATTCCCAAAGGCCGAACGTCGCCAATAGGAGCAGAGACGTGACCGAGAACAGGGCCATGCGGAACGAGACCAGCAGCCACGATGTCAGGGCGATCGCGCCGATGATGGCTGGCCAGGACAGCCAGAGCATCATGTCCTGCAGCGCGACCAGAAACCAGACGATCACGTCCTTAATCGTTTGGAAGACCGGCGCGAAGTTGTCCTCCAGCCAGTCCAGCCAGATGTCAAGCCGGCGTCCGACGTCTCGGCCGACGTCAAATGGAAACTCCTCGGCGACGAAGAAATAGGAGAAAGCGAACAGCGCGGCGACGGCGAGAATCGCCAACGGCGCCGCCAATCCGGGATGGTTCCGTAACAGACCGTTCGCCGAGAGGATGTTGGGGATGACAAGCCGGGCTGGCAAGTGTAGTTGAGGTGCCGGGCCTTCCATTGGAGTCCTCCTCCCCGCTACTCGGCTGCCAGCTCGGCGGCAGCCTCGTCCGAGACCATCGCCCGGGCTAATCGCTCGAGCGGGATCACGCCGATCAGCACGCCGTTGTCGTCGAGGACGGGCAGCGGGTGGTTCGCGCGCAGCCCTGCCGGGACCAGGTCGTCCAGCACGGTTTCCTCCCAGACGGCGTCGGCGATATAGAGCGGAGCGTCCTCGATCTGCTTCGCTCCACTGCGTGTGGCGCGCAGCGCGCTGGCCGGATCGGCGGTACCCAGATACTTGCCTTCGTCGTCCACGCAGCAGATCGCCGACAGGTGCTGATCCTCGATCATGTCGATCAAGTCGCTCACCGACGTCGAACCGCTCGCCGAGACGAATTGGGTGTCCATGATCGACGCCGCCGTGACCATGCCGTGCAGGCGCACGTCTTGGGTGAACTCGCGCACAAAGCTATCGGCCGGGTTAAGCACCACGTCGTTTGGCGCGCCGATCTGAATGACCGCGCCGTCGCGCATGATCGCAATCCGGTCACCGACCCGCACCGCCTCGTTCAGGTCATGCGTGATGAAGACGATCGTCTTCTGCACCGATTTCTGCAGGGCCAGCAGTTCATCCTGCAGATCCCGGCGGATGACCGGGTCGAGCGCTGAAAACGGCTCGTCCATCAGCAAGACAGGCGTTTCCATCGCCAGTCCGCGGGCCAGTCCGACCCGTTGCTTCATCCCGCCCGAGAGTTGGTTGGGGGTCGAGCCGGTCCAGTCGCCGAGCCCAACCAGGTCGAGCGCCGTCGCGGCGCGCTCGCGTCGCTCCGCCTTGGCGACACCGCCGACTTCGAGCGGCAGCGCCACATTGTCGAGCACGTTACGGTGCGGCATCAGGCCGAAATGCTGGAAGACCATGGCCAAGTCATGACGGCGCACCTCGCGCAGTTCGTCCTCGCTCATCGCGGTGATCTCGCGTCCGTTCAGCCATACTTCCCCGACCGACGGTTCAATCAGCCGGTTGATGCAGCGCACCAGGGTCGACTTGCCGCAGCCCGACAGGCCCATGACGACGAACAATTCGCCCCGCGCGATCTCGATATTGATGTCGCGCAGGCCCACGACCGCGCCGGTCGCTTCCTGAACCTCGTCCTTGGAACGACCTTCGATCGCCAGGCCCAGTCCAGCGCCATCGTCGTCGGCGAAGACCTTGTACAGACCGCGGATCGATAGCGCCACCTCCCCTTCCGTTGACACAGGTTTGACTCCTTCATGTCCGCGCGAACGCTTCGGACTTTGGTTCGCAGACTACTCTCTGAATCAATGCTTATTCAGCGCTTGATCCTGTTCTTCGTCTTGACGGCGTTGGCCATCGCCGCGTCCGGCTGCAACGCGTCGCGAGGCGGAATCTTCTCCGGTGTGGGCGGCTCGGCCGAGGCGGCGCTGCACATCGACGAGCAGGCCGAAGACAAAGCGGTGCTAACTCCGCTCGATCGTCCGCTCAAGCTGGAGGAACCGTTTTGGTTACGCCTGGAGATGAATGAACCGGTAGATGCCGACCACATATTGGTGCGGGTCGAGTACGACGCCGGCGCGCGCGAGTTTTTCGAGCTACGGGACATTCGCTTTGAAGATCTAGAACCGCCCTGGAAAGTGGCCGCGATTCCGCTTGCGCTGACCGATGACGGCGACTTCAATATTGCCCTGATCGTGAACTCTCGCAAGGTGACCGACGTCAAGCTAACGGTCGAGAACCAATAGCCGGCCCCGGGAAGGGACCGGAGCCTGCGCTACCCTGCCCGTCGAAATCAGCGGAGGTGTGTTGACATGCGGCCAATCGTCGATGTGGCGGCGGATCTGGGTCTGCGTGAAGACGATCTTGATCTGTACGGACGGCACAAGGCAAAGCTGACTTCAGGCACGCTGGAGCGACTGAGTTCGAGGCCGCAGGGGGACTTGGTGCTGGTCACGGGGATGACTCCCACGACCGCCGGCGAAGGCAAGACAACCACCGCGATCGGCCTGACGCAGGCGCTGCAAACATCGGGCGCGAACGCCGCCGTCGCGCTGCGCGAGCCCTCCATGGGCCCGGTCTTCGGGATCAAAGGCGGCGGCACCGGCGGCGGCCACTCGCAGGTGCTCCCGGCCGACGACATCAACCTGCACTTCACCGGCGACCTGCACGCCGTGACTGCGGCCAACAACCTGCTGGCCGCGGCGATCGACAACTCGCTGTTCCATAGCAACCCGCTGGGTCTGGATGCTCGCCGGATCACCTGGCGGCGCTGCATCGACATGAACGATCGAGCGCTGCGCGGCGCCGTGATCGGGATGGGCGGCACGACCGACGGCATTCCGCGCGAAGAAGGCTTCGATATCACGCCGGCGTCGGAGGTGATGGCGATCCTCTCGGTCGCGAGCGACCTTGACGATCTGCACCGCCGGCTGGGCGATGTGATCGTCGGCTACACCTCGGCAACGCCGATTCAGCCGGTGACTTGCCGCGAGCTCAACGTGGACGGCGCGATGACCGTGCTGCTCAAGGATGCGATCCGCCCGAATCTTGTGCAGACGGGAGAGGGTGGTCCGGCGTTTGTGCACGGAGGGCCGTTCGCCAACATCGCGCTCGGCTGCAACTCGATTGCAGCGACGAGGGCGGCGATGGCTTGCGCCGACATCACCGTCACGGAGGCCGGCTTCGGCTCCGATCTCGGTGCGGAAAAGTTCTTCAACGTCGTTTCGCGAATCGGCGGCTTCGAACCGCAGGCGGCGGTGATCGTGGCCACGGCCCGAGCGATCAAGCGACACGGTGGACGACCGTCGCGAGAGCTCGAGGCCGAGGATCTCGCCTCGCTCGAAGCAGGACTGCCGAATCTCGATGCGCATATCGATAACGTGCAGCAACATGGCGTGATTCCGATCGTCGCCGTTAACCGGTTCCCATCTGACACCGATGCGGAGTTGCAGGCGGTGCTGGCCCACTGTCAGGGACTCGGCGTCCGAGCGGCCATCGCCGACCCCTACACCGGCGGCGGAGAGGCCTGTCTCGCTCTCGCCACACAGGTCCGCGAAGCGCTGGCCGGCGATCGACCGACATTCCGGCGTCTCTACGAGCCAGAGCAAGCGCTTACGGACAAGATCGAGTCCGTCGCCCGGGATGTCTACGGAGCCGGTTCCGTGACCTATCTACGGCGCGCCGAGCTGACTCTGAGACGCGCCCAACGGCTCGGCCAACAGGACTGGCCGGTTTGCATCGCCAAGACCCAATATTCGCTGTCGGACAATGCCGGCCTCCTCGGTCGTCCGACGGAGCACGAGTTCACGGTTCGCGAGGTGCGACCCTCGGCCGGGGCGGGATTCGTCGTAATCATCTCCGGAGAGATCATGACCATGCCCGGTCTGCCAAGCACGCCGGCAGCGACGTACTTCGATCACACCGCGGAATCACACACGGCCTGAGCGGCGGGAAACATGCCCGAGTTTCGCAACACGTTTTCCGGCAATCCGCTCGACCGTGAGGCGGCCAGGCGACGAGACGAGACCTGGGTCGGCTCGCAAATCCGCGACACCGCCACGGATTTCCTACCGCTACACAACCTGACCTTCCCCATGCGCCAGGTCGACGGCGCCATGCGGCTGGCCTGGTCGACCTTGCCGCCAGGCGCCGATACCGAGCGACATCCACCGCTCTTGTTGGGCACATCCGACGGTACGGCGCGCTTCGCGATCAACGCGGCGGCTGCGCCGGGTCGGTTTGATCTCCCTGAGGATGCATCATATGTGGACCTGCGCGCCGCTGCGCCGTTGCTCGACGCCGACGATGCCGGAATCGCCGCGCAGGCGCGAGCCTTCCTCGACTGGCATGAACGGCATCGCTTCTGCGCCGTCTGCGGCGCGCCGACCGCCGCCGCCCAGGGCGGCATCTTCCGCAAGTGCACCGCCTGCCCGGCCGAGCACTTTCCCCGCACCGATCCGGTCGTGATCACGGTCGTCATTGACCATGAACGTGATCGGTGTTTGCTGGGCCGTCAGGCCTCCTGGCCGCCCGGGATGTTCTCGGCTCTGGCTGGGTTCATCGATCACGGCGAGTCGATCGAGGACGCGGTTCGGCGGGAGGTAGCCGAAGAATCGGGAATCGACGCCGTCAACGTCCGCTACCACTCGTCGCAGCCGTGGCCCTTCCCGTCTTCGCTGATGATCGGATGCCACGCCGACGCCGGCAGTTCGGACATCAACTACGACGACTGGGAAATGGACGATGTCCGCTGGTTTACTCGCGATCAGATTCTGTACTCGCTGCAGCAGCCGGCAGCGCAGCTGGGCGAACCCGGTTTGCCCGACGGCGCGCTGTCATTGCCAGGTCCAATGGCGATCGCACACACATTGATCTCGGCCTGGGCAGACGGTCGAGCCTGATCCCCGGGGCCGTTCTGCGTTGTACTCTCGGCTCTATGACACACTTCAGAACCGCCCTCGCAGGCATCGCGGCACTCGTCCTGGTCATAGCGTTCCTCGTGGCATGTACCTCGAGCGACGACCAGGCAGAGCAGCAACGAACCGAACAGACCTCCGCCGCCTCGTCTCCGCAACCCGACCAACAAACGCAGCAGCGCCCGGCCGCGAGCACGGAGCAGTCGGACGAAGAACAACGGGACGACTCGGCAAGCAGAGACGCGCAGGCGTCAAGCGGCTCGCAACAGGACGACTCCCGGCAGCAGGACGGCCAGGAACAAACTTCGACGGTCGCAGCGACTGACGATCAGCAGGGCGAGGACGCCAAGGCCCAGACGACGCAGGATGTGGACGAAGATCAGGCGCAGCAACAACAGGCTCAAGACCAGCCGGCGCAGCAGCAGGATCAGCCTCAGCCGGAGGCACAGTCGACAGATCAGCAGGAGCGACCCGAGGCCGATCAGTCCGACGACCCGCAGGAACAAGACGAGCAGCAAGAACAGCAGGGCCTGACCGAGCGGGAGCGTCTACAACTGCGCGCGGAAGAGATCAGCGCTCAGGCGACGGTCAGCGATCTGGTCGGCCTCAACGGTTGGCTCAACGGCGAGGAGACATCGATTGCGCTCGAACTGGCCAAGGGCAACGTCGTCTTGATCGATTTCTGGACGTACACCTGCATCAACTGCGTGCGCACCTTGCCGTTCTTGACGGCGTGGGACGAGAAGTATCGAGATCACGGACTGGTGATCCTCGGCGTGCACACGCCTGAGTTCGAGTTCGAGAAGATTCCCGACAACATTCGCGCGGCCATCGCCGAGCACGGCATCGAGTACAACGTGCCGATGGACAACGACTACCGAACCTGGCGCGCGTTCAACAACCGTTTCTGGCCGGCCAAGTATCTGATCGGCCCGACGGACGACTCGCCCATGGGCGTCCGCTACTTTCACTTCGGCGAGGGGCACTACGAAGAAACGGAAGTAGAGATTCGAGCAGCGCTGACGGCCGCCGGACGAGATATCTCCAACGTTTCCTTCGGCGTTGAAGCCGCGATCCCGACCCGCCAGGGCGGCACGCCTCGCCAAACACGTGAGCTCTACGCCGGCTGGAGCCGGAACATTGGCGGCGGTGGGCCGTACGCCGGCCAGGATGCGTACTTCCTGGCCGGTACCGGCATCGACACGCTCTACCGCGACATCGATCTTTCGGACCGGCAACACAATCTGTGGTACCTCGAAGGTCTGTGGCGCACAGACGCGGAATCTATCATCCATGCTCGCGAGACCGATGACCTGGAGGACTACATCGCCCTCTTGGTCCGAGGCCGAACCGCGAACGTCGTGCTGACCGTGGCCGAGGACGGAGAGCCGTTCAACGTGTACGTGGAGTTGGACGGTCGCTGGCTCCTCCCCAACGAAGCCGGCGCCCATGTCCAGTGGGACGAGCAAGGGCGGTCGTACATTCGCGTGACGGAAAACGATCTGTACCGCTTGCTCTTCCTCCCCGAGTGGTCGGAACACGAGCTCAAGCTGCGTTCCGACTCCGACCAGTTCCGTATCTTCGCCTTCACCTTCGGCTCTTACGTGGGCGGCGAGTAGCGTTTCAGTGTTCTGACCGGTCCGATTGAGACAACCGAACGAGCGAGGGATTCCATGGCTTCATTTCGTCTCGATCCATTGCTGACTGTGCGTCGGCGCGCGTTGGCGTGGCTGGCCCTGGGGACAGCAGCGGTCCTGGCGCTGTCTGCTTGCACGACTACGTCGGACGACCAGCAGCAAGAACCGCAACAGGCTCAACAGGAGCAAGCGGTTGCCGCAAACGAGACTTCGTCGGCTGGCGCAGGCAGTTCCGGTTCCACGACCGCCACATCAACCCAAGGCGCCACTGCGCAAGGAACGGACACCACGGAACAACGGCAGGAACAACAGCAGCAGGTGGTCGCCGAAGCGGCTGAGGATGAGCAGGTCCAGGACGAGGCCCGGCAAGATCAGCAACAACAGGACGACGGCATGGGCGGCATGTCGCCGGGGATGTCTGTCGGCATCCTGACAGAGACCAACTACGACGACCTCAGTCCTCGACTGCAGCTGTTGCGCGACTCCGGCTATCCGGTCTACGTTTCCGAGCTGGGCTACACAGTGTCGTTGGGCACACCGGACCTGTCGCCCGGCACGCACCGCATATCCATCGTGATCGAAGGTCCGACCGGGTTGATCGAGACGCCGGCGATGAGGATCACAGTGCTCCCCGAGGACGCTCCCGGTGAGATGCAAGAGGTCGTGGCTCGATTTTCACGCTTCCCTGATGGCGTTCGCGGGTTCCATGTCACTTCGGTCAACTTCGCGACGATTGGCCGCTGGAACCTGATCCTGCACATCCCTTCGGACGACGGCTTCACCGACATCGGCATCGCTGTCGACATTCCGCTCGACACCTCAGCGCCGTCCGTCGGTGACCAAGCGCCGCCCTCGGCCAGCCGCACGCTGCTCGACGTGCCCAATATCGCCGACCTCTCGACCGGCGAGGAGCCGGATCCCGGCCTCTACATCATCTCATTGGCCGACGCAGTCGAGGCGGGCAAGCCCTTTGTGGTGGTCTTCGCTTCGCCCGGCTTCTGCACCAACGCATTCTGCGGCCCGCAAGCGGAGGTGCTGTCAGAGGTGCGCGCCATCTTCGGCGACCTGGCCAACTACATTCACGTCGACCTCTACGAGAACCCCGAGCAAGTGCGCTTCGGGGAGGAGCCGGTCGAGACGCCGATCCTCGAGGAATGGGGACTGCACACCGACGAGTGGACCTTCGTCGTCAACGCCGAGGGAATCGTCGTCAGCCGCTTTGAAGCCTTCGCGCCGCTCGAGGAAGTCGAGGCAGCCCTCGCCGCCATTCTCGAGGGCTAGTCGTTGGGCGTCTCGATCGGATGCTCGAGCGCATTGCCGTACTCATGCCAGGACGCGTCGTAGTTGCGGCTCTTGTTGTAGCCGAGCAGTTGCAGGAGCCAGTACCCGTGCGCCGCACGGATGCCCCCCTGTCAATAGGTGGTCACAGTCTTGTCCGGCGTGATGCCTAGGTCGGCCAGCATCGCTCGGAGCTCGGCCGGCGGCTTGAGCGTGCGCACCGGACTCTCCAGCGTGTCCATCCACTCCATGTACACCGCGCCCGGGATCCGTCCACCTCGCTGAGTCCCGCGCTTGTTCGCTCCGGTCCACTCGCCGCGTGAGCGCACGTCCCAGAACACATGGTTGTCGTCTTCGAGCGCGCCGGGAATGTCATCGAGCCTGCAGATCGAGTCGTCGTGCGGAGCCGCTGGCGTCGGATACTCGACCGCCTGTGGACGCAGGTTTTCGCGCGAGAGCGGCCGACCCTCGGCGTACCACTTGTCCAGCCCGCCGTGCAGGATCTTGAAGTTCTCGTGCCCGAACCGATCGAAGGTCCACCAGGTCCGCGCCGCATAGAGCGATCCCGAACCGTCATAACCCACGACCGTCGTGTCCGGCGTGATCCCCAGACGCCCCACGAGCTGGGCCCACTGTTCCGGGTCGGACATGCCGTAGATCTGCGAGTCGTCACGCGGATCCGTCTTCCAATAGCGCGATAGCGACCAGACCGCGCCAGGAATGTGCAGACGCAAGTAGGCGTCAAGCAAGTCGCAATCGAGCACCACGACATCTTCATCGTCAATGTGCTCGGCAAGCCAATCGGTCTCGCAGATCAGTTCCGGACGCACCCAGCCTTCATCCGCTGTCGTCATAGCCAGTTCCCTCCACAAGACGCCGCGGCGCCGTCGCTGTGCAACACGCACACAGGCTACTCCTCGGCATCGACCTCCGACTCCTGCTCACCGCGCGACTCTTCAACTTCCTCGGGCTCAGACTGAGCGGAGTCGGTTGATGCCGATGGGTTGTATTCGCCCCGCAGATACTCGATCGCGACGTAGAGTTGGATATCCTGCTCGGCTTCAAATCCCGTGTCGGGGATTGCGATTTCGATATCGGGCGCGATGCCGACCCCCTCAACCTGCGCGTTGTTGGGCGTCAGATAGCGGGCGATGCTCACGTAGAGCACGCTGCCGTCGGAAAGACGACGCGGAACGTTGACCGTTCCTTTACCCGTCGTGGTCACGCCGATCAGCACGGCGCGTCCGTGATCGCGAAGCGCGGCCGCCATCACTTCAGCGCCGGAGGCGCTGTGCTCGTTGATTAGAATCACCAGCTCCAGGTCGAGGCCGGCGCCACCGGGGCGGTCGTTGAAAACCTCTTCCTCGCCGTTGCGATTGATCTGGCGCAGGACGACACCCTCGTCCATGAATTCGCCGGTCGTGTCAACAGTCGCCCGCAACAGACCGCCCGGATTGCCGCGCAGGTCGATGATTAGCTTTTCCAGGCCGGCGTTGCCAGCGGCCTCGAGAAGCTCCATCAACTCGCCGCGCGTCTCCTCTGTGAACTGCGAGAGCAACAGGTAGCCGATATCGGCCACCGGCTGTCCAGAGCGATCCGTGATCGGCCGCGATTCGACGCTCGGCACCACAATCCGGTCACGAGTGACGACAATCAGCTCCTCTTCGCCATCGGAATGGCGAACGAGCAACGCAACGTCGGTGCCCTTGGGCCCGCGAATCACGGCGACCGCCTGCTCCAGGCTCCAGCCTTCGGTCGTTTCACCGTCCACCTCGAGGACGATGTCACCGGCCCGAATGCCCGACTGCTGCGCCGGAGAATTGCGGAACGGGCGCACGATGATGATCGCCCCATCGACCTGGTTGACAGTCGCGCCGATGCCCTCAAAGGAACCGCCGATGTCCTCGCTCGCCAGGCGATAGCGCTCCGCGTCGATGAAGACGGTGTGAGGATCGTCCAGAGCAGTCAGGATCCCGTTGATCGCAGCTGCGCGGGCGTCCAGCGCCTCGAATTTGGCGGGCTCGACAAAGTCCTTGTCCAGGACCTCCACGATTTCGTCCAGCAAGGCGAAGCGCGACAGCCGCCCGCTGGGAACTGCGGCCGAGTCGCCTTCCTGGTCGTCCTCTCCAGCGGGCTGCACGGCAGCCGGAACTGCCGTTGGCGCTGAGCCGTCGCGAGAGCTGCGCAGCAAACGCGCGGAGTCATCCTCGGCGTCGATCACCCGCATCGCTCCGATGCCCAGCGCGAACGCAGCGCCGATCATGACGAAGACCAACAGCAGGATGGACCAGCGGCGAGGACCGGCCCCCCCGCCCCCGGGTTCCGGCACAAACGCGCGTTGATCCGATGCTCCGCTTGAAGGCGGCTCCCATCTGAGTTCCGACATCAGCCCTTACCTCTCCACGCCGACGGCCCGGTCCTGCTGTCAACGTTATCGTTGACCTGTATCATCGCATTCAAATTACAGCGATCAGCCCCGATCTACGGGAAGTTGAAGGAGGCTCTCATGCCCGCAGTCGCCGGTTACAGTCACGTCGCCATCTGCGTTTCCGACGTCGATGCGTCCAAACACTTCTACGGGGAGCAGCTGGGGCTCGGAGAGATCCACCGTCCCGACTTCGGGTTCCCCGGCGCCTGGTACGAGGTCGGTTCGTTGCAGTTGCACCTGATGCAGCGCGACATGGACCAGGATGTCGAGGGCATCGGTCCGCACTTCGCGCTCTACATCCCCACGGAAGATTTCCACTCTGAGGTCGAGCGCCTGCGCACTGACGGCGTGGGCATCATGATGGAACCCAACCAGCGGGACATCGACGGCATCTGGGCCGCGTTCTGCACCGACCCGGACGGCAACATCATCGAACTCACCGACATGGGCCCCGACCATCGCATATAGGCGCTCAACCGGTTCAGGTTCTGAAACCCGCGTAGGTCGTACGCTGCAACCGTGAGCCAACAGGCGGACACTGTCCTGATCTGTCCGGGACAAGGCGCGCAGCGCGCGGGCGGTGTAACCGATCTCGCCGATGTGTACGGCGATCTGCCGAAAGCGGCTCAACAAGCGTTTTCCCTGGCCTCCGCGATCACCGGTTGCGATCTCTGGCGACTCGGACTGAGCCACGACCCATCGGATGAACTCGCGTTGCGCCAGCCCTCGTTGCTGCAGCCGTATCTGATCGCCTGGGCAGTCGCCGAGCATTCGAAGGTCGCGGAGCGAATCGGACCGCTTGGATACATCACGGGACACTCGAGTGGGATGAACTCGGCGGTCGCGCTCTCGGGCGCGGTTGACCTTGAGACGGCCCTGCATTTCGCCTGGCAGTGCGGACAGAACATGGACCGCGACTGCACGGAGCGGCCTGGCGGCCTGCTTGCGCTGGTCGGCGCGGGACGGGAATCAGCACAGGCGATAGCGGCGCAGTCGGGAGCATCGTTGGCCAATCACAACGCGCCCGACCAGACGGTCGTGGGCGGATCGTTCCAGGCACTGAAACGCGCCGCGGCGCTGGCGCCGGTACACGGCGGTCAGGCGGTGCAATTGCGCGTCGCCGGCGCCTTCCACACACCTGCGCTTCAGCGTTCCGACGAGAAGAATCGAGCGTTGATTGCGACATTGCCGATTGCCGAGCAATTCACGCCAATCATCGGCAATCGTTGTGGGCAGATCATCGCCTCGCCGCCAGAGCTCCGGGACGAACTCTGCGCGCAGTACGTGCGGCCGGTCGAATGGCTCTCGACGCTGGAAACACTCTACGCAAGGGGCGCGCGACGATACATCACACTCGGCCCGGGTAATGTGATGGCCGGCCTCGTGCGACGCTACGGTAAGACCGTAACGGAACGGATCCGGATCCAACGAGTCAGCCAATTGACTCCCTGACGTTTGACCCGCAAGACAGCCTGGGAGAGACATACCGTGACGATCCATGACTCCGACTACATCCTGACCACGACCCGCTCGGTCCGGCTGCGGCTCGATTTCGACCGGCCGATCGAGCCGCAGGTGATCACCGAATGCCTCGAAATCGCATTGCAAGCGCCGACCGCCTCCAACTCACAGCAATGGCAATGGATGGTCATCACCGATCCAGCAAAGATTGCCGGCATCGCCAAGATCTACAAGGACAGCTTCATGGAGTTGGCTGCGGCGCGGGCCGACGAAGGTCCACGTTGGCCGGAGGGTGATGCACGGGCGGCCGGTGCCGACGGCGTCACCAGATCCGCTACGTATCTGGCCAATGAGATGCATCGCTGTCCGGCGCTGCTGATCGCCTGCATCGCCGGGCGTGTCGAGGACGCCGGTCAGATGGCGCAGGCGGCGACCTATGGCTCGATCATCCCAGGCGCCTGGTCCTTCATGCTGGCCGCGCGCTCACGCGGGATTGGGATGGCTTGGACGACCTTGCATCTGCGCGACGAATCGCTATCCCAGGAACTGCTGGGTATTCCCGAGGACGTTACCCAGGCGGTGCTGTTCCCCATGGCCTATTTCACCGGCGAGACATTCAAACCGGCACCGCGAGTGCCGCTCAACGAGATCATCCACTGGAACCAATGGGGACAACGCACGCCGGACGCTTGAGGCTACGGCTTCTCTGCTGAGGGATCGCTCCCATTCGACATCGGTGTCTCTTCACCGGTCATTCCGATCGTCAGTAGCGCCTCCTCGCGCCCCATCCGATCACCATCCTCAAGTCCCGCTTGAAAGGCCTCTTCGGCCAGGCCCTCCAGTTGCTTGCGTCCGGCCTCGACACCGGCAAACCAGCCGTCGGGATTTGGGAGTCTATCGAGCGAGAGCCATTCCCTTGCCTCGCGACCCCGCTGGAAGCCCTCTTCTTCAACTTCCGCCGCCGCCTCATCCTTGCCCAACTCGACCTCCGCCATCGCCTCATCCCTGCCGCGTTCGCGCGCATCGCTCACATCGAGCTCCGTCGGGCCGCGGTCAAAGACGCCCAGAGCGCCGCCGAGCCCCGCGGTCAGCAGAATGCCCCCGGCGAAAGACAGGACCAGTGCGAGTGCGAACCTGCGTTTCAAGGCTCACCTCCTCCTTCTTGCCAGCGCACGCGGCTTGCGAATCCGGGGCCCGGTGGATGGGGGATGAAGCGAGCTCCAGCCACTTCGCCCGTCACCCTGGCCCAGCCGTTCTGATAACCCTCCATCCAACCTTCCCGATAGCTCCTGTCGATATCGATGTCCTGCGACTCCATGCCCGCCTCGTATCCGGCTTGCCAACTGAAACCCTCCCGCACGGCGTTGACGATCACTGGAGCCATGCTCGTCTCCGATGCCTGGCCGCGCTTGTAGCCCTCCCACCAGCGATCGACCAACTCGTTTTCCCAGTAAGCCTCGGCGGCCGCCGTACCTTCGTCAATCCCGTCGCGATACGCCCTGCTGACGTTCTGAGTCGTTGGTCCAGAATCGAACAGGTCGGTCGAGAAGCCGATCACGCTGACCAGGAAGATGCCGCCCACAAACGCCAGCAGATACCAGCCCCGACTCGGTGCGCCCGGACGACCGCTGGCGCGATCAAGTTCACGGAGTTCGGTGCCTTCTTGGGGACGGATCCAGTGCGCCATACAGCATCACCCGCCTCCCGCGGCCGCCGCTGCGCTGAACGGTTCGAGCGCCGGCGGAGCACTGCGCGTCCAACCCATCACCCGTCCCAGCAGCAGCCCGGCCAGAGCCACCAGCGCGCCAAGCGCCGCGAGCCAGAAGATTATCTCGACATTGAAGAAGGCGCCGACAATGCCGATCAGGAATGAGGCAAATCCACCCACATCCCAGGCCAACTGGAAGGTAGCCGTGGCGCCGCCTCGCTGCGTGGAGGAGACCCGATCCACGGCGAGTGCCAGCAATCCCGTATGCGCGCCGCCCATGCCGATGCCAGTCAAAAGCCCGGCGACCCATAGCATCGCCGCTGTCTCTGATTGTGCCACCAACGCCATGCCGCCGCAGGTCGCAATCAATCCGGGAATGATCACCGGGACACGCCCGATACGGTCGGACAGCCTCCCAGCGAGCGGTCTCGACATCATCGCACCAACGCCGCTGAACATAAAGAACAGCGGAACAAATCCCAGGTCGCGATGGGGCTGATCGGCCAACGGCTCCAGGAACGCTGCCGCTACGGAAAAGCCCAGCGTCACGCTGAGGAACACCAGCATTGGAAACACTGCACGCGCCGGTAAAAGACCCTTGATAGAGATCGGGCGCTGTCCGCCCTCGTGGGCGGCGGGCTCCCGTTGGAACACCGTAATGACCAGGGAAAGCATCGCCGTCGCGGCGCCGAGGATCAATACGCCTTCGAATCCGGCGAACAATGCGATCGCGCCGCCGCCGACCGGCGCCAGGGTCTGAGAGAAGCTGGTTGAGAGTCCGAAGAACCCTAGGCCCTCGCCGCGCCGCACGGAAGGCACGATTTCAGCAACCATCGACCCGGCGGACGTCGGATAGGCGGCCATGCCGACGCCTTGAACGCAGCGAAGCGCGAACAGAACCCAAAGATTGTCGGTAAAGATCATCAAGATGAATGAAGCGATAAACGCGATCAGCGCGATGCGCATCTGACGGATGCGGTAGCCGCCGTCGCTCCAGCGGCCAACGAAGGGCCGTAGGAAAATCGGGATCGCCGCATAGCCGCCGACCACGAGTCCGATCTCCAACAGATTGAATCCGAGATCGGTCATTTCGCGGGGCAACGTCGTAGTCAGGTAGAAAAAACAGGCGAAGAACGAGGCCGTACCGAATAGTGAGAAGAGGAACTGCAGCGTCCAGAGTGGCGGGCGCGCCGGCGGAATGCTCGATGCCACGCGCGCCACGGTCCTGAGCAGGGCGGAATGCTGGGGCGCGGGACGCGCGGTCAGCCAATCACGCGATCCTGCACTCTCAAAGACGGACAACACGCGCCTCCGGGCCTAGAACTCCGGTGGCCCGATTTCGGCGAGCGCGTCTGCAGAATGCCCGTTCGTGCGCGGGCAGAGGTGCTCTGATCCCTCCAGGGGCTGCTTGCAGAGCGGGCAACTTGGTCGTCCGCCGGCGACCGTCTCCTCAGCCTGGGCCGTGAACAATCTGGCGGCCTGGCGGCTAATGTCGACCCTCACGGTCGGCAACGGGTTGGCGCCGCCGGTCTCGACATCCGTGGCGAACAGCGTGATCGTATCGGCGTCTTCGTCGTAGCCGAGCGCGATCCGGCCGGCGAGAAAGTCATGAGTGGCGCGATCGGGAAACGGTTCCAGCGGCCGCGACGAGGGGCGCCGGCCATCGCTCGAGTGTCGATGCCGCGCGACCACCTGTTGGATCGCTTCGGACAGCGCGCTGACCTGCGCCTTCTCGCACCAGATCGAGGCCGTCGTGTCGCCGGCGATCACGCGCAGACGAAATCGGCGCTGACCGGGCGGGCCAATCGCCTCCGCCTCCAGCACTTCCGCCACACCCAGATCGTACTCGGCCCCGTTTGCCATAGACGAAGTATATCCAGCGACTACCCTTTGCAGGAGCAGGGACATTACACGCGGTCGCGCGCGCAGCCGCCAGAGTAGGAGCGCTCCCATGACAGTCGGCATTGGACAGGTCGCACCCGACTTCACGTTGATGGACGGCGACCGCAAGGAGCACACCCTCTCGGAGTATCGGGGCCAAACCGTCGTCGTGGCCTGGTACGTCTTGGCCTTCACGGGCGGTTGAACGAATGAGTTGAGCCGCTTCCAGGAGCTCCACGGCGAGTTCCAGCAGGCGGGCGCCCAGGTGCTGGGCATCTCGGTCGACTCCCCCTTCGCCGCAGGGGCCTACGCAATTGAACTCGGTCTCGAGTTCCCACTGCTGGGCGACTTCCCCTGGGGCCGAACCGGGAAGGCATGGGGCATCCTCAACGAGGAGCGCGGGATCACCTCTCGAATGACCTATGTGATCGACGCGCACGGCGTGGTGCGTCACATCATCGACGCACCGCGTGACTTCCATGCACATCCCGAGGGAGCGCTGGAACATGTCAAATCGATGGCCGCACCGAGCTAATCAACACAAATGCCTAGACAAGTTATCATTAGAACGAACTTTTAGTACAATTGTACGTTCAGGCGACATAAGGAGATTCTTTAACTGCACTTGACAAAATTGACGTTTTGCTCGAACGTAATGCAAGTTGCGATTGATACGTCAAGTACAATTCGTACACGGGTCGCTGGCGGCGGTTCCGCTCCTGGGAAGACTTCACATGGTTACCGCCGTAGCCGAGAGCCTCGTGCTCGCTCGAGACTGCAAGCATGTGTGGCTGATAGATTCGCCCAACGGAGCCTCATCCTTTGGGCATTGCCCACGTTGCAATTCACATCGTGAATTTGCCAACTCAATCCCTGAGGACAAGCGAATCAACAACTCCGACATCTTCACGAGGCCTCGTGTTGGCGGTCGTCAGGCGTGGAGCGAAGAGGACGCCGATTCGGCCGTTCGCTCGATGTACCGCCGCTGATCGGTATCGGTCCCGTACACTACGCCTATGAGTAGCCGCAGCGGCGGACGTCGGTTGGCGGGAGAACCGCCCGATTCTGGTATGTCCGCCGACCTTTCAGCCGACCTTGCCAGTTTCGCCGTGCGAGCGGTGCCGTTTGATGAGTGGGTCGATGTTGACACGCTGGTACATCGTAGTTCGCTCACGTCGGGCGACTTCGACTACGTGCTTCGACCCCTGTGTCCTGACTGTGGAGCCGAAGCGGACATTGAATATGAAACATTGGACCTTGACGGCGACCTCGGGCGCGAGGTGATCTCGGCCCTGGTTTGCGCCGCCTGTCAAGTCCTCTGGGAACCTGAGCAGCCCGACGAGTAGCCGATCGGACTGCATCGACCAGCGCAGACGCCTCTGCCCGCCCGCGCTAACCTCTATCGCAACGAAGTCTGACAAAACGAATCGAGCTCTGTCGATGAGCGTTTCCGTGCGCATTCCCACTCCGTTGCGCCCGCTGACCTCCGAACGAGATGTCGTTGAGGCGGCGGGTGAGACGTTGCAACATCTGGTCCTGGACCTCGAGCGTCAGTTCCCCGGTATCGGCGAACGGATCGTCGACGAAGACGGCGAAATCCGCCGCTTTGTCAACCTGTTCGTCAATGGCGAAGACGTGCGCTTCCTTGAGGGTTTGCACACCGCGCTCAGCCAGGGCGATGAAGTATCCATCGTCCCGGCCGTGGCTGGCGGCTGATCTGTCATGAGCGTTCTCATCGAAACCCAGGGCAAGATCGCGATGGTCACGCTCGATCGTCCCGAGCGAATGAACGCCATCAACCCCGAAATGTCGCAGCAGCTCGGAGAGTTTTGGTTCGAGTTCGACCGCGACGACAACCTGCACGTGGCGATCATCACCGGCGCAGGCCGAGCATTCTGCGCCGGCCGCGACCTGGTCCGCCCGGATGCGCATAGCGACGAGATCAATCGAGCCGCGCAATCGGCCTTTCGCAGCGAGGCCGATTCGTCCAACGCGGCGGGACTGTCGAGTTGGGGGCCGGATAACACCTGGAAACCGGTGATCGCGGCGATCAACGGCTGGTGCCTGGCCGGTGGATTCGCATTGGCCCTGTCCTGCGACCTGCGCATCATGAGCGACGCCGCGCGCATCGGCTCGATGGCGCCCAGGCGCGGTTTGCTGCCCGGCGGCGGACAGGTGCAGCGGCTGGCTCGTTACGTGCCCTTCGGCAAGGCCCTGGAACTGCTGCTGCGCGCGAACCACCTCGATGCGCATGAGGCACACCGGATCGGCTTGGCCAACGCCGTCACGACGCCAGAGGATCTGCTGCCGACCGCGCAGGAGTGGGCAGAAGAGATCGCATCGAACGCGCCACTGGCCGTGCGCGCCTCCAAACGCGCCGCCTATGAGGGCGTGCTGCTCCAGTCAGGCTTTGCCGAGGGCATGACGCTCGAGTCGCAACTCTATTCTGAAATCATGGTCACGGAAGACGCGCGCGAGGGCACGACCGCCTTCGCCGAGAAGCGCCCGGCCCAGTTCAAGGGGCGCTGAACCGATCAAGGCGGCTTCCGTCAATCGGCAGGAGTTCGCCAGATGCTCGACACGTTTTCCTCCCTCACCGAGATCACCCGCGCGATCCGCGAGAAGGAAGTCTCAGCCTCAGAGGTGCTGGAGGCGCATCTGGCGCGGATTGCAGAGGTCAATCCGAGCCTCAACGCGGTAGTCGCGCTGTGCGCCGACCGTGCTCGCGCAGAGGCGGCGGAGGCAGATGCGGCAATTGCACGCGGCGACCAGCTCGGACCGCTGCACGGCACTCCGATCACCCTGAAGGACTCACACGACACCGAAGGCGTCGTGACGACGGGCGGCACCCTGGGCCGCAAGGAGTTCGTCCCCGACGCCGATTCCACCGTGACGGCGCGCCTGCGCGCCGCCGGCGCGATCCTGATGGGCAAGACCAACACGCCCGAACTGACGCTCTCGGGTGAGACGGACAACCTGATCTACGGCCAGACTCGCAATCCGTTCAACTCGGAGCGAACCCCAGGCGGATCCAGCGGCGGCGCGGCCGCGATCATCAGTGCCGGTGGCTCACCGCTCGACATGGGCAGCGACACCGGCGGCAGCATCCGCCTGCCCTCGCACTTCAGCGGCATCTGCGGGATCAAACCCACCGCCGGTCGAGTGCCGCGCACTGGGCACATCGTGCCCTGGGGCATGGGCGCACTAGACGCCTGGACCACGATCGGACCAATGTGCCGCTACGTCGAGGACCTTGAGTTGGCTCTGCCGATCATCTCCGGCCCGGACGGCATCGACCCGTTCATCCACCCGGTTCCCCTGCGCGATTCCGCCGATGTCAATCTGAGCAGCCTCAACATCGCCTGGTACTCCGATGTCGAGGGCTACCTCGAGCCGGACGAGGACACGAGAGCCGTGCTCGACGCCGCGATAACGGCCGTAGCGGAGCGCGTCGCATCGGTCCAGCAGGACGCCCCGCCGGCGCTGGCCAAGTTCGTCGACATGTGGCCCCGCGTTGGCGGCGGCGATGGCCGCGCCTGGGTGCAGCGCATGCTCGAGAAGTGGGGCACGGAAGAAGAGTCTGAGTTCCTGAAAAAGGGCTTCGACACGATCGAACCGACCTCGACGGCGGAGTTCACCGAGTCGCTGGAATACCAGGACCAGTTCCGCAGCGAAATGCTGCAGTTCATCCAGCCGTACGACGCGATCGTTGCGCCGGTCGCCGCCCGTCCGGCCCCGGAGCATGGTGAGACGTACAACAAGGAGCTGCGAAACATGTTCTACACCGGTCCCTACAACATCGCGGGTTGGCCGGGGACCGCGCTGCGCTGCGGGACGTCAAGCGACGGCCTGCCGATCGGGATCCAAGTGCTGGCGCATCCCTGGCGTGAGGACATCACGCTCGCTCTGGCCGCTGCGTTGGAGACGGACCTCGGCGGTTGGCAGAAACCGTCGCTCTGAGCGATCAGCCGTCCGCAGGCAGGACGCGGTCGAGCCATTCGACCACCAGCGTCCAGAGTTCGTCCCGCCGTTGGCGCAGCGAGTGCGTCGCACCGTCCAGGATGTGCAGTTCTCGGCCCTCGCCGGCGAGCGCATACACCCATTCCGAGAGTCGAGGCGGCAGACGCCAGTCGGCCGCGCCGTGAATCAGGAGCAGCGGCCGTGGTGCCAGCGAACCGACCTCGGCTGGTTCAATGCCCATCGTCTGCGTTGAGAGCGCGCAGGTCCCCACTACCGTGTCCGAGCGGCCGGCCGCCCGAATCACGATCGCTCCGCCGTAGGAATGGCCGATCGCCGCGACTCGCGCGATGCCCTGTCGTTCCAGCCAGTCGACTCCGGCCAACACGTCGAAGGTGCCGTCTTCGATCGGCCCCGGCGAGGTCTTGATCCGGAAATCGAGGCGCAGAACGCCGACTCCGCGTTTCGGCAGCGCCTCCGCGAAATCGGCATAGATGCTCTCGGCCGGACCGTCGAAGCCGCCGTCGAAGCCGCCGACGCAAATGACCGCGCTCCGCTGTTCGTGTGTTTCACTCGGCTGCCAGCGCACGGCGATCGGTCCGCGGCTCGACGGAATCGTGCGCTCTGAGGAATCCATGTCGCTTGATACGCTACTCCCGCGCCCATCGGGAAGGCTCTCCCATGACCCTGATTGCCAGTTCCGCAGCTAATCAAGCCGACGCCCAGGTCGCGTTGGCGACCGCCTTCGCCCCGCAATCGATCGCGATTGCGGGCGTCTCGCCGCGCACGACCGGCTGGGGTGGCGGTCAGATGTTCCTGCGCGGTATACGCAAGCTGAACCGCGTGCCAAATGTCTACTGCCTCAATCCGCGCGGCGGTCAGCTTGACGACGGGACCCCTCTGTACAAGTCGTTGTCAGAGGTTCCTGGATCGGTCGACTCGTTGATCTCGGCGGTTCCGGCCTCGGCCATCCTGGGCCTGCTCGACGATGCGATCGCCAAGGGTGTCAAGGTGATCCATCTGTTTACGGCAGGATTTGGCGAGACCGGCAGCGCCGAGCGGGCCGATCTCGAAGCCGAAGTGTTGCGCAAACTTCATGTCGCCGGCATCCGACTAATCGGTCCCAACTGCATGGGCGTCCACTCGACGCGCGGCGGCGTGTCCTGGATGGACGATGGTTCGACAACGCCCGGCAGAGTCGGAATGCTGTCGCAGTCTGGCATGAATGCTTCGGAGGTCGCGGGGGAAGGCGCAAGGCGAGGCATCACCTTCTCGAACATGGCCTCGTTCGGCAATGCCTCCGACCTGAACGAGGCGGACTTCCTCGAATTCTTCGCCAATGACGGCGACACCGACATCGTCCTCGCCTACCTCGAGGGCATTCGCAATGGGCGCCGGTTCCTCCAGGTCGCCAGGGAGATGTCGCACAAGGGCAAGCCGCTCGTGGTGCTGAAGGGCGGACTGACGGAGGCCGGCTCGCGGGCCGCGTCGTCGCACACTGGTTCGTTGGCCGGTTCCGCGCAAATCTGGAACGCAGTGCAGCGACAGGGACGCTTTATCCCCGCCCACAGCGTTGAGGATCTGCTCGACATAGCGGTCACGATTGAACGCATGCCCGACATCCCCGGTCCACGGTGCGCCGTATTGGGTGGAGGTGGCGGCGTTTCCGTGCTGGCGGCGGATATCTGCGATCGCAACGGCATCCCCGTGCCCTGGTTCGACGCAGCCACGCAGCTGGTCCTGCGCGAGTTCACACCGGTAGCCGGCACGTCGATCCGCAACCCACTCGATGCCGGTTTCATGCTCGAGGGCGACAACATGGAAACGGCGCTCAAGGCCGTCTGCGACGACCAGAGCATCGACTGGCTAATGGTCCACACGGGAGCCGACGGCGGCGGCCCAAGTTCGCGTCGGGACAACTTCGCTGAGCGTATGGCGAACGACCTCTCCTCAGTGGCGCCCAAACTCAGCAAACCCATCGCAGTCGTCATCCGCCAGCCGCGCACCAACCTCGGTTTCGAACGCGGCCTGAACCTGCAGACCAGGTTGAACGAACGCGGAATCGCCTGTTATCAGAGCATCGAGGCGTGCGCCCGCGCCGTGCGGCGCTACCTCGACTGGCAGAATCGGTAGGCTGTCGACATGGCCTGGATCAAGCCGCGACGAATGCTCAGAGCGCCCGATTCCAGTGTGACCTCGCTGGACAATCAGGTCGCCACACTGAAAATCGATGGGCTGTTCTGCGGCGTCTGCGCGAATCGCGTGACGGCGTCACTGAGCCGGTTGGACGCTGTTGAATCGGCCAGTTGCGATCTCGACAGCGCGACGGCCACCGTCAAGCTACGCGGCCCTGTCGATCAGCAAGACCTGAGACAGGCAGTCTTCGACGCGGCCTACGCCAAACCGCTCCGACGAGCGGCTGAACGCGCAGCCAGGGCGGTCGGTCTCTGACCATGGCGCGTACTCCGAGTCTGGGTGCCCATGTTTCGTCGGCCGGTCGAATCGATAAGGCGGTCGAGCGAGCCGTCGAGTTGGGCGCGGAGTCCTTTCAGATCTTCGGAGCCGCCCCCCAGATGTGGCGGCGCAAACACCATCCCGACGAGGACGCCCAGTCATACCGCCAAAAGTTCCGCGAGGCAAGACTCAAGTCGTCCTTCATCCATGCGGTCTACCTGATCAACCTTGCGTCGCCGGACGACGAACTGTTGCGCAAATCGACCGACACCTTGACCGCCGAACTCGACCTGGCCTCGCGAATCGGCGCCGACGGCGTCATCTTCCATGTCGGATCGCACATGGGCTCCGGCTTCGATCACGCCCTGCCCCGCATTGCCGCCGCAATGTCGGAAGCGCTGGATCGCACACCCGACGATGCGCTCCTGCTGTTGGAAAACAACGCCGGCGCCGGACGATCGGTCGGTTCGACATTTGCTGAACTCTCGGCGATCATCAACGCCGTAGACAATCCTCGCGTCCGTATCTGCCTCGACACCTGTCACGCCCACGCAGCCGGCTACAACGTCGCCACAATTGCAGGACTCAAGGCGACCATTGACGAGTTCCAGCGCGAGATCGGCGCCGACAAACTGACCGCGGTTCACGTCAACGACTCGAAGACCGAGCTTGGTTCGGGCAAGGACCGGCACGAAAACATCGGCCAGGGTTCGATCGGGCTGAAGGCGTTCCGGCGGATGGTGCGCAACCGCGTGCTACGCAAGGCCGCGTGGTTGCTCGAGGTGCCAGGATTCGAAGGTGGTGGACCCGGCAAGGCGGACGTCGACATCCTCAGGGCCCTACGAGACGAATCCGAGTTGCCGGAGGTACCCGCCGCGCCCGACTAGGGAGCAGCAGTCAGGCGCCGACTCGGGCCGCGGCCAGGATGCCGGACATCCGGCATTACCTCGACCCCAAACACGTGGCCGACGAGGCTGAGGAACGACAGCGCGGCGTCGCTGAGCGAACGGCGGCGGCGCCGGATCACGGCAATGCTGCGCCGTATTGGCATCGCCGATTCAATCTCGATCGGAGCGAGTTCTCCCCGGCGCAGCTCTTCCTCGACCGCGACTTTAGGCAGAAAGGCGAGCCCGAGACCGCGCAGGACGAGGCGCTTGGCCATTTCCAGACTGTCCACGTCGATTGAGTGCCGGGGCGCGACCCCCGAGTTGTGGAACACCGCCTGGCTGATCGCGTGGTAGCTGCTGCCGGTGTCGAAGAAGATCACCGCCTCGTTGGCAATCTCTGCCGGCGAGATCGGTCCCTGTGCGGCCAGCGGGTGACTGCGGCTGGCCAGGAGCACAATGTCGTCCTCGTACAGCGGAACCGACTCGATCTCGGCGTGTCCCAGCTCTCGCTCAAAACCAATCTGGACCTCGTCGTCCAGCACCATCTGCGAGACCTCCTGGCTGCGTCCGGTACGGATCGAAATTTCGACGTTCGGCTGCGCTGCCGCGTAGCGCTGCAACAGTCCCGGCAGGACATAGGTGCCGATCGTCGGCGCCGTGCCGATCACTAGACTCCCGCCACCCCCCGCTCTCAGGGCGTGCACAGCTTCGGCGGCGTCCCTCGCGGCCTGCAGCGTGCGCTGCGCATGGGGCAGCAAGGCGCGACCGGCGTCGGTCAGTCTCACTCGCCGACCCAGTCGCTCGAATAGACCGACCCCAAGCTGAGTCTCCATCTGGGCGATGCGTGCGGAGACCGTCGGTTGCGTCAGATTCAAGCGCTCCGCAGCCCGGGAAAACGAACGCGCCGCCGCCACTTCGACGAACGCCTCCAACCTGGCCAGATCAATCCCGTGAATGCCCTGCATGATCCAGCCTCCCACTACCGACTAGCCGGAGCGGACACCAGTTTTGCGCACGGTGACATCGCCGTACACGCCCAGTTGACAAGCCAGGCGCACCGGATCTTCAAGAGCGTTCCGGCCGCGCTGATTGATCAACGCGTCCGCCTCGGCTCGGCCCATTGCCGACAGGTGCTCCGCTCCGGATACGATCGTGACGAAGCACCCCGTACAGCGGCACTGCATATCGCACTGATTCGGCCACCAGAACCCGGCCTCGCGGGCTGCCTGCATCAGTCGCTCTCCATCCGCGACCTCAACACTGAGCCCGGACGGTTCGATCTTGACTGTGTGGTGCGGCCCAAACATCTGCTCTGTCCGTCCTCAGCCAGCGACGTCCGCTCGACGAACACCGGCAAACCCAAGAAAGTCGTCCTCCCAGCTCAGCACCTGCTCGACGAACTGCTTGGGCACCGGACGAATCTGCGATGTATCGATTCCGTCGGTCGATAGCGTGTCTGGAGGCGGTCCGACATGGACGTTCTCTTCGATCATCTTCGCCATGACTGCGTCAACGACGAGATCGCGCGCATCCGGATCGATGCCCTCCTCGATCGCCGTCCACTCCATATCAAGCACCAGATCGACGAACCCGCTGGTCACCATCAACCCTTCCTCAGAGAGCTGTTCGGCGATCCACTCGCCTGCCTCGTTCATCAGCCCTTCGGATGGTCTCGCCATTGGCGGCCTCGCTCTCCTCGCTCCTTGAGATCAATGCCATCCCGGCTTCAACTAATCGCCGACAATCTCCGGTCGCTGACTGTCCGTGATCGTGTCTTCGCTATCGACGCCCAATCCGGATTGCAGAATGACAATCGCCAGCATCAGCAGAATCACGGCGCCAACGACGACCAACAGCGGTTTGCGCAACCGCGCCCAGAGCCGTGACGCCAGCCCTAACACCGCGCCGAGCGCCGCTTGAATCACCATGCCCTCATCTTACCCCCGACCCCTGTCCCATCGAGCGCGTACCCCGACATTGACCGCGTGCGCCAACACAGGAACAATGCGGGGACAACGCGGGAACAACAGGGGAACAACAGGGGAACCAGGCGGGCGACGACCGCATGCCCTCCCATCGAACGGCTGCTGAATCATGACACGACCCATCCTCCACACCGACATGTGCGACCTGCTCGACATCGAATACCCCATCGCCCTCGCCGGCATGGGTCCGACGACCGGCGGCGGCCAGGCCGGCATCGCCGGACCCGAGCTCGTGGCCGCCATCTCCAACGCCGGCGGACTCGGCGTGCTCGGCGCGGCCGGCTTTCCGCCCGACCGCCTGGAAGCCCAGATCCGTCGCATCCAGGACCTCACCGACCGACCCTTCGGCGTCGACATCCTCGTGCCCTCCAACGTCGCCCGACGACCTAGCGGCCGCGAGCGGCCCAGGGATCCCCGCGACCTGCTCCCCCAAGAGCAGTAGGAAGTGATCGGCGAAATCCGAGTCAACCTCGAACTCCCAGACGTCCAGGCCTCCCGCGCGGACGTCCGCACGCCGCGCTTCACTCCGCAGGATCAGGTCGACACGATCACCGGCATGCAGGTCCCCGTCCTCGCCACCGGACTCGGCAATCCGGCCCCCTTCGTC